>DATLOW010000321.1:0-18808 GCA_035536055.1 Paraburkholderia sp. | reverse complement strand
AACAGGTTTTTTTAACTGCCCAACCTGCCGACCCGCCCGGAAAACCCCGCCATTACTGGCGCTCCCGCCTTTCGCACCGCGTCACCGAAGCGCGAAAGACCGAGATTCTAGACACTCGCCGCGAGGCGCGCAAGCGTTATTCGAGATTATTTTTCCGATGCCTTTTCGACCTTGTGTGACGGGTCGTCGGCTGGCGCCTGGGCAGCCGCCAGTTCACGCGCGCCTGCCGAGCCGACCGTCCAGTCGTGCAGCACCGTATAGGCCACCGCCAGCAGCGTCGGGCCGATGAACACGCCCAGAAAACCGAACGCGAAGGCGCCGCCAAGAATGCCGAGCATCACGAGGATCAACGGCATGTCGCTGCTCTTGCCGATCAGAATCGGCTTGACGACGTTATCCGACATGCCGACCACGATCAAACCCCAGACGATCAGGAAGATCCCCCACCCGGTCTCGCCGACGTGAAACAGCCAGATCGCTGCCGGCAGCCAGACGACCACCGGCCCCCCCGGTATCACCGAAAGAAAGAACGTCGCGAGACCGAGCAAGGCCGGCGCCGGCACCCCGGAGATCCAGCAGCCGAAGCCCGCCAGCACGCCCTGCACAAGCGCCGTGCCGAGAATGCCGTACACCACGCCCTTTACCGTGCTGCCCGCCAGCGCCAGCAGATAGTCGGCGCGTTCGCCCGCGACCCGGCGCATGCCCGCATTGAGCCATGCGGCCGCACCCTCGCCGCCCGTATAGAAGAAGAACGCCAGGATAATGCTCAGCGCGAGCAGCCCCAGCCCGTGCGTGACGGCGAGCGCCGCCGCAAGAATCCACTTACCGGCCGGCGCGGCCAGCACGCGCAACTGCGCAACCATCTCGGAATTGCTGCTGGTCACGCGGTCCCAGAACGACTGAATCGATGAACCGACCAGCGGAATGCGCGCCACCCACGACGGCAAGTCCGGTAAGCCCGCGTCGAATGCCCGCTGCACGAATGCGGTGATCTCGCGCACGTTCGCACCCAGCGCAAACCCCGCATACACGAACGGCCCGAGCACGACAATCAGGATGATCAGCACGATCAGCGTCGCGGCCCACGTGCGGCGGCCGCCGAGTGCCGCCGTCAGCTTGCGATACAGCCCCCATGAGCTATAGCTGAGAATCGCGCCCCATAGCAATGCGGTCGTAAACGGCGCGAGCACCAGCAGCGACCCGCCGACCAGCACAATCAGCGCAAACACGGCCGCGAGCCGCTCGATCAGTTGGTCCGATTTCACCATGAGGCTCTCCCTGTGCCAAAGCACGGCGACAGACGTCGATATCTTTCCAGCCAACCCGTCCAGTCAGTATAGGAGAGCGTCACCCGGCGGCCGCAGCGGCGCGCCGGTGCGGCCGCCGCAGTCCTTCGCAATGCAGAGCGCCGGGTGTCGCATGCACATCCTGTGCATAGGGGCCGATAGAAAGGACTAGAATATATGGTTCTCTGCACACAAATTCCGGATTTATGCGCTCGCGAATAGCCAAACGCCTCCCTCCCGATGCCGATAAGCTGGTCGGTCTGTCGCTCGCACTGTTCGCGTCGGGCAGCCGCACCGAAGACCGCTTCTGGGAAGCGAAACTCGACGCCATGCTGGCCCGAATCGTCCGCAACGGCAGTCAGACGACGCTGGACGCTGCGCTGGATCATCTGCAGCAGAACCACCCGGACGCCTACGGCGCGCTCGCCGACATGGCCGAAACGCATAGCGAATCGCTCGCCGTCGAACACGAAGGCGCACCATACGAAGCGCTGCTGATCGCCGCGCCGGTGCTGGCGTGGACCCGCTACGCGATCCCGTCGGGGCCGCTAAAAGGCGAGGCGGCCGACGCGCTGCGCGCGCATCTGCAGGCGCACGTGCTGGCAGCCGGCACGCGGGTGGCAATGGCACCGTTCCTGTACAGCATCGACCAGTTGCCGCGCCACCACGTCGAAACATGGCGGCTTGCGCAGCAGTTGACGCAGGCGGCCATGGCCGGCACCAACGCGAAAATCAACTTCGGCGAACTGCCCGAGACTTCGCCGATTCTCGCCGACCCGCGCTTCCTGCTCGCCGTCGTCGCGGCACCGGTCGGCGCACCGGTGTTTCGCTGGCAAGAGGAAGAGCATGGCAGCCGTATCGAGCGCGGCCAATGCCTCGAACAGTGGGCGGCGCAGGGCGGCGCCAATCTGTCGGTGGTGCTGCCGGGCTGCGAGTTCGAATGCCTGTTGCCCGACGCGTACTACTCGGCCTGCCGCGACGCAGACGAACGCGTGCGGCCGCACACGGTGCGCACGGCGGTCCGTTATCTTTTCGACACAATCGGCGCGGCGCCGCAAGAACTGCGCGCCGTGGTCGCCGGCTTCGGCGAACGGCGCATCGACGAATACCGGATCGGCTTTACGCGGCGCGGCAGCAACGACGTAATCTACGGTGTCGTCTGGCCGCTCTACGGCCGTGAAAACGGCGACCCGGGAATCGACGAGGAACCGCAGGAGCCGAACGCCGAAGAGGGCCCGCTCGAAGAGATCGTCGCGCTGCTGAAGGAAACCGGCATCGCCGACATCCGTCGTCACGCCGGTCGCTTCGAGCCTGAATATTGCGACGATTGCGGCGTGCCGCTGTATGCCGATCCGCTCGGCGAGATCGTGCATGCGGAGATGCCGGAAGACGCCGAACCCGCGCAACCGCACTTTCACTAACGCGGAAACGATCTGAAACAAACCCGACGCGCATTCGCGAAAGGTCCGCTAAGCCCCGCTGCACGCGGGGCTTTTTCGTTTTTTATGCACTAGTCCTATGCCTATCGGACAGGCGGTCAGCCGTTAAGGAATTTGTCATCATCGGAGTGGTGACGCATCGCCGCGCAACAGTCTTTAACCCTCTGCGCGCATCGCGCCACCTCGAACGACTATCTGGAGGCATGGCAATGCGTTTCTCGCTTCTCAACTCAGACGCCGAACGGCGCGAAGGGCTCAAGGCGCTGCTGCGGCAAATCGACCGCAAGGCGCGCTTCTCCGAAGCTCAGGACTGGCGCCAGGCGGAACGCGGGCTGCGGCGGCACCAACCCGACCTGCTCGTAATCGACTGGCAAGACTGGATGTCCGACATGGATACCCGCGCCTTGCTGGCGAATCATCCGGGCTTGCCGGTCGCGGTGCTGACCGACGACAACACGTCGGCCGACTGCGTGCGCGGCTTCGTCGAGAACGGCGTGCTCGGCGTGATACCGCGCTCGACCGATCCGCGGCTGATCGTGCGCGCGCTCGAGATCGTGCTGCTGGGCGGTCATTACATTCCGGCCGGCGCGCTTGCACTGCGACCGGCGCCGCTGAAGCCGGAGCCCAGCATCATTGCGCCGGTCGCGGCAGCGCCGCCGAAGGCGGCCAGTAGTGCGGCGGAGAGCACCGCGCGCCGTGCCCAGCCGCCGGCGCCGCCGGCCAAGCGCACGCGCTTCGGCGGCGGCCTGTCGCCGCGTCAGGAGCAGATCCTGCGCTGCGTGCACATGGGCAGCACGAACAAGATGATCGCGCGCGCACTCGGCATCAGCGAAGGCACGGTGAAGATCCATCTGGCCAGCATTTTTCAGCAGCTCGGCGCGCCGAATCGCGCCGCCGCGGTGGCGATCTACAACGGCTGGCTCAACGCGCAGCTCGAGGTGCTGCGCACCAGCCGCGAAAGCACCGCGCGCCCGGTGCTCGGCCAGAGCGGCGTCGTACCGCTGCGCCGCCGTTCGCGCCGCGCCTTCAAGTATCCGTTGCCTGCGAACGACACTGCCGCGCCGTTACCGCTGGCGGCGGAACCGACCACGCCGTTCGGAGCAGCATCGGGCGAGCCTCCTGCCGACGAGGACGACAACCCGTAGCACCGCGCCACCGCGGGCCTTGGCGGCTTCCGTTGCCAGACGGCTGGCATGGAATCCGCTCACACGTTTGGCCGTCCAACGAGTAATATGAGACACATGGGTTTCCTCTACACACCGCTTCCGCTATGGGTCGCTATCGGTGGCTGGGTCGCCACTGCGGCGCTGCTCGCGCTCGCGCTTCTGAAGAACCCTTTCAAACGTCTTCAGGACCCGGTGCTGCAGCACGTCTGGCTAGCGATCATTGCTGCCGTGTCGGTGCTGTGGGCCAGCAACGCATGGCTCGAGGACGGCACGGTGTTGCATCTGCTCGGGGCGACGCTCGTGGTCACGTTGTTCGACTGGGCACTCGCGCTGATCGCGATGGCGGTCGTCGCGGGGCTCGCGGCGCTGGTGTTCGATGCGCCGTGGCAAGGGGTGGCGCTCACCTTTCTCGTGTTCGGCGCACTGCCGGTGGGCGTGTCGGCACTGCTGCAGCGAATCAGCATCGCATGGCTGCCGCGCAATCTGTTCATGTTCATTTTCGGCCAGGGCTTCGTGTCGCCGGCGATTGCAGTAACGGTCGCTTCGGCGGCCGCGCTCGCCACGCACGTCGGACTCGCGGACGGTTCGCCGAAAGTGATTCCGGTTGGCTATGCATTCAGCGTATTCCTGCTCGCGTCCGGTGAAGCGTGGTTCACCGGCATGGCCACGGCGCTGATCGCGGTCTATCGTCCCGCATGGGTCACGACCTATGACGTACGCCGCTATCGTCTCGGCGGCCCGCGCACCTGAGTGCGCATCGCACACCTCGGAGCCGCGGACGAAGCCGCATGACGCACGCAACAGCGCGTCGCGAGACCGCAAAATATCTGTGTCACGATTGAACTCATACCGATTGCGGGGCATCTTATTTGCCGTATGTCCCGATCGCTTCAATCGTCTCAATCGCGTTAAATCGCGTTGTTAATCGCGTTAACTACAAGATGGATTGCACCAACGTACCGCACCGGTCGCTGCGGTTGGTCGGCCGGCTGGCGGTATGGATGGCAAGCGCTGCGCTTGTCTCGCCTACGCTTGCGGCCGCCGATCAGCTCGACCAGCACAATCAGCTCGTCAACCAGTTCGTCAACGACATGCATGCCGATCCGCTCGTCGCGGATTGCGCTGCACATGGCAGTTTCGTCGCGAGCACTTCCACTGCGTTCGATCACGTCGAGTTCGCGCCGTCGGCATTCGACAACGTGCATGCGTCGGTCACGCCGTGGAACGACTCGTTCGATGAGGGCAAGCAGCGTGTGAAGGTCGACAACGTCGTGACGGTCGACGGCATCGGCATTCGCAGCAGCGGTGGCGGCGATCCGGCGGACCTGCACTTCCGCTGCGGGTATGTGGGCACGCAGATGCTCGCGTTCAGCTGGAACGATCCGGTGCCACCGGCGCGGCCGGTGCGCGGCACGGTGGCGCCCGCCGCGGGCGCAGCGGGCAGTTACGCCGCACAAGGCCAGACGGCGGCGAAGAAGCAGGGCAGCAAGACAGCAAAGACCGGCGCAAACCACCATACGACGAACCATACGGCTGGTCACTCGAGCGGTCATTCGTCCGGCAAGGGTACCGCAAAGGCCACCGGCAAATCGTCCGCGAAATCGGCAAGCAAGACGAGTGCGTCCAAATCGGCCGGGTCGAAAAGAGCCGCGTCGTCAACCAGCAAGAAGAAGCATTAAGACAACGACAGCATCAAGACAACGACAGCATCAAGACGACGGCTGCTGCATTGACACAACGGCCGCATTGAAAGCAACGCCCTCGCGCGCCACTTACGCCGCTCAACAAAAAAGCGAGGACCCGCGCCTCGCTTTTTGCACCCACCAACACCGGATCGTCCGACCCGCCCGCGCCCGCATGAAAGCACCACGCGCGGCCATCCTCGCCGCGCCATCGCGCGCTACGCGAACGCCTCCAGATGCCACAGTATCGCGTGCAGCATCGCCGCACCGAGCGCGGCGCTGCGCTCGCCGTTCCACCCTACCCGTTCATCGGGCAGATTCGCGTTGTCCTTGAACGGCATCTCGAGCGTCAGCGACAGACAGCCAAACTCGTTGCCGATGAACTTCGACGCGAGCTTCAACGCATCCTGCCGATACTTGCTCGCTTCATAGCCGTACTTGTCCTGAAAATCAGGGCTGGCCTGCTTGAACGCATCGATAAAGGCCTTCTGCTCCCGAGCCTGCCGTTCGGTGAACCCCGGCAGCATTTCCGACCCGGCGACGAACACATACGGCAGCACTTCATCGCCGTGAATATCGAAGAACAGATCGCAACCGGTCGCACGGATCGCGTCGCGCACCACCAGCACTTCCGGACTGCGCGCCGCATCCGGTTCCATCCATTCGCGGTTCAGGTTCGCGCCCGCGGCATTGGTGCGCAGGTTGCCATGCACGCTGCCGTCCGGATTCATGTTCGGCACGATGTGAAACACCGCGCGGTCGTACAGTTTGCGCGCCACCGGATCGCCGGCCCAGTCGCCCCATCCGGCGAGCCGCTTGACGAGCCCTTCGACGAACCATTCGGCCATCGTCTCGCCCGGATGCTGGCGCGCGATGATCCAGATCTGCTTTTTCGGCGGCTGCGCGGCCGGGCCCGAGCCCGCCGCGGCAGAAGCATCGGCGTCGTCCGCCATGCCGAGCGTCAGCAGCGACATCGGCCGGCCTTCGACGGTCTTTCCCAGTTCGGTCAGCGTCGCATGCGGCATCTGCTGTACCGCGCCTAAAAATTCCGAATGACGCTCTTCGCTATACGGCTCGAAGTACGCGTAGTAAATCCGGTCGAACTCCGGCGTGTGATCGATCGTCAGCACGCCGCCCTGATACGAAGTCGGCACGCGAAACCAGTTGACGCGATCGTAGCTCGCCATCGCCTGATAGTTGTGCCAGCCTTCGGCAAATGCGCAATCGCGCGCGTTCTCGAACTTCATTACGCAGCGTTCGCCGCGCGCGCCCGACAGCCGGAAGTAGAACCATTGCGCAAAATCCGCGTGGCTGTCGCTGCGAACGCGCAAGCGGATCTCGTCCGGCCGGTCGCATGCCAGCACCTCGATGGCACCGGCGTCGAAGTTGCTCGTGATCGAGAGCGTCATGATGTGGGCTCCGTTGCGGCGCTGCGGTGCGCGCTTAATGCGCGACGCGCCGGCGAAAAACGTAAGTGGAATCGTTGGATGCGCGCGCATCGAACGCATAGCCTTCGGCATCGAAACCCTGCAGCGCTTCGGGCGCGTCGATGCGGTTTTCGACTGCGTAACGCGCCATCAGTCCGCGCGCCCGCTTTGCATGAAAGCTGATGACCTTGTACTGCCCGCCCTTCCAGTCTTCGAACACCGGCGTGACGACCGGCGCGTCCAGCAGCTTCGGCTTTACGGAGCGGAAGTATTCGTTCGACGCGCAGTTGATCAGTACGCGCGCAGCGCTCTTGTTGCGGCGCAGCTGCGCGTTCAATGCTTCGGTGATGCGCGCGCCCCAGAACGCGTACAGATCCTTGCCGCGCGCATTCTGAAAGCGCGTGCCCATCTCGAGCCGGTATGGCTGCAGCAGATCGAGCGGTCGCAGCAGACCGTACAGCCCCGACAACACGCGCACGTGCTTCTGCGCATAGTCGAGATCGGCGGCCGACAGCGTCTTCGCGTCGAAGCCTTCGTAAACGTCGCCGTTGAACGCGAGCACCGCCTGCTTGGCGTTGCTGCGGCTAAACGTGGGCGACCAGTCGACGTAGCGCTGGAAATTCAGTTGCGCGAGCGGATCGGAGATGCTCATCAACGTGGCGATCTGTTGCGGCGACAGCTGGCGCAGGCCGCCGATCAGTTCGGCCGCATCGTCGACGAAATCGGGAAGCGTGTGTTTGCTGATGTGTGCGGGGGTTTCGTAGTCGAGCGATTTCGCCGGCGACAGAACGATTATCATAGAGGCTTTCAGGCACGCCGTGCCTGTCGGTCAAAAGACGAAAGCCAGATTGTAGCGAATGTAACGAATGCCCGGTTCCCTTGCCCTGCCACCCGCGCCGCGGGTCGTGCTCGATTCGAACGTATGGATCGACATCCTCGTGTTCGACGACCCGCATACGCGCCCGATCCACGCCGCGCTCGAACGCGGCGCGCTCAATGCGCTGATCGACGCGCGCTGTCTCGGCGAGCTGACCTACGTGCTCGATTACCCGCAGTTCGCGAAGCGCGCAGTGGACAAGGCGGCCGCGCTGGCAACGGTTGCGCGGCTCGCGCAGCGAGTCGGCGCGGATGTGGCGCGAAGGCAGGAGCAAGGACAGCGGCCCGCACAACAGCACGAAGCACCACAACCGCACGAAGAAGCGCCCACGCAACAGCAAGCCCCTGCATCGCCGCTGCCGCAATGCAAAGACCGCGACGACCAGAAGTTCCTCGAACTCGCGCACACCGCACAGGCGCAATGGCTGATCTCGAAAGACCGCGCGGTATTGAAGCTCGCGCGGCGCGTCGCCCGCGACTTCGGCTTTCGCATCGTGCAACCGGCGCAGTTCGTCGCAGCGTGCCTGCAGCCCGACGAGGAGGCTGAGCCTGCGTGACGCGTCTTTACGGCGAGTTTTCCCGCCACTCCATCGCCCGCTGCCGCATGCGCGGCGCGCAGTTGGCGTAGCATCGCGATGCTGTTACCGCGCAGCCGCCATCACGGCCTCTGCTTGAAAGACGGACCGCACGGCGCTGACCCGTCCGGTCACCCTCAACCACGACTTTGCTTACGCTTTCGGACCGCGCCATGAATGCACCGTACGACACGCCCGTCACGCCTTCGTTTCCGTCCCGTCTGCCCGCCGTCGGCACGACGATCTTCACCGTGATGAGCGCGCTGGCGGCCGAGAAGAACGCCGTCAATCTGGGCCAGGGTTTTCCGGACTTCGAATGCGACCCGCGCATCGTCGATGCGGTGACCGCCGCGATGCGTGCCGGCCACAACCAGTACCCGCCGATGGCCGGCATCGCGCCGCTGCGCGAGGCAATCTCGGACAAGCTCGCGAATGTGTACGGCCGCCGCTACGACGCGGCCACCGAGATCACCGTGACCGCCGGCGCCACCCAGGCGCTGCTCACCGCGATCCTGTGCGCGGTGCACCCGGGCGACGAAGTGATCGTGATCGAACCGACCTACGACAGCTATCTGCCGTCGATCGAACTGGCGGGCGGCAAGCCGGTCTTCGTCACGCTCGACGCGCCCGACTACGCGATCCCGTTCGACAAGCTCGCTGCCGCGATCACGCCGAAGACGCGTCTGATCCTGATCAACACGCCGCACAATCCGACCGGCACGGTCTGGCGCGCAGAAGACATGCGCAAGCTCGAAGCCATCGTGCGCGGCACGAACCTGCTGATCGTGTCGGACGAAGTGTACGAGCACATGGTGTACGACGGCGCGCCGCACGAAAGCGTCGCGCGCTATCCGGAGCTCGCGCAGCGCAGCTTCGTGGTATCGAGCTTCGGCAAGACGTACCACGTGACCGGCTGGAAAGTCGGCTATGTGGCGGCGCCCGCAGCGCTGACCGCCGAGTTCCGCAAGGTGCATCAGTTCAACGTGTTCACCGTCAACACGCCGATGCAGCTCGGCCTCGCGCAGTACATGCAAGACCCGGCGCCGTATCTCGAGTTGCCCGCGTTCTACCAGAAGAAGCGCGACTTCTTCCGCGCCGGCCTCGCGAACTCGCGCTTCAGGCTACTGCCGTGCACCGGCACCTACTTTCAGTGCGTCGACTATTCGGCGATCAGCGATCTGCCGGAAGCCGAGTTCTCGAAGTGGCTGACAAGCGAGATCGGCGTCGCCGCGATTCCAGTGTCCGCGTTTTATCATGAGCCGCACGAATCGGGCGTCGTACGTTTCTGCTTCGCCAAGCGCGAGGCGACGCTCGCCACCGCGCTCGAACGGCTCGCCCGTCTGTAACGGCCGCTGCGGCGTAACACGCGCCCGGCGCGCGACCGAACCGATGCGGCTCGCGCGCCTGTGACATACGCCGCGTCCCGCGCGCGCCGCGCTACCAGGGGCGCGTTTTTTCCCGCGCCTCGTCGCGCATCTTCGCCATATAGGCCTTGCGATCTTCAGTCACCCGCTGCGCCGCCGGACGCGCATTGATGGTGTTCACGTAGCTTTTCCAGTCGATACCCGCATCGATCAGGAAGTCATGCCCAAAAACCTGCTGCGTCGCAAGTCCGACGAGCGGCAGATGGTTGAAGCCGCTGAAATCGGCGACACTGAAGGTCTCGCCAAGCAGATATGGGCTGAAGCTCGCCAGACGTTGGAAGCCGCGAATATGGTGCACCAGCAGCTTTTCGGTACGCCCTTTCGTCGCATCGGTCACGCTGCCGCCGAAAAACGCCTGCTTGTACAGGTTGCGCGCGGTCAGTTCGAGATGCGTGTCGACGTACTCGATCATTTCGCGTTCCTTCGCGGCTTGCCATGGGTCGCGCGAAAAGATCGCCTTATCCGGATAGCACGCGGCGACATATTCGAGAATCGCCTGCGACTCGCTCAGCGAGCCGTGCTCGGTAACCAGATACGGCACCTTGCCGAGCGGCGAATGTTCAAGCAGCGCGTCGTGCTGGCCCGGCATCGACAGGACGTCGACGAACGGTATCTGGTGCTCGAGCAGCGCGAACTTGATCTTGTTGTAATAGTTGGACAACGCAAAACCGTGCAGTCTGATCATCCGATGTCTCCCTTCGGAACCTGCGTGGAAGGAACCGCCCTGTAGTCGAGCCGTGTCGAAGAAGACTACAGCAAACGGTGCGCCGATTCGCCTTCGTCTGCACGGTCGTGCTATTTTAAGACAACGTACGGAGCCGGGACAAATATGACTTCCGAGACATCTCTGCAGAACGGCATCGAAACCATCGGCATCGTCGGCGCCGGCGCGATGGGCCGCGGCATTGCGCAAATCGCTGCACTAGCCGGGCTCAAGGTGCGTCTGTTCGACAACCAGGCGGCCGCGGTCGGCGCAGCGCGCGATTACCTTGCCGAAACCTTCGCGAAACTCACGGCGAAAGGCAAGCTCGACGAATTCCGCGCCCGCGCCGCGCTATCGGCGGTCAGCGGCGCACAGGCGCTCGCGGAGTTTGCGGACTGCGATCTGGTGATCGAAGCGATCGTCGAACAACTCGAAGCGAAACGCGCGTTGTTTCGCGAACTGGAGACGATCGTCAGCGCGCGCTGCGTGCTGGCGTCGAATACGTCGTCGCTGTCGATCACTGCGATCGCGGCGGGCTGTCACGAGCCGGCGCGCGTCGCGGGCTTCCACTTCTTCAATCCGGTGCCGCTGATGAAGGTCGTCGAAGTGATCGACGGCCTGCGCAGCGATGCCGCGGCCGGCAATGCGCTGATGGACCTCGCGCGCCGCATCGGACATACGCCGGTGCGCGCAAAGGACATGCCGGGCTTTATCGTCAACCATGCGGGGCGCGGCATGAACACCGAAGGCCTGCGCATCGCCGACGAAGGCGTCGCGGGCTTCGTCGACATCGATCGCATCATGCGCGAGCAGGCCGGCTTCCGGCTCGGTCCGTTCGAACTGCTCGACCTGACGGCGCTCGACGTATCGCATCCGGTGATGGAGTCGATCTATCACCAGTTCTACGAGGAGCCGCGCTTCAAGCCGTCGCCGATCACCGCCACGCGGCTCGCCGGCGGCCTGATCGGCCGCAAGGCGGGCGAAGGCTTCTATCGTTACGAAGCCGGCAAACAGCAGGTGCCCGCCGAAGCGCCCGCACCTTCCACGCTGCCCACGCGCGTGTGGATCAGCCGCCGCGACCCGCAAGCTTATGACGCTGTCGCGGAACTCGTCGCCAAGGCCGGCGTGCTGCTCGACAGCGGCGCGACGCCGGCCGCCGACGCGCTGCTGGTGGTCACGCCGTTCGGCCTCGATGCGACCAGCGCCGCGGTCGACGAACAGCTCGATGCCAAGCGCGTGGTCGCCGTCGACACGCTGTTCCCGCTGGTCGCCGCGCAACGCCGCACGCTGATGACCACGCCCGCCACCACGCGCGCCGCACGCGATGCCGCACACGCGCTGTTCGCGGCCGACGGCGTACCGGTCACGGTGATTCGCGATTCGGCCGGCTTCGTTGCGCAACGCGTGGTCGCGACGATCGTCAATATCGGCTGCGACATCGCACAGAAGCAGATCGCTACGCCAGATGACATCGATCTCGCGGTGATGCTCGGTCTCGGCTATCCGCGCGGCCCGCTCGCGCTCGGCGATGCGCTCGGCGCGCACCGAATCCTGACGATCCTGCGCAACATGTCGACGCTGCTTGGCGATCCGCGCTATCGTCCATCGCCATGGCTCACGCGCCGTGCGCAGCTTGGGCTTTCGTTGACGCAGCCCGACGCAACTGACACCACGGACACCGCCGACACCGCAGCAACGCAAGCGGCCCGCACCGCCCCGCCGTCCCCTCAGGAGAACGCCCAATGACCGCCGAACTGCTCGCCGCCCGCCCCGCCGAAAGCGAATCGACGCTGCTGCTGACGCTGTCGAATCCCGGCGCGCGCAACGCGCTGCACCCCGATATGTACGCGGCCGGCATCGAAGCGCTCGAAACCGCCGAGCGCGATCCATCGGTGCGCGCGATCGTGATCGCCGGTGCGGACCAGTTCTTCTGCGCCGGTGGCAACCTGAACCGCCTGCTCGAAAACCGCGCGAAAGATCCGTCCGTGCAGGCCGCAAGCATCGATCTGCTCGGCGAATGGATCGCGACGCTGCAGGCGTCGTCGAAGCCGGTGATCGCCGCCGTCGAAGGCGCGGCAGCAGGTGCGGGCTTTTCGCTTGCGCTTGCATGCGATCTGATCGTCGCCGCACAAGACGCGAAGTTCGTGATGTCATATGCGCGCGTCGGCCTGACGCCGGATGGCGGCGGCTCGTGGTTCGTCGGGCGTGCGCTGCCGCGCCAGCTCGCCACCGAGGTACTGCTCGAAGGCAAGCCGATCGGCGCCGAGCGGCTGCATGCGCTGGGCGTCGTCAACCGGCTCGCGAAGCCCGGTGCGGTGCGCGACGCTGCGCTCGGATGGGCCGACGAACTCGGCAAGCTGTCGCCGGCCGCGAGCGCGCGCATCAAGACGCTGATCGGCGCGGCCGGCGCACAGCCGCTATCCGACCATCTGCGCGCCGAGCGCGACAGCTTCGTCGCGTCGCTGCATCATGGCGATGCGCTCGAAGGCATCAACGCGTTCCTCGAGAAACGCCCACCGGTGTACAAATGACTTCGCAGACCATGCCTCATTACCAGTTGCCCAAGCGCCGCCGCATCTATCTGATGCGCCATGGCGACGTTACCTACTTCGACGACTCCGGGCACACGATCGACCCGGACGCGGTGCCGCTCAACGCGAACGGCCGCGAACAGGCCAGCGCCGCGGGCCGCGCGTTCGCCGCGAACCAGATCCGCTTCGACCGCGTGATGGCGAGCGGCATGCCGCGCACCGTCGAAACCGCACAACGTGTGCTCGCGGAAACCGGCCAGCAGATCGACGTCGAAATCGAGCCCGCGTGGCGCGAGATTCGCGGCGGCAAGCTCGGCAGCATTCCGGATACCGATATCGAGGCGGCGTTTCTCGGCGTGTTCGACGGCATCGTGCCGGAAGACGTACGCTTCCTCGGCGGCGAGACGATCGGTGAGCTGTTCGACCGCACGCTGCCCGCGCTGGACGCATTGCGCGCCGACCCGGCGTGGGACTGCGTCTTGCTCGTGCTGCACGGCGGCGTGAACCGCGCGCTGCTGTCGCATGCGCTGTCGGCCGGCGGCCGGACCTTCTTCGGCCATCTCGCGCAGGCCACCGGCTGCATCAATGCGCTCGACGTCGGCGCGGCGCCGCGCGACTGGGTGCTGCGCCTGATCAATCACTCACCGCCATCGCCGCTGCATCGCGACGTACGCAACACGACGATGGAAATGCTGTACGCGCAGTACCTGCACTTCAAGCGCAGCTAGACAATCCGAGCGGTACCCCTGCAAGGAGGAGACAATGCCGCATACCAGCACAGGCGCGAACGACAGCGCCGCGGGTCGGACCGACGATCGGACCGGGACTGAAGCCGCAGAACAGACCGCGGGTAACACTGCGGGACACAGCGCGGGTCACAGCGCGGGTCACAGCGCGGGTCACATCGACTACTCCGCCTTTATCGGCACCCGCGCGGTCACCGACCGGCAACGCGTCGACGTCGACGCCCTCACCGCATGGCTCACGGCGCACGTCGACGGCTTCGCAGGTCCGCTCACGCTCGAACAGTTCGCCGGCGGCCAGTCGAACCCGACCTTCAAGCTGATCACGCCATCGCACGCCTACGTGATGCGCACGAAACCCGGACCGGCCGCGAAGCTGCTGCCATCCGCGCATGCGATCGAACGCGAGTACCGCGTGATGGATGCGCTCGGTGCCACCGACGTGCCGGTCGCCCGCATGCTCGCGCTATGCGAGGACGAAAGCGTGATCGGCCGCGCATTCTACGTGATGGAGTACGTTGCAGGCCGCGTGCTGTGGGACCCATCGCTGCCCGGCATGACCCGCGACGAGCGCGCCGCGATCTTCGATGAAATGAACCGCGTGATCGCCGCATTGCATACGGTCGATCCGGCCGCCATCGGCCTCGCCGACTACGGCAAGCCCGGCAACTATTTTGCGCGGCAGATCGGCCGCTGGAGCAAGCAATACCTCGCGTCCGAAACCGAGCCGATCGACGCGATGCAGCGGCTGATCGACTGGCTGCCGCAGCATATGCCGAACGAAAGCGCCGAACGCGTGTCGATCGTGCATGGCGATTTCCGGCTCGACAATCTGATCTTCGATCCGCACGAACCACGCGTGCTGGCGGTGCTCGACTGGGAACTGTCGACGCTCGGCGAGCCGCTCGCCGACTTCGCGTATCACTGCATGGCGTGGCACGTCGACCCGACGCAGTTTCGCGGCATTGCCGGGCTCGACTGGGCCGCGCTCGGCATCCCCGACGAGGCGCAGTACGTCGCGCGCTATTGCGCGCGCACCGGCCTCGAAATCCGCGGCGACTGGAATTTCTACCTGGCGTACAACATGTTCCGCATCGCGGCGATTCTGCAGGGGATCATGAAGCGCGTGGTCGACGGCACCGCAGCCAGCGCGCAGGCGCTCGACGCCGGCCGGCGCGCCCGGCCGATGGCGGAACTGGCCTGGCATTATGCGCAGAAAGTCCGCTGACCGGTTTCGCTCACACACACGAGGGCATTGATGAATTTCGACTACACCCCGAAGGTTCAGGCGCTGCGCGAACGGCTGCTCGCGTTCTTCGACGAGCACATCTATCCGAACGAGCAGGCCTTCGCCGCCGAAATCGCGCGCAACCGCCAGCAAGGCAATGCATGGGTACCGACCGAGCTGATCGAGACGCTGAAGCAACGCGCCCGCGACGCCGGCCTGTGGAATCTGTTCCTGCCGGAGTCGCAGCGCGGCGCAGGGCTGACCAATCTCGAATACGCGCCGCTATGCGAGATCATGGGGCGCGTGCCTTGGGCGCCGGAAGTGTTCAACTGCAACGCGCCGGACACCGGCAATATGGAAACGCTCGAGCGCTACGGCAGCGTCGACCACCAGCGCGAATGGCTGGAGCCGCTGCTGCAAGGGCAGATCCGCTCGGCGTTTCTGATGACCGAGCCGGAAGTCGCGTCGTCGGATGCGACCAATATCCGCACGAGCATCGTGCGCGACGGCGACAGCTATGTGATCAATGGGCACAAATGGTGGTCGTCGGGCGCGGGCGATCCGCGCTGCCAGCTTTTTATCGTGATGGGCAAGACCGATCCGGACGCGCCGCGCCATCAGCAGCAGTCGATGATCCTGGTGCCGGCCGACGCGACCGGCATCACCGTGCACCGGCCGCTGACGGTATTCGGCTACGACGACGCGCCGCACGGCCATATGGAGATCACGCTCGACAACGTGCGGGTGCCGGCGTCGAACCTGCTGCTCGGCGAAGGACGCGGCTTCGAGATCGCGCAGGGGCGTCTCGGGCCGGGCCGGATCCACCATTGCATGCGGCTGATCGGCCTCGCCGAGCGCGCGCTCGAACTGATGTGCAAGCGCGCGGCGCAGCGCGTCGCGTTCGGCAAGCCGATCGCGGCGCAGACCGTCACGCAGGAACGCATCGCCGAGGCGCGCTGCCTGATCGATCAGGCGCGCCTGCTGACGCTAAAGACTGCGTACATGATGGACACCGCCGGAAACAAGGGCGCGCGCGGCGAGATCGCGATGATCAAGGTGGTCGCGCCGAAC
Source organism: Paraburkholderia sp. (assembly GCA_035536055.1). Taxonomy (GTDB): domain Bacteria; phylum Pseudomonadota; class Gammaproteobacteria; order Burkholderiales; family Burkholderiaceae; genus Paraburkholderia. The sequence goes on along the minus strand of DATLOW010000321.1, from coordinate 2,657 downwards.
ATGGCCTGCCAGGTGATCGACTGGGCGATCCAGGTGCATGGCGCGGCCGGCATGAGCGACGATTTTCCGCTGGCTTATGCGTACACGACGGCGCGTTGGCTGCGCTTCGCGGATGGGCCCGATGAAGTGCATCGCAACGCGATCGCGAAGCTGGAGCTGGCGAGGCACGCGGACCCGATACCGCGCGATCCGGCGGCCGACGGCGCAACCGCAAGGACATGACATGCAGGCGCTGCGCGCGGGCGGTCCGCCGCGGCGCAGCGGCTGCGGCTGCGGCTGCGGTTGCGGTTGCGGCTGCGGCTGCGGCTGGGGTTGCGGTTGCGGGAACCGCTAAGGCTGCGGTTGCCGCGGCCGCGCCCGCCCCCGCTAGAAATAATGCCGCGTGATGAATTCCGCGATGCACACCGGACGCTCGCTGCCCTGCCGCTCCAGCGTGATGCGCCACGTGACCTGCACGCCGCCTTCTTCGACATCCGCGGCATTCGCCACCGCAAACGCCGCGCGCACCTGCGAACCGACCGGCACCGGCGCCGTGAAGCGCACGCGGTTCAAGCCGTAATTCACACCGAGCCGCTGCACGAACGGCACCGTCTGCGCAAGCAGCGCCGGAATCAGCGCCAGCGTCAGAAAGCCATGCGCGATCGGTCCGCCGAACGGTGATTCGCGCCGCGCGCGTTCGGGATCGACGTGAATCCATTGATGATCGCCGGTCGCATCGGCAAAGCGGTCGACGCTCGCCTGATCGATCTCCACCCACGCACTGACGCGGGCCGGCGCGCCCACTAGCGCGCGCAGCGCGTCGGCGCTCGTCACCGGCGCCGCTTCGATCTGTTGCGTCACGCTGCCGCTCCCGGGTGGCGCAAGCCGAAGATGTTCTTCGAACGGATCGTGATCACCGTCGCGCCGTGCTGGTTCACACCGTCCCATTGCGTCGATACGATGCCGCGATCCGGCTTGCTGGCCGACACGCGCTTGTCTAGCACGGTCAGCGTCATACGCAGTGTATCGCCGACGTACACCGGCTTGATCCAGCGAATATCGTCGATGCCCGGCGAGCCCATCGACGTCGAATCCACCAGCGCCGCGCGCACCAGCAGACCCATCATCACCGAGCAGGTATGCCAGCCGCTCGAGATCAGCGAGCCGAACGGCGACGCGGCCGCGGCCGTCTCGTCGATATGGAAAGGCTGCGGGTCGAACTGCTGCGCAAAGTCGACGATCTGTTCGCGCGTGAACGTGTGCTCGCCGACCTCGTACGTCTTGCCGACTTCCATATCCTCGTAGCTCCAGCCCATTTCATCTCCTTGCAGATTGCGGATCCGCGTGGTCCGTGCGGTTGGACCGCAGTGGACCGCTGTGGCCCCGTTGAGACCGCGCGCGCCTAAGCCGCGCTGGTCGCAAAGCCCGGCAGCGCCGCAAAGCGCGCCAGATGATGATCGACGTCGCCCAGCGTGGTCTCGACGATCGACAGCCGCTTGAACAGATGCGCGGCCATCACTTCGTCGGTCATGCCCATGCCGCCGTGCAGCTGGATCGCCTGCTGGCCGACGAAGCGCGCCGCCTGGCCGATCCGTACCTTTGCCGCCGATACCGCGCGGCGCCGCTCGTCGGCTTGCGGCCCGGCGTGCGACTGCGCGGCCTCATCAGCGTAACGCATGGCAGCCAGATACGTCAGCGAGCGCGCCTGCTCGGCGTGGATCATCATGTCGACCATCCGGTGCTGCAGCGCCTGGAAGCGCGCGATCGGCACGCCGAACTGCTGGCGGGTCTTCGTGTATTCGACCGTTGCATGGTTCAGCGCATCGAGCGCGCCGAGCGCTTCTGCGCACAGCAGCAGCGTGCCGTAGTCGGCAATGCGTTCGAGCGTCGCGGCGCCGGCGTGCGCACCCATCAGCCGGCGCGCCGGGGTGCGCGCGAACTTCAGCGTCGCAGCGCGTTGACCGTCGATCGTCCGATAGTCCGTCACCTCGACGCCGGCGGCATCGCGCGCGACGACGCACAGCGCGATCTCGCCGTTCACACGTGCCGGCACGATCCACTGTTGCGCCTGCGCGCCGTGCTGCACGATCGATTTGACGCCGTTTAACTGGCAAGCGTCGCCTTGCTGCGGCGTCGCGATGGTCTCGACCGAAAAGATGTCATACCGCGCCGCCGGTTCGTGAAACGCCACCGCCAGCTTCAGTTCGCCCTGCGCGGCCTGCTCGAGCAGCGCCGCATCGGCGCCCTGCGCGCTACCGGCGACGCGCAGCGCCTCGATGCCGACCGCCGTCGCCCAGTACGGCTCGACGACCAGCGCCCGCCCAAGCGCCTGCATCACCACCAGCATATCGACCGCGCTGCCGCTAAAGCCGCCCTGCGCTTCCGGCACCGGCAGCGCCGTCATGCCGAGCTCCGCAAGGCCGCTCCAGTGGGCATCCGATACGCCCGCAGCCGAATGCACGACCGCGCGGCGCGCGTCGAAGCCGTACTCTTTGTCCAGATAGCGGCGCAGCGCGTCGGCCAGTTGCTGCTGTTCTTCGGTAAAAGCGAAGTTCATGCGCCGCTCCTCAAAGCCCGAGCATCATCTGCGCGATGATGTTCTTCTGGATTTCGTTCGAGCCGCCGTAGATCGACGTCTTGCGGATATTGAAGTAGTGCGCGGCGAGCGGCGCGGCCGC
>DATLOW010000320.1:0-29083 GCA_035536055.1 Paraburkholderia sp. | reverse complement strand
TGAGCAGGTGAGCGACGGCTTCTTCGTTCTTCGCAAGCATGGTGTCCTCCACAAAGGGCGGCGATCCACTGCATCGATAGAGACAGACGCATTATGCACCCGGCGCGTGCGGCCGCTGTGTGCAGGCGCACATCGTATGCGCGGCGCCTCGCGAACGCGGCTTGTGCGAGCCGTTCGGCATGCAGCGGCCGATACCGCATTCAGATGCGCCGCTTATGCATTTTTTTGCATTTCCTTTAAAGGATTTACCAAAGACCATCAATCGTTATTTAACGACATTAGCCAGGGTTGTTCTGGTTGGCGAATAAAGAAACGATGCACTAGTCTTTTAGAATCATTCGCCGCACAGGCAGGCCTGCGCATTCATTGATTCGCTGCATGCCGCCGAAAATCCGAACCCGCAAGCCTGACATGGAGCCCCCCATGAAGCGCGAGCCATTCAGACATTTTCGGACCGTCAGTTACGCGACACTATTGCTTTTTTTCAATTGCGAATTACACGCGCAATCGCTCAGCGAGCAAACACCGCAGGAAAACATCGAAACACTTCGGCAAGAACTGAATAACCGCATCAAGGAACTCGATGTATTAAAGCGCAAACTCGCGGAAGAAGAAGAGAAGTTCCAGCAGCTAAGCCGCGCACTCGATGCGCGTACGCTGGAAGCAAAACGCGGGGCGGGTGAAGCAGGCGGCGCGGCGGCGGGCGCGACGGGTGTCGCGCAAGGTGCGACGCAGATGGCGGCCCCGGCCGCGGCACAAGCGGCGCAGCAATCGGCCGGCACCGCACAGGCCGCGCCTGTAGCGGCAGCGACACCGAACGCTTCGGCAAACGCCGCTCCGAACACCACACCCAACGCCGCAGCCGGCGCCGCGCTGACCACCGCGCAAGCCGAGCCCGCCGCCGCACCCGCGCAACAGCCGGTCGGCCAGGCGCCGGTACCAGACACCGCGCCGCCCGCGGTCGCACCGATCTTCGATCAGCCCGGCGTGCTGACGCCGCGACATCAGTTCGTCATCGAGCCTTCGTTCCAGTTCGGCTATTCGTCGTCGGACCGCGTCGCGCTGGTCGGCTATACGATCATTCCCGCGCTGTTGATCGGCCTGATCGACGTGCGCGAAATCAAGTCGACGGTGCTGACCGGCGGCCTCGCATTGCGCTACGGCGTCACCAACCGGATGGAAGTGGAAGTGCGCGTGCCCTACGTGTATTCGACCAACGACACCGTGAGCCGCGAGATCTTCACCGGCAGCGCGCAGGACAACGTGTTCAACAGCCACGGCAACGGCATCGGCGACGTCGAGATGACGTTGCGCTATCAACTGAACGAAGGCGGCCCCGACAAGTTCTACTATGTCGGCTGGCTGCGCTTCAAGACCGCCACCGGCAAGAGTCCGTTCGACGTGGTGACCGACTGCGTGACGCGCTGCATCGGCAACACCACCGGCACCGGACTGCCGCTCGAACAGCCGACCGGCACCGGCTTCTATGCGGTGCAGCCGGGCCTGACCTGGCTGTTCCCGAGCGACCCGGTGGTGTTCTTCGGCAACTTCAGCTATCTGCACAGCTTCGCGCGCAGCGACCTGAGCCTCACACTGCTGAACGGCGAAAAGCAGTCGGTCGGGCGCATCCAGCCGGGCGACATCTGGGGCTTCAATGTCGGCATGGGACTCGCGCTGAACGAGAAGTCGTCGTTCAGCATCGGCTACGACCAAAGCATCGTGCTGCCGACGCATCAAAACGGCGAAACCGTGCCGGGCTCGGTGCGCGTCGTGCTCGGTACGCTGCTGGTCGGCTACTCGTACCGCATCTCGCCGAAAACCACGCTGAACTTCTCGCTCGGCGCCGGGCTCACGCGCGATACGCCGGACCTGACGCTGACTTTCCGCCTGCCGATCCAGTTCTAGCGGCGCACCGCGCTAGCGCCCACGCACCGCGCTCGTCAACGCACTGTTCAACGTCGTGCCGATGTTGAAGCTCTTGAACATCGACAGCGAATTGACCGTCGTGTTGATCGTCGTCAGTGCCTGGATGTTCTGGTTGTTCAACGAGTTCTGGATCACCGCGCCCGACAGCGACGGCAATGCGCCGCCTTGCACGACGTTGCCCGGACCGTTCTGCAACAGCGCGCCCGCATTCACCGAAGCGAGCGTTTGCGCCTGCTGCGCAGTGATGTTCGCGATGTCGGGAATATTGAAGCTGGTGGTCGTCACCAGATTGCCGTTGACGACCACCATCCGCGAAATGCCGAACGACACCTTGAGTCCCGACGACAGGTCGAAGCCACCGCGCATCGTGTCGAGGCGTTCGTCGCTCAACGCGAGTTGCGCGGGCCGCGACCAGTTCGGGTCTTCGTTGCCGCTTGCTGAATGCGTGGCGAGCGCGGCGCGTGGCGCGCGTTCACCCGACGGTGTGGCCGCGTGCGCTGCGACTGCAATCGGCGCGGCATACGAACGCGCGGTCTTCACAGCCGGCGCGGGCAGTTGCGCCGTCGCGGATGAGGTTGCCGATGACGATGACGACGCCGATGCGCCAGCATCCGGCAACGATGGTGGTGCGGCAAATTCGTCGCGACTCTTCGCGGATCCCGCGGCGTACAGAACGTGCACCGCTTGCGTCGGCACGACCGCTAATCCAACCGTCCGCGCTTCGCCCGGCGCCGGGTGTGCGGCAAGCGTCGCGCCGTCTTCGGCCGCAGCGCCTGCCTTGTGCATCGGCATACCGGCGCTCACCGCTTCTGTCTGCTTCGTCTCGACGCTGACCGCGGCACCCACGGTCGCCGCCACCGCGGCACCCGCCGCCGCACGCACCGGCACCGCGACCGGCGCCGCATACGACACCGGCGGTTTGCGCACCGGCCGCCGCACGTCGGGAAGCAGCGCGGGCCGTGCGGGACGCAGCACATGCCGCACGGGCGGCGCCGGCTGCGTCACAGGCTCGGCCTCCTCGCCCCGTGCCGCCTGCTCGAGCGGCACGGCTTGCACACGAGGTTCCGCCGGCACCGGCAGCGCCGCCTGCGCAGGCGGCTCCAGTTGCGCCAGCCGCGGCGCCGCGTGCGCCCCCGCTTCATCCAGTTCCGGGTCGTCGTCCGCTCGCGCAGCAGCAACCGGCATCGCCGCTTCGATATCCATACCCGCCCCCGTTTCGGTCCGTCCTGGATTGGCGATCTGCGCCGCGTAGGACACCGCTACGCTGCACGCCCCGGTCGCATCGATGCATTGTGCATCTGTTTTGCGCGGCTCGACAATCGACAAAATAGCCGTTGCCTGCTGCGTGTTTTCACCGGTTGACGCGCGCGTTCCCTGCGCCTTCGCAGTGGCATCGCTTTCATGTGCCGACGCGGCCAGCGACGCCGCGCCGCCGCACATCAGCGCGGCCATCTGTACGAGCCTGACGGTTTGCGTCTGCATCGTCGCTCCCGGGTCAGAAGTCGCTCGGACCGTGCTTCGGAATCACAACGAAGTACAGCCCGTCGCGATTGACGCCGGTGTACAGCGGTGCGCTCGGCGCGACCCGCCAGTCGTCCGGGCTGTTGAACACCGCGCGTCCGGGCTGGTTATGGATCACGAACAGAACCTGGTCCTCCCATTTTTTCTCGAAGCTTTGCTGCGGCACCGGACGCGTGCCGGTGGCCGGATCGCCGATCAGCACGCGCTTGTTGCGCAGCCCTTTTACGACGACGAAATGGTGATAGCCGTTTTCGCTGATCAACACGATGGCCGGCGTGTTGGTATCCGCGAGCTTCTGCAGCGGCAGTTCGTAGCCGTCCGCGACGAATCCGCGCCGCTCCAGAAAGCGCTTGATGTCGAGCAGCGAAAAGCCTTGCTGGCGGATCTTGGCCTGGTCGCCATTCTCGAACATCTCCTGAAACGCGCTCTGTTCGCTGACCGGGTAGCCGTACTGATACGTCAGCAGCGTCGCCACCGCCGCCGAGCCGCAGCTGAAATCGAACTGCTGCTTGATGGTGCGCTTGAAGCGTGCTTCCTTCAGGCTCGTCACGTGCATCGCGTAGTTGGCGCCGGACGGATCGAAGATTCTCAGGTCGTCGGCCTGCGCAGCTGGCGCCGTGGCCAGCAGACACGCCAGCGCGAGCGCCGCCGGCGAGATCGGAGCAGGGTTCATCGCGCGGCTCCAGGCTCAGTCGCCGAAGCGCACGTTGAGCACCGTCGCGTTCTGGATCAGCACGTTCGCGCCGGAGTTCTGGATCACCGTCGGCAAGCCGCTCGCGTTCGAGAACGAACCCTGGCTGATCGAGTTCGAGCCGGTCACGACGCGATTCGCCGCGGTGTTCGAGAGCCGGCCGTTCAGATCGTTCTGGCCGATCAGCGCATCGCCGCCGCGGTGCGCGTCGAGTTGCGCGGCGCTGATCGCGATGCCGAAGCGCTCGTCGACCCTACCGTTCGTCTCGACACTCGCCTGTGCCTGCGCCGCCGCGTCGCGCCCGGCCAGCAGATCCTGCTGCGCCACCGCCACGCCCTGCCAGCAGCACACCATGCCCGCTCCGGCCAGCCACCACCGCACCCCACCACCCTTGCGCGCTTGCATGAGCCTCTCCCCAGTCCGGCGCGCGGCGCTACCCGCACCGCGCGCGACCTACCCGACGCCGGCTGGCGGCACGCGGCCCACGCGTGAATCAATGCGTATGCCCGCTACCGCGGCCGCCGCCGCGACGCGCCCTCGTCCTGCGCGTCGCGGCCGGCTCGCGGACCCGCCTCGCCCCTCGTATGCCGCTCAGTGCCCGACAGCCAGATTCGCCTGCACGGTCACCGCCTGCTGCGCAAGCGAAGCCGCGGCGCTGCTCTGGCTCATCACCGAGATGCCCGCCGCCGATTGCGCCGCTGCCGTCATGGTGTTGCTCATGTTGAAGGTGCCGGCGTTGACGGTATTGCTGCCGCCCGCTCCGCCCGCACCTCCGGCGCCTCCGCTGCCGGCCGCGCCGGTGCCGGCCGCTCCCGCCGCGCCTGCCACGCCAGCCGCACCCGCCCCGCCGGTGGCGCCCGTCGCACTGCCGTTGCTGGCTGTGGACGTCGCGCTGCCGCTGGTCGCGTTGCCGCCGGTGCCGCTGCCGCCGGCTCCGCCGTCGCCTGCGGTGGCCGTCGCCGCGCCGCCATTGCCGCCGGTGCCGCTGCCCGCGCCGCCGCTGGCCGTGGTTGCGCCGGCGGTGCCCGCGCCGCCGGTCGCCGTGCCGTCGCCGCCGGTGGCATTGCCGGCACCACCCGCACCGCCCGCACCGCCGGCGCCACCCGCCGAGGTCGCCGTCGCGTTGCCGAACCACGAACCCGCCCGGCCACCGTTACCGCCGTCGCCGCCATAGCCGCCGGCACCGCCGTTGCCACCCGCGCCGCCGCCGCGCGCGCCGGCAAAGCCGCCCGCTGCCGCGCTGCCGGCCAGTGCGAGACCGCCCTTGCCGGTGCCGTCGCCGCCCTGCGTGCCGCCCGCGCTGGCACGGCCGCCGCGTGCGCCGTCGCCGCCGTAGCCGGTTCCGCCGGTCGCGCCCGCGTTCGTCACCGCGCCCGCGGTCGCACTGCCGTTCTGCGCCGAGCCGCCAGCGCCGCCGCTGCCGCTATGGCCGGCATTGCCGCCGTTGCCGCCGATGCCGATGCCGCCATAGCCCGTCCCGCCACGCCCGCCATGCCCGCCTGCGGCACTGCCAGTGTTGTACGCCACGTTGCCGATGCCGGACACGCCGAGTCCGGTGACCGACCCGTCCAGCTTGCCGAGCGCGACTGCCTTGCTGGTGTTGAACGAGTTCTGGCTGACCGCCGCATACGAAGCGATTTCGTTCGCATTGCTGCCGGACTGGTTGGACTGCGTCGAGGCCGCCGACACCGTCGACGTATTCGAGCCGCTCGCGGTCTGGTTGCACGACGCGCCGGTATCGCTGCACGGGTTGGCCAGCGCATAGCCGCTGCAGCCGAGCGCGAGCGCCGCCGCGCTTGCCATCAGAGTCTTTCTCATAGGAGTCTCCTGCGGTTAGCGGCCGACGCTCAGGTTGGCCTGAACGGTGACCGCCTGTTGCACGAGCGACGCCATGCCGCTGTTCTGGTTCATGACGACGATGCCGGCTGCCGATTGCGCAGCGCCTGTCATCGTGTTGCTCATGTTGAAGCTGCCTGCGTCGACGGTATTGACGCCGCCCGCACCGCCTGCACCGCCGGCGGCGCCGTTGCCGACGCCGCCCGTGCCGGTGCCGCCTGCGCCGCCTGCGCCACCCGCCGCGCCAGCCGCGCCGGTACCGGCGATCGCGCTGCCGTTGCTCGCCGTGCTGGTGGAGTTGCCATTGGTGGCCGTGCCGCCGGTGCCGGTCGCGCCCGCACCGCCTGCACCCGCGGTGGCTGTCGCCGCGCCGCCGTTGCCGCCGCTGCCGGTGCCTGCGCCGCCGGTGCCCGAGGTCGCGCCGGTGGTTGCCGCGCCACCGCTGCCGGTGCCCGCGCCACCCGTGCCGCCGCCTGCGCCGCCCGCCGCGCCCGCCCCGCCAGCGCCGCCCGGCGAATTGGCAGTGACCGTCGAGCCGCCGCGTGCGCCGCCGCCATTGCCGCCGTTACCGCCCGCACCGGCATCACCGCCATTGCCGCCCGCGCCGCCGCCACGGCCACCCGCGAAACCGCCAAGCGCGACGCTGCCCGCCGCGCCCGCCGCGCCGCGGCCGTAACCGTTGCCGCCCTGCGTACCGCCCGCGTGCGCCGAGCCGCCGCGCGCGCCGCGGCCGCCGTTGCCGTCGCCGGCCACCGCGCCGGCGTTGTTCGCGTCGCCGGCCGTCGCGCTGCCATTGGTGGCGCTGCCGCCGTTGCCGCCGCTGCCGCCGGCTCCGCCCGCGCCGCCGTTACCGCCGACGCCGATCCCGCCGACGCCCGCCGCGCCCCTACCGCCGCGGCCGCCCGCGGCACTGCCCGAGTTGTACGCGACGTTGCCGATATTGCCGACGCCGACGTTGCTCACCGCGCCGTCGAGCCGGCTCAACGCAACCACCTTGTTCTGGTTGTACGAGTCCTGCCACAACCGGGCACCCGACGCGATTTCATTGGCGTTGCTGCCGGATGTCGAGCTCTGCGTCGACTGGGCCGAGCTGGTCAGCGTGTTGTCGCCGCCATAGCTTTTCTGGTTACACGACGCGTCGTTGCCACTGCATGGATTTGCCATTGCGTAGCCGCTACAGCCCAACGCCAGGGCCGCGGCGGTCGCCAGTAAAGTTTTTCGCATGGAATCCTCCGTTCGATAGGGGGCGGCTTGGCAGGACTGCGCCAATCCGCGGGCTACGACGCATAGCCGATGCCATGCAGGCAAATGATTGAATCGAAAAAGAAATCCGGCCTTTTCGCGATGTGCAATGAAAACTGTCGAAACGGCGGGCAGTGCTTTTTGTTTCTGCTTTGAAACAGTCAATCCGGCAGTTTTTCAATTCTTATTTTTCAGAGATTCGCGAGTCTTTTTATATTCAATTGCTTGTCGACGGTTTGTGAAAAGCGTCGCAGCATCCGGATTTGTTTCTGCTTTGGTAGCCGCGCCGCATGTTTCGTCTGATACATACAGCGACATTACGCATATGATCGGGCTGAAAACCTTACCGGGCTGGGCCGGTGCGGGACGAGGTCAGTACCGGAGAGGCTCTGGTGGCGCTTTCCTCGACCTCGCAAAATGTATCTTTCGCGATTCGCAAGCTTACATGTGGCAGATTTTCCCGAGCCGCGCAGCATGCACGGTCCCCGCATTGCTAGCCGATATTACAAACGAAGCGCTCGCTACAAACCGTCCGGGAACGCACCAAACAGACGCTTTACTGGTTAATAAACGTCACCGAAAATCATTACAAAAATCGCCAACAAATTCCGACATTAATCCTCCCAAATGGAAATCGCAAAGCGGTTAAAAAGCACCCTGCGTCACTCCGGCGCACGGTCCAGCGCTTGCGTATCCAGCGATAGCGACCACGCCCGCACCTGCCTGACCGTCCAGGCCGGGTCGTCATGGGGCAAATCGTGACCCGCCCACGCATGCCGTCGATGCAAGGCGTTCCACGCGCGCGCGAGGCTCACGGAACAGAGCGGATTCACCAGTCCGTCGCCGTCCGACGACAGCACCAGCACCGCGCTCTGTGGCGCCGTTGGCGCGGCACGGAAGGCTGCCGCAGCCGCCAGCTGACGCAGCGCATTGGCGCGGCTCACCGGCGCGCTGCGGCGGATCTGCGCCCACGCCGCGACGTCCGCGGCCTGCGCTTGCCGTGCGTTGCAGGTCAGCGCGTGAATTTCCGCTTCGGCGGCCGGCGCGTCGCCCCATGCGCGCGCGATGCGCAGCAACGTCGGCCACGCGCGCGGCCGCAGCCGTTCGTGCATGCGGCTGAACGGCCGCATGCTGGTATTGATCAGCACCAGCTGCGCGATTTCGTGCGGATGGCGCTGAGCCCAGTCGATTGCCACCATGCCGCCGAGCGACATCGCCAGCACGCGGTATGGCCCCGGCACGCCGCTCTGCAGCAACGCGAGACGCACGAACCCGACCATGTCCGGCACATTTGCATACGAGCGCAGCGACGCGAATTCGCCGTTGCCCGGCAAATCGATCGGCACGATCCGCGCGCCGTCGAGTGCGTCGTGCAGCAGCGCCGGCAACGCGCCCCAGTGACGCGCTTCCCGCGTCAGTCCGCGCAACAGGATCCATGCACTCATTGGCGGCTGGTCCGGTACCACAGGTCGAACGCGCGCTGCAGCAGCTGCTGGCGGCTCGCGCCCTGCGGCAGCCAGCGCTGCGACGAATAGGCCGCGCGTGTCAGGAAATCGAGCAGGTTCGCGTGCCGCCGCAGTACGCGCGCCGTGCGATGCGCCTTCACCGGATTGAACATGCCCTGTCGCGAGAAAATTTGCCGCGGATTCTTCTTGATCCATAGCCATGAGCCGAGTTCGAGCGTCATCGGCAGAAAGATGTTCGCGTGCGGCCTGCGGTCGTATGCGCAGTCCCACAGGTCGCCGTGCAGCAGATATTGATGGCTTTGCGGCTCGAACAGATAGCCATGGTGCGGATGCGCGCGCTCGAACATGGTTTTCAGCGCGAACATCTCGGGCAGATGCGGCATCGCGCGGCGCGTGCGTGCGTACGGAAACCAGATGCTGTCGCGCCAGCCGTAACCGGAATGGCAGTCCAGCGCGAAACTGAACGGACGTGCCGTCAGATCGCGCTCGACCACCTGCAGCAGCGCGACCGCTTCCGGCTCCATCGGCGCGCCGCGCCGGCCGCGATACCACGGCAGCCAGGTGCCCAGACGCTGGCCGCCGGCCAGCCACGGCACGTGCTCGTCGGCGTCCTGCGGACCGTTGCGCATCAGGTCGACGCCGTTCGGGTTGGCGCGCGTCGCGGCCCACATGCCGCCCGGATTCACGATCGGCATGAAAATCAGCCGGATCGATTGCAACTGCCGCACCAGCAGTTCGTCCCATTCGAGCCGTCCGAGCAGCGAGCGCATGTAATCGAGCACCAGTTGCGAGCCGATCCGTTCGAGCCCATGAATACCGCCGAAAAAACCGATCGCCGGGGCACGCGGATCGCTCGAACCGATGCTCGCCGAAAACACCGAGAACGACCGGCCCCGCACCTGCGTTTCGCAGACGGTTCGAATCTCGAAGCTGGCGCTGCCGCCATCGAGAATTGCCTTCAGTTCTTCGTACTCCGCGAAGGAATCGGGGAGAAAGCTGAGTGCCTGCATGCGTCTCGCCGGGCGTGAAGAGCTGCGTTATTGGGGACGGCTCATGCACTGACCCCTCAATATAGCTTGCGCCGGATGCGAATACATGACAGTGGCGCGACACACATCCGTGCGTCACATGCCTGACATGACAAAACCCCTGCGCGCAGGGGCTTACGTTCCGATACATATAGTCGTCTAGACGTTGCGACACCTTCACCTAACCGTCACAGTCGATTCCTAGAATGTGCCCGAACGTCCCGGAACAACCGGCGTCATCGACAGGATTTCTATGGAAGCCATTCGCATCGAACGTCTGAGCAAGACCTTCAGCAACGGCCGCAAGGCGCTCGACGAAATCGACCTGCGTGTTCAACCCGGCGAAATGGTTGCGCTGATCGGCGCCTCCGGTTCGGGCAAGTCGACGCTGCTGCGTCATATCGCCGGTTTCACGGTGTCCGATGCACAGCCGTCGCAGATCCAGATTCTCGGCCGGCCGATCCAGCAGAACGGCCGCATCGTGCGCGAAGTGCGGCGCATTCGCCGCGACATCGGCTTCGTGTTTCAGCAATTCAATCTGGTCAACCGCATGTCGGTGGAAACCAACGTGCTGGTCGGCGCACTGGCGCGGCTGCCGCTGTGGCGCCGTCTGACCAGCGCCTTTCCGCGCGGCGAGCGCGAGCTTGCGCTGGCGGCGTTGCGCGAAGTGGGCATCGGCGATCATCTGCGCGAACGCGCCGGCAACCTGTCCGGCGGCCAGCAGCAACGCGCAGCGCTGGCGCGCGCGCTGGTACAGCAGGCCCGCATCATCCTCGCCGACGAGCCGATCGCATCGCTCGACCCGGAATCGTCGCGCCGCGTGATGGACATGCTGCGCAAGCTGAACACCGCGCACCGGCTGACCGTGCTGGTATCGCTGCATCAGGTCGACATCGCAATGCAGTACTGCCCGCGCACGGTGGCGCTCAGGCGCGGCAAGATCGTCTACGACGGGCCTTCGGCCGATCTGACGCCGGCGTTGCTCAAGCAGTTGTACGGCGACGACGCGCGCGAACTGCTCGACGAGCAACCGGCTGCGGACGCCGCGTCGCCGGCACAGCCGTACCTGTTCGCGCTCGACCCCGCGCATTCGGCGTGAAGCTGCGGACATCGTCCCGCCCCGCTATTCCAAGCTGTTTTGTTTGCCATCGACCAACCAACACGGATTCCGCACCCATGAAATTCTTGCGTTCACTGATCGTCGGCGCTGCCGCCTTCGCCTGCGTCGCCGCTCATGCCGAAGACCTGAGCTTCGGCATCATCTCGACGGACTCGTCGGGCGTGTTGAAGCAGCGCTGGCAGCCGCTGATCGACGATCTGAACCGGAAAACCGGCCTGCACGTGAAGGCGTTTTTCGCCACCGACTACTCGGGCATCATCGAAGGCATGCGCTTCAACAAGGTGCAGATCGGCTACTTCGGCAATGCGTCGGCGATGGAAGCAGTCGACCGTTCGAATGGCGAAGTATTTGCGAAGGTCGTCAACGCGAATGGCGATGCCGGCTACTACTCGCTGCTGATCACCAACGTCGACAGCCGCTTCAAGACGCTCGACGACGTGTTCAAGAATACGAAAGACGTGACGCTCGGCTGGGGCGATCCGAATTCGACGTCCGGCACGCTGATTCCGGGCTACTACCTGTTCGCGAAGCACAACGTGACGGTCTCGCAGTCGTCGTTCAAGACGATGGTGCCGTCGAGCCACGAGGCCAACCTGCTGGCAGTGGTCAACAACAAGGTGGATATCGCAACCAACAATTCGGTCGAGATGGCTCGCCTGAAAGACACCCACCCGGAGCAATACGCAAAGGTGCGCGTGCTGTGGCAATCGCCGCTGATCGCGAGCGACCCGCTGGTGTGGCGCAAGGATCTGTCGCAGGATACGAAGGACAAGCTGCGCAACTTCTTCGTCAACTATGCGAAGACCGATCCGAAGGAAAAGGAAGTGATGAAGAACCTGATGAGCTATAGCGGCTTCGTCGCATCGTCGGATGCGCAGCTGCTGCCGGTTCGCCAGGTCGCGCTGTTCCAGCAGAAGCAGAAGGTCGAAGCCGATGCGCATCTGTCCGATACCGACCGCAAGACCCAGGTCGCGGCGATCGATGCGAAGCTGAACGCGCTCAATAGCGCCAGCGACAAGCAATGAATTCGGCCGACCTGACCACCCGCCGCGACGCTGCGCAACGCACGAAGAGCGCGGCGGCCGCAGCTGCGCCGAATGCGGCGGCGGCAGGCAAGCGCAGCTGGGCATCGACGCTCGGCTGGATCGCGCTGATCGCGGTGCTCGGTCTGTCGTGGCACGCGGCGGACATGCGCCCGCTCGATCTGTTCGCCGACGCGGGCAACATGGGCGAGTTCATCAAGGACTTCTTCCCGCCCGACTTCAACGACTGGCAGTTGTACCTGCAAGAGTTGCTGGTGACGCTCGCGGTCGCGGTGTGGGGCACGGCGCTGGCGATCGTCTGCGCGATTCCGTTCGGCCTGCTGTCGGCGCACAACATGGCGCCGGCGTGGGTCGTGCAGCCGGTGCGGCGCGTGATGGATGCGTGCCGCGCGATCAACGAGATGGTGTTCGCGATGCTGTTTATCGTCGCGGTCGGTCTCGGGCCGTTCGCGGGCGTGCTGGCGTTGTGGGTGCATACCACCGGCGTGCTCGCGAAGCTGTTCGCCGAAGCGGTCGAGGCGATCGATCCGCGCCCTGCCGAAGGAATTCGCGCGACCGGCGCGACGAGCCTCGACGAAATCATCTACGGCGTGCTGCCGCAGGTGCTGCCGTTGTGGATTTCGTACGCGCTGTACCGCTTCGAATCGAACGTGCGCTCGGCGATGGTGGTCGGAATGGTCGGTGCGGGCGGGATCGGTGTGGTGCTGTACGAGTCGATCCGTTCGTTCAATTATGCGCAGACGACTGCGGTGCTGATCATGGTGGTGGTAGTCGTGACGGTGCTGGACATGTTGTCGGCGAAGTTGCGGGAGCGGGTGATTTAACGCGGAATCGACGCGCAACGGCCGGTGTCTGGCCGGCCGTTCCGTCGGACCGACCGCACGGCCGTCAGTTTCGGTTGCGACCGCAACGATGCTCACCGGCCATACTTCTTGCTCAACTGCGCAATCTCGCTCTCGAGCGCGGCCAGAAACACACTGACGCGGTTCGGCACATAGCGCCGGCTCGGAATCACGGCCCACACCGACAGCTGCTCCATCGCGGCATCCTGCAGCTCGATCTGCACCAGCGAGCCATCCGCCAGCTGCCTGAACACGTCCCAGTAGCTCAGCATCGCAAGGCCGAGGCCTTGCACCGCAGCCGTGCGCGCCGCTTCGACGCTGGTAGTCGTCACGAACGCTTCCATGCGTTTGCGCGTCAGTTCGCCGTCGATGATCAACGGCCAGCGCCGCACCGAGCACAGCCGGATGCATTTGTGATGATCCAGTTCGGCAACCGTCGCGGGGCGTCCATGGCGCTTCAGATAAGCCGGCGCCGCACAGATCAGCCGCGGATTGTGCGCAATCTTCTTCGCGATCAGCTCTGAATCTTCCAGCGGCGCAATGCGCAGCGCAACGTCGAGGCCCTGCCCGACGATATCGACCTGACGGTCGGAAAGATCCAGATCGACGCACAGGTCTGGATTGGCGTCCAGCAGCCTCGGTAGCATCGGCAACAGGATCGAATGCCCGAAACCGCTGGGAGCGGTCATGCGCAGCACGCCCGACGCAGTCTTCGGCAACGGACTGAGCTCGGCGCGCGCGCCCGACTCCGCATCCACCATCGCCTGAGCGTACTGCACGAATGCCTCGCCTTCCGCGGTCAGCGTAAGCGAGCGGGTCGTACGATGAAACAGCCGCACGCCGAGGTCTTCCTCGAGCGCGGCGATGCGCCGGGATACCTGCATCGGCACGACGTCGAGCTGGCGCGCCGCGGCGGACAGACTCCGCGCGGCGGCCACGGCGAGAAAGGTACGAACGTCGGGAAGAAGCATGGTTTATATCCGGAAACGTTATGGCGGCTTCACCTTTGGGTGCCTGTTCGCGGCGCCTTGCGGCGCCTACGATTGATTCACTCTCTCAACGAATCGAGCCGCAAAATGACCGACACTTCTCTCCTGCTGTCCCCGTACGATCGCAACGGCATTGCCGTGCGCAACCGCGTCGCAGTTGCTCCGATGACCCGCATTACCGCAACTGGAAACGGCCACCCGACACAAACCATGTTCGACTACTACCTGCGCTTTGCAAAAGGCGGATTCGGTCTCGTCACCACCGAAGGGATCTATACGGACAAGGCGTTTTCCCAAGGATACCGGTTCCAGCCGGGTTTGGCCGACGACGAGCAGGCACAGGGATGGCGCGCCTTCACGCGCCAGATCCACGAGCATGGCGCGCTGGTGTTCGCGCAACTGATGCATGCCGGCGCATTGAGCCAGGACAACGTGTACCGTACGCATACGGTCGGACCATCGGCGATTCAGCCGAAAGGCGAACAGATGCGCTTCTACTTCGGCGACGGACAGTATCCGGAGCCGAAGCAGATCACCGACGCGGAAATCGATGAAGCGGTACGAGGTTTCATCGCAGCGGCACAGCGCGCAGTGAAGATCGCCGGCTTCCATGGCGTGGAGATTCATGGCGCCAACGGCTATCTGCTCGATCAGTTCCTGACCGCCGGCACCAACCATCGCACCGACCGCTGGGGCGGCGACACGGCGGCGCGCGTGCAGCTGCTCGCCGACGTCGTTGAAGCCGTCAAGCTCGGCGTCGAGCGCGCCGTGCCGGTGGGCATCCGGATTTCGCAGGGCAAGGTCAACGACTTCACGGCAAAGTGGCAAGGCGGCGAAGCGGATGCCGAAGTGATCTTCGGCACCCTCGCCGATGCCGGCGCGGACTTTATTCACGTGACCGAATACGAAGCGTGGCAGCCGGCCTTCGAAGGCACGCGCGACAGCCTCGTCACGCTGGCGCGCCGCTATGCGCCTAACGTGACGATCATCGCGAACGGCAGCCTGCATACCGCGGAACGGATGGACAACGTGTTGCGCGCAGGCGCCGACATCATCACGACCGGTCGCGGCGCGCTGGCTAACCCCAATTTGCCGCAGCTGCTCGAGGCGAAGCGCGACCCCCGCAGCTTCGACGGTTCGATTCTTCACCCGATTGCCAACATCAAGCCGGCGGAACTCGAACTGCCGCTGGAGGCCTGAGCGCAGACTCACGCGCGTTACCGGGGAGATGCGCTCACGCCGCAAGCGCGTTCGCTCTCCCCGGTAGCATCGCGCAGATCCCGCTGCAGCAGGTACAACGACAAAGCAGGATGACCTGCCTGATCGGCGTAACGCTCCCGACTTTCAGATTGGCGAGTGCCGCGTCGTTCATCTTCGCGCGCTGCATATCAGATCCGTTCATTGCCCATCCCTTGAAGTACGCTCCGCAGAAGTCGCAGGCAGTCTAGCGACGCAACGCCCGACGGCGATGCGCTAAAGGCGCGGTTTTGACGATTACGAATGCGTTGCTGTCGATATGTAAGCATCGGAAGGTGCGCCGACGACGATGCCGTGCAGATTCGACAACGAAGCCGCGATACTTAAAGCCGCAGGTGCAAAAATTCAAATGACGTCCAGCGCAACAAATGAGCAATTCAATGTCTCCGATTTGCCCGTCTTTCGGCACATGCTTCTGCACTAAACTTGGCCTACCTCAACGAATGCAACAGCCATTTTGGAAGGCAAGATCATGAAAACCGACGCCACGCTGCCTGGCAGAAAAGGCGCACGTCCTGGAGTAAAGAACGGGGTTGCGAGCGGAATCGCAAACGCAGTCGCACAGACAAACCAGATCGCGGAGCTCGAAGAGCTGGCCGCCTTGATCTCGCAGGAGATGAAGCAGCGCGTCACGGCCACGGTGATCTACGCGCAGGCCGCGGCACGCTGGCTGGCAGCGACCCCGCCCAATCTGGCGGAAGCGCACAAAGCGCTAGAGGGCATCGTGTATAACGCCACCCGCTCGAACGAGATTGTGGACCTCGCCTGCAGGTCGGTGACGCGCGGGCGGCACGCGGCCGAAGACAAGTCGCTGGCCGAAGCGATCAAGGAGGTGATCGACGGGTTCAACAGCGGGACCGAGCCGCGACCGTGAATTCGAAGCACGCGCCGTGCGGCTGGTTGGCCACCACGGTCAACTCGCCGCCGTGCGCGTCGACAATCGACCGGCAGATCGACAATCCCATGCCCATACCGGTGCTCTTGGTAGTGACGAACGGGTCGAACAGATTTCCCGTCACCGCTGCATCGATGCCCGGCCCGTTATCTGCAACGGTCACGTGAATCCGCCCGTCACCGCCCTGGGCGGACGCCAGTCGTAACTTTCGCGAAGCCGGCGGCACATCGGACATCGCATCGATCGCGTTCATCACCAGATTCAGCACGACCTGCTGCAACTGGACGCGATCGCCGTAGGCCGCCAGTTCGCCGGCGATACCCCGCTCGTCGACGTCGATCTCATGGTGAGAGATCTCGCGGTGCAAAAGCTGCAGCACTTCGCGGATCGATTCGTTCAGGTCGAACTCGTGCTTTTCGGGCGGCGCCTTCTTTGCCAACGACAGCAGGCCGCGAATGATATTGGCGGCGCGCGCCGTGTCCGTGGCGACGCGGCCGAGCGCGTACAGCGCCTCAGCCACCTCCGGCTGCGCGCGATTCAACCAGCGCAGTGCCGCCTGCGCGCCGGTATTGGCGGCGGTCAGCGGCTGATTGACCTCATGCACGATCGATGCAACCAGTTCGCCCATCGCGGTCAGCCGCGCGGCGCGCGCGAGTTCTGCCTGCGTGGTCTGCAACCGTTCCGACACGCGCACGTTTTCCAGCGAAATGGCCGCATGCGTCGACAGCACGCTGAGCACCGCGGTACGCTCGGGCGTGAAAGCGTTCGGCGCGAGGTTGTTTTCGGCGTACAGCAAGCCGACCATGCGCGACTGGTTCAGCAAGGGCAGACACAACACCGAGCGCGGCCGCGTGTCGCGCATATAGATGTCGCCGGACCATTCGCGTGACGCTTGCGCATCGCCCAGCACCATCAGCTCGCCGGTGCGGATCACGGCGCGCAGCAGCGACAGCGGCACATCGGTTGGCGCGGCGATGCCGGCCCGCATGTCGACGTCGACCGTTTGACCGCGAATATGCGCCTCGGCCTCCATCTGCAGTTCGTTGCCGCGTATCGCGACCAGCACGCAACGCTGCCCGCCCGCGTATTCGAGCGTGCAGCGCAGCAAGGTTTCGATCAGGCGCGTCAGCACGGTTTCGCGCGACAGCGCGCGAGTCGCGATGATCACCGCCGCGATATCGAGCTGGCTTTCCAGTCCTGCGGGGCCGTCATGCTCCTGCGAGCTCACCAGATCCGGATAAGCACGGTCCAGTTGCGCGACCTTCGCATCGGCGCCCCACGCGAGGTACGCCTGCCGCGCGCTGCGCAGGTACGCGTGGGCGCTGGTTTTTGCGCCGAGCGTCAGGTGGAACTGCGCAGCCAGTTCGCTGGCGAGCGCCTGGTTGTGTACGAACTCCTGCTCGCGGGCGCACTCGATGGCGGCGTCGTAAAGCCGTATCGCATCCGCCACGCGCCGCTCGACGTGCGCGATTTCAGCGGCCACCAGCGTCGCCTGGTCACGGAAATTGGCGGGCGCATGGCACGCCCATATATCGAGTTGCTGCGCATACGACTTCAGCTGCGCAAGCTGCCGCGTGCGCGCGCGGCCCTTGCTCGTGCGGCACGCGGCAGCATGCGTGAGCGCGCTGAAAAACACGAAGATTGGCGTTTCGTAGTGCCCGCTGGACGCCCACAGCAAGCTGGCAACCCGCGCATGCGCATCGAGCGCGGCGGCAGGGTCGCCGAACAGCAAATGAGCCTGCATCCGGTGCGTCCAGTACGAAAACACCGAAATCGGCCGATGCGCGTGCTCGTCTGCTGCGTCGTCGCTCCACCAGGCCTGATTCGCGCGCGCGCCGCGCAGCGTGTCGATATAGGTGATCTGCGCGCGGATCGCATCGATGACCAGTTCGAATCCGGTGCCGCGCGCGAAGCTGAGCGATTCATAAGCCAGCTGCCGAACTTCTGCGAGCGGCGCACCGTACATCAGCATCGGCGAGATCAGATTGCGGCGGCAATAAGCGGCAAACGTGATGTCGCCGGCTTGCACCGCTTCATCGAAGGCAATCCGAAGATACGGCAGCGCGTCGCGCACCGGCCGTGTCCACGACTGCACCAGCCCGAACAACATATGGACGCGCGCCTTGTAGCGTGCAAAACCGCGCGCGTCGACCAGATGCAGCGCCAGTTCGGCAAAGCCGAAACCCTGCGGGAAATCGTCCGCGCGCCGCGCCACCTCGCTCACGCAGATATAGCCGTAGCACGACGCATCGGTCACGCCGTGTTCGAAACTGATGTGCGCGATATGCAGCGCTATCAGGTTCGGCAGATGCGGCGACGTAAACAGCGCCGGCGGAATCAGATCCGCAAGCACCTGCAGCGCGCCTTGCCAGACCGGCTCGCGCATTTCCGGCTGATTCCTGAACGTGTCGAGCGGGCGATCGCCGATGCGCGCCAGCAGACGCTGGTATTGCGCGGCGACCTCGGTCTGCGCCGGATGCGCGGGCATCTCGATGCCGAGCGCGCGCAGATACTTGAGGCCGACGTCGACCGCGAGGTCCGAACGGTCTCTTGCCGTATAAAGCGCGACGCGCAGACGCGCAATCTCCGCCGCGAAGGCAAGGTCGACGTTGCGCTCCGCCAGCAGCGACAAACGCGCGTTTGCCTCGTCGAGATGACCGTTGATGAACTCGCACTCGGCCAGGTGAAAGCCGGCGGTTTGCAACGCCGCTGGATTCGCGAGATGTTCGTCGGACAACATCTCGACCGCGCAGCGCAGGTAAGCAAGCGCCTCGCCATAGGCGGTAGTTGCCTTGGCCAGCAGGCCTGCTTCGAGATTCAGCGTGGCTAGCTCGCTGCGCTCCTGCGGATCGTCGATCAGATGCGCGCCGCGATTCAGATGGCTCGCCACTTCGAATAGCTGATGTTCGCGATGCTCCGCGGCCAGCGCCTTGCCAAGACGACGGCCGATCTGCAAATGGGTCGCGCCGCGTTTGGCCGTGTCGGCAAGCGTCAGATAGGCGGTTTCGAGAATCCGGTCGTGCGCGAACGAGTAGACGTCGTCCGAACGCTGCACCAGCTTCGCATCGAGCGCAGGCGCCAGCATGTCGTGGATACGTTCGCTCGATACGTTCGCAGCCAGCGCGAGCGTACGCACATGCGCGCTTCTGCCGAGGCACGAAAGCAGATGCATCGTCTTGCGGCAGCGCATTGGCAGCAGCTTGATCTGGCCGAGCAACAGGTCGACGACATTGTTCGTGTAGCCCTTCGCCTCGATCGGCGCCAGTTCCCAAGCGCAGGTTCCATCGCTGCGAAACGCAACGAGCCCTTCCTGCGCGAGCGCAAGAATGAACTTGATCGTGAAGTACGGATTGCCATAGGTCTTGCTCGTGATCAACCCCGCCAGTGCCTCGACATGACGCCGGTCGTCATGCAGCAGATCGGCCAGCAACGCCCCGACGTCGGCGACGGCAAACGGCTGCAGTGCGATGCAGTCGACGCCTTGCTGGCCCGCTGCCAGCTCGGGCAGATGCTGGGCGGCGCCTTCGTCATCGCGGAAGCTGCCGATCACCAGCAGATGAGGAACGGCCGCATGCAATGCGAGGTACTCGAACATGCGCAAGGTGCCGTCGTCGCTCCAGTGCAGATCGTCGAAAAACAGCACGACGGCACGCTCGGCCGACGCCAGCGCGCGAAACAGGCTGGCCGCCACCCGTACGAAGCGGTCCTTTTCGGCAGCCGACGGCAACGGCGGCAACGCCGGCTGGCTGCCGACGATGCGCTCGAGTTCCGGCACGAACGGCAGCAACGCGCGCCCCTGGCCAGCGAGCGCCGACTGCAGATGCGTGCGCCAATAATCGAGCTCGGCGTCGCTCGCGCCGAGCAATGGGCGTATCAGATTCTCCAGCGCACGCGCAAGGCCAGCGTACGGCACGCCTTGCATCGCGGGCTCGCACTTCGACACCGCGAGCCAGTAGCGCTGCGCGCCCAGTCTGGACAAATGCCGGTTCACCAGCGACGACTTGCCGGATCCGGCCGCGCCGCGGATCAGCACGCATCGCGCCGCGCCCTGCGTCACCTGTGCGGTCGCGCTGCCGAGCCTCTCCAGTTCGCGGCCGCGCGCGTAGAGTTTTCTGGATTGAGCCAGCCGGTTGGCGATGTCATGCAGATTCAGCGGAAACCGCTCGACGGTGCCGTGCTCGCGCCACATCGTCAGGCAGCGCTCGAGATCGGCGCCGAGACTGGCCGCGCTGTGATAGCGCTCGTCGGGCGCTTTCTTCAGCAGCTTCCTGACGATCGCGCCGATCTGCTGCGGTATCGAAGGCCGATGTACGCCGATATTGGCCGGCCGTTGCGCGGTGTGCGCGTGAGCCCAGCCGATCGGGTCCTGCGCGCTGAACGGCGGCGCGCCGGTCAGCAGTTCGTAGAAGATGCAGCCGAGCGCGTAGAGATCGGCGCGCGCATCGACGCGCGGCTGGCTCATGCCCAATTGCTCGGGCGACAGATACGCAAACGCTTCGGGTTCGGTAGGGCTTTGTGCGCTGGCGGCAGGGGCGGCGTCGTGGATCCGTTGTGCGGAACCGAAGCCGGTCAGCCATGCGTGGCTCACTCCGGTGCGCGCGGTGTCGACCAGCAGATTGTCCGGGCTGATTCTCAGGTGAATCAGCCCGCACGCATGCATTTGCGAAACAGCGGACGCGGTTGCCACCGCGAGCGGCAGAAATTGTTCGAGCGGCAGCGGCGCGCCGCACAGGTTGCGCAGCAACTGGCCGCCGGGATCGCCGAGCAGCAACGACGGCTGGTCTTCGTAGCGTGCCGGCGCAAGCGGGATCGTGGCCCACTCGCCGTTCAGCTCCGCACGCAATGCGTACTCGTGCCGGAAGGCTTCGAGATGCGTGGTCGTGAATACGCCAGGCGAGCCGACCGCGATCAGCAAGCGCTGCGCTTCTCCCGCTGTTGCGCGATAAAGCGCGACGCGGCTGCGGCGCACCAGTCGCTCGTCTGTCTCATAGTGGCTGGCCATCGGTAACACCTCTGAGATTGCGGATGGTCCTGTTATGCCGTGAATCGATCTGCAGAATTCGATGCACTGGCCGCCGATCTATGAATGTCGGGCTTGCGAAAATATTCCAAATTTCTTACGTGATAAGCCGCATCCGTAAGCCGGATTGTAGCGCTTCGCACATAACGGCATGCGAAACGAATGCGCTGGCCGGCCGGGCGAAGCGATCCGGGCTCTTCAAGCCGGTGATCGACAGAGATTCCTGAACGGGGGTTGAAGGTCGGCGACGCGCTCGGCCGACCACGCAGATGCCGGCCGCGGCGCTCGTCCGGTCGATGCCGTCGGAGCGCAGCGAATCTGCGATCGTGATGATTGAGGGGTGACTATCGGGCCCTTGCCGGCCGGATGTTGCCCGCCCGGCCGCGATACTCGCAGCAGCGGCTAGACCGATTGCTGCGTCAGAAGCGGGCGCGCAGCCCCACCATGCCGACCACCTGGTTATTGGTCGACGAAGCACCGCCCGAGTTATAGATAAACGCGGTGTAGTTGTGGCCGCTGACGTGCTGGTACACACCTTCCAGATAGACGTCGGTGCGTTTGGAGAAGCTGTACACCGTTTGCAAGCCGATCTGATTCCACTTCGGCGACGATCCGAAGGTCGACGAGTTGGTCACGTGGCCATTGGTGAACACGTATTCGGCGCCCACCGACAGCTGCGGCAGCACCGGGTACTTCGCATTGAGCTCGTAGTTGTCGAAGCGCACCGTGCCGCCGTGCGAGCCGAACGACGTCGAGCCGAGAAACTGCGTGTGCGTGTAGACGAAACCGACCTTGCCCTTGCCGACCTCGTAGTTGATGCCCGCGCCCACGATGCGCTGAACCTGGGCGCCGAGCACGAAGCCCGCAGTGTTGTTCGCCTGCGATTCGTTGATATCGAGTGTGCCGGGACTGTTGATCGTCGTGCCCTGTGTGCCGTCGAGCTGGAAGTAGCCGACGCCGGCGCTCAACGGACCGCTGCTGTAGCCGAGGCCGAAACTGTAGCCGCGGTTCACGGCAAAGTCGGTGCTGTTCGAGAACGCGTACTGCGCTTCGAATTTCAGCCCGTGATAGATCGGGCTGGCGTACTTCACCGTATTGCTCAAGCGAAACGAGTGGATCATTTCGTCGTTGTCGAACGGGTGCGCAAACGCGCTATCGCCGAAGGTCAGCGCGGTTGCCGACAGCGGGATCAGTGTATCGGTGAACGCGTCGTACTGGCGGCCGAGCGACACCGTACCGTACGTTTTGCTGCCCAGACCGACGTAGGACTGACGGCCGAACAATCGGCCATCCTGCGCAGACTTGCCGTTGTTGATCGTGATCCCGCCTTCGAGCACGAAGATCGCACTCAGACCGCCGCCGAGGTCTTCGTTACCGCGCAAACCGAAGCGGCTGCCGTTGATGTTGCCGCTTGTCTGACGGATCAGCGATCCGTGACCGGCGTTATTGGTGTATTGCAGGCCTGTGTCCAGCAGGCCATAAAGCGTCACGGAACTTTGCGCATGCGCGAATTGCGCGGCGAACAGGCCTAAACCGGCCAGTGAATAGCGACCAAGCTTCATTTATCTCCTCTCTATTGATTTATCGGATCCGGACTGTCTGGATCCATTCGCTATCCGCGCAAAATCACCGCACGGAAAGCTTGCGGCTTGCCGTGCTGAGCAGGTGAAGCGACTGGATAGCGACGATGACCGTAATATAGCTTTCGAGCTTTAGATCAAGCTCCGCAGACGCCCTCTTTTGTCGAAATAGCATTCCCGGATGACACTCTGTGAGCTACTCGCGGGACGTCCGGTTTGAACTGTCTGGAACGCGGCGAAGGCAACCGATGCGGCTTTCTAAATCAGGCGAATGTCGGTCTACGGATACGCAGTCGCTCCGTTTTTTGACAACGTCGTCAATTTAAATCCAACCAGCGGCGGCACATGTTCGTCTTATCGACACTATCGTTCTCGACGCGGCAAAAGCTGGCCGGTGCAATGCGCGGTCGCCGACGGACCTGGGTACATCTGTTTGCCGAGTATGTAGGTCTGGCTGGTTGCGACCAGGCCGTCCGCGTAAGTGGCCTCGAGAAAACTCGCGCTCCAGCCCGCATCCGGCTGACTGATGGGCACCTGCAGCGCCGCGTTACCGGCAGGCGATTGCACCGGCAGTGCCTGATAGTGGATACCGCACGCGCGCCGGAAGTCGCGGGCGTACGGATTGGACGCCTGCCACAGCACCACGCGGAGCGGCCGCTCCGACGACGACAGACGTAGCGCAGTATCGCGCGCCGATCCGTATAGCGAGGCATCGATCTGCGGCAACGGTGTCGCGTTCTGCAGGCGCTCAACGAAGGCCGTCAGCGAATTCATCGACAAGGGGCCGACGTCGTGATGCGCGGCGTTGGGCACCATCCGCAACATCTTGCTGCCGGGCAGCTGGTCGTAGTAGAGGCCCGCATTGTCCGGGGTGAACAGATCGTCGCCGCTCGCATTGACGATGTACTTCGGAATCCGCAGGCGCGGCGCGTACGCTGTGTCCCGATACTGCAGCGGATCGACGATCCGCAATAGCGCGGCGAAAGCGTCGCTATCGAGCCGTTCGTCGATGTGCTCGGCGTAGTACGGCTGGAACGCGGCGGGCCACGCTTCGCCATAGGTGCGCCACGTATGCGTCAGTACACGCCGCGTATCGAGAATGTCGCTAGCGACCGCGCAGATCGCGTCGATTCTCGGATCGACGAGCGCCGCCAGCCAACTGGCCCATGCGCGCTTCGACAGTGCCGCAACGATAAATCGCGAGATATCGAGCGAAGCCAGTTCGCGTGCGGCCAGCGTCATCGCGCGCGCAATCGCGGCAACCATCGGCACGCTGAGTGGTACGGTCATGCTGGCCGCGGGGTCTTGCATAAACAACGCCCAGCTTCGCGCGACCAGTTCGTCTTCGGCACGCGCGCTGCCATCGCCGGCGAATGTCAGCGGCTGGTTTGGCACGTCGCCGATCGACACCACCGCGGTGCGCGTCCGGGTTGCGATCGCGGCGAGCGTGTCGGGCGTGAAATGCTCCGCGCGCGCCAGGTCGTTCGCGCCGTCATGCCGGCTGCCATTGTCGACGACCAGCAGCGCGCGCCCGCGCCTCGCGTCGCGCGGTATGTAAATCGCCACGTCGTGATGCCAGGCGGCGGGTTGCACTCGCGGTTCGGGCGACCAGCTTTGCGAATGCAGCAGATAGGCTCTTCGTTCGAGATCGGGTGTGCTGCTTGCGGCGATGCTCGTGTAGCGCAGCGGCTGGCGCTCGATCGCAGCCCGGTAGGTGGCGATCGCGTGTTCGAAGCCGGGCGGATCAGGGTTCATCGTGGCGGTGCGCGGTGGGTGCCGGACGTGAATATCGCACCATACGCTTGCAGATTTTTTTGTAACAGGCAGACGTCGCAGTCTGATTGCGATTTTGTCCGAGACAGCGCGGATTCCGTCCTCGCGGCGCGGGCCGCATGTCCGTCCATGCGCGAAACACAACGCACGGTCATCCGCGCGTCGCTGCCAATGCCCCTGCTCGCACGACTTCTCGGTTTCACTAGATGCGCACTACGTCATTCTCTGATATATCATATATCAGCTCAATTCGCTGCCCCCTCGATCATGCTCGATCCATCGTTGTTCGGCCGTCTTTCCTATACGCATCCGCAGCCCGGCAAAGCCCCGCTGCCGCCCGGACGCAACCGTCTGGGGCTGGTCGAGGAACGCGATGCGGTGCTGTTCGTGCCGCCCGGCCTGCCCGATGGGAAACCGGTGGCGCTATTCGTGATGTTCCATGGCGCCGGCGGCTTCCCGGAGAAGGTGCTGCCCTTTATCGAGGAGCACGCGACGCGGCACAAATTCCTCGTGCTCGCGCCACACTCGACTTATCCCACGTGGGATCTGGTGATCGGCGGCAATGGCCCGGATCTCGAACGGCTGCGCGAAGCACTGACCGAAGTCGCTTCGCGTTTCCATCTCGAACCCGGCCGCGTCGCGTTCGCGGGCTTCTCGGACGGCGCGAGCTACGCGCTGTCGATCGGTGTGACGAACGGCGATATCGCGAGTCATGTGATCGCCTTTTCCGGCGGCTTTATGTCGATCTTCATGCAGGAAGGCACGCCGAAGGTTTTCATCGCGCATGGCCTTGCCGACGAACAGTTGCCGATCGAAACCAGCGGCCGCGCGAACGCCGCCAAACTGAAATCCGCCGGCTACGACGTGCAGTATCTGGAGTTCGAAGGCCTGCACGTGATCCATCCGCCGGTCGTCGCGGCGGCCATCGAATTCTTTCTGAAGTGAAGTCACGCCGCGGCGCAGGCGTGCGCCGCGACGCCCATTACAACGACGAGGAGTGCAGTCGATGGACTTCGAAATACCGGAATCGCTGATTCATCCGCTGCTCGGGATGATCGAGACCGGCTCGCCGCTGGCCAGAAGGCTCGAGGCGCATGGCGTGTG
This sequence comes from Paraburkholderia sp., assembly GCA_035536055.1. Taxonomy (GTDB): domain Bacteria; phylum Pseudomonadota; class Gammaproteobacteria; order Burkholderiales; family Burkholderiaceae; genus Paraburkholderia. Next base: position 3,750 of record DATLOW010000320.1, on the reverse strand, counting down.
CCATGGCAACATGGTGGTGTCGAGCGCGCTGTTCGACGCGCAGGCGCTCAATACGCTGTACATGCTGAGCAAGAGCCAGGACGACCGCGCGCTGATGTTCCAGATGCTCGCACTCGACAATATCCACAACGCGCCGCAAGCGCGCGTGATTCCGGCGCTCGACAAGCTGGTGGGCGGCTTGATCGCGTATCTGTCGCGCGATGCGATCGACGGCTGGCTGTATCGCCGCAACAAGGACGGCACGCTGCTGCCGTGGCTGGTGTACCGGATGCGTCATGTGGAGCCCGAGCAGGGCATGTCGTATGTGGTCGTCGATATGCTGGCCAATACGATGCAGTCGGCCAATTCGGAGCTTACCGACTATTCAAAACGCCGCTCCGGCATGACCACGTCGCTGATGTTCACACGCGACGACATCGTCAACCGCACGATTCCCGAGCTGCTCGCCGAATTCGGCTTCTACAAGGAATGCGCGGAATTCAAGCGCGAATACGAGCAGCATGCACAGCGCTTCCTGAAGTTTCAGCGGCGCTTCGGCGCGCAGTTCGTCGCGACTCGCGCAGCTTTCACGTTCGATGCGAAGGGCACCGCGGATGTCACGCGTATCGTCGACGACGCCGGCGCGAAATGCGTGAACGACGAGGAGCGCCTCGAGCGCCGCTTCGAGATGACCTGTGACGCGAGCTTCTGGCGCGGCGCGGGCGTCGAAAGCGGCTTCGACAGTGTGCCGCTGCATTGCTACGTGCATCTGTTTCATCTGGAGTGGCATCGCAACATCTGGGTGCACGTGCAGCACATCGCCGAGTATCGCTATCAGCCCGAACTGCGCGACAAGCTGGTGCTGCCGGAATCGCATCGCGATCTGATCGACATTCTGACGTCGAACATGAATCTGTTTATGCAGGATTTCGTGCCGGGCAAATCCGGCGGCACGACGATTCTGTGCCAAGGCGCGCCCGGCCTCGGCAAGACACTGACGGCCGAGATCTACGCAGAGGTGGTCGGCAAGCCGCTGTATCGCGTGCATTCGGGGCAACTGGGCACCACCGCCGCGTCGGTCGGCGCCACGCTGACCAGCGTGCTGCGCCGTGCGATGCGCTGGGACGCGATCCTGCTGCTCGACGAAGCCGACGTGTACATCCGCCGCCGCGACAACGATCTCGAGCACAACGCGATCGTTGCGGAGTTCCTGCGCACGCTCGAGTACTTCAACGGGCTGATGTTCATGACGACCAACCGCATCGGCGACGTCGACGATGCGATCCTGTCGCGCTGCATCGCGACGATCCACTACGACACGCCCAGCCACGACGATGCGACACGCCTGTGGCGGCTGCTCGCCGAACAGTTCGGCACACCGCTCGACGACGCACTGATCGGCACGCTGACCGCGACGTGGCCGAACGCAAGCGGGCGCGACATCAAGGAACTGCTGAAGCTCGCGGCGCGCTACTGCAAGGCGAAGCAGATTGCGCCGGACATCGATGTGTTCACGTTGTGCGCGACGTTTCGCGGGCATCGGTAACGCGGCGACCCGCGTGCCCAACCCGGCACGGCATGGCGCGGGCTCGCAGCCCGCGCCAGCAGGCTACGCGCCGCCGCCCACCTGCTCCGCGTGATACGACGAACGCACCAGCGGCCCCGCCACCACTTCGCTGAAGCCGAGCTGCAAACCCGCATCGCGCCACGCATCGAAGCTTTGCGGCGGCACATAACGCCGCACCGGCATATGAAACTTCGACGGCGCCAGATACTGCCCGATCGTCAATACGTCGACCTGATGCGCGCGGATATCGCGCATCGTCGCGAGCAGTTCCGCATCGGTCTCGCCTAGTCCGGCCATCAAGCCCGATTTGGTCAGCAGTTGCGGCTGCGCCTGCTTCACGCGCGCCAGCAGCTGCAGCGAACCTTCGTAACTCGCGCCGGCACGCGCGGCCCGGTACAGCGAAGGCACCGTTTCCACGTTGTGATTGAACACGTCGGGCCACGCGTGCGACAACGCATCGAGTGCCCGCTCGACACGCCCGCGGAAATCGGGCGTCAGCAGTTCGACGCGGATGCCCGGCACACGCTCGCGCAATGCGCTGACGCAGCGCGCGAAATGCGCAGCGCCACCGTCGCGCAAGTCGTCGCGATCCACCGACGTGATCACCACGTAACGCAGACCGAGCGCCGCCACCGCATCGGCCAGACGCTGCGGCTCCGCGGCATCGAGCGCTTGCGGCCGGCCGTGCGCGACGTCGCAAAACGCGCAGCGTCGCGTACAGATGCCACCCATGATCATGAAGGTTGCCGTGCGCTGCGCAAAGCATTCGCCGATATTCGGGCACATCGCTTCCTCGCACACCGAATGCAGCCGGTGCTCGCGCAAGATCGCCGCCATGCCGGCCACGGTTTCGCTCATCATGGGTTTCGCGCGCAACCAGTGCGGCTTGGGCAGTACGTCGGCCGGCGCGGCCGGCACCACTTTCACCGGAATCCGCGCCAGCTTGTCGCGGCTGCGCAGCCCCGGCTGGCCGAGCGCCGTGACGCTCGCATGAGTGTCCTGCAACGGCGGGGACGGCTGCGTCACGGCGGCCATCGTCATGCTCCGAAGAACTCGTTCAGCAGCCGGTTCACTTCGCTCGCGGCCTCCATATGCACCATATGGCCCTTGCCGTCCAGCACGTGCACGCGGACCTCGCCCGGCAAACCCTCCGCATGCCGCGCCGGAATCACCTGGTCCTGGCGGCCCCAGATCACCAGCGCGCGCGGCGCGAGCGTGCCGAGCCGGTCGCGATACGAGCGCTGCTGCAAACCGCCCGCGAATGCCTGCGCCGCGATCTTCTGCAACGCTTCCGGCACGCCCTCCAAGCGCTTGTATTTGACGATGTCTTCGATCATCTGCCGCGTGACCAGCGCTGGATCCGCGAACAGCTTCAGCATGTGCGGCTTCAGCTGATTGCGGTTGCTGCCGGCGACGAAGCCCTCGATGTAGTCGCGGTTGATCTCGTCGCCGAGCCCTGCGCCGCTGATCAACGCGAGCGAAGCAACCCGCGCGGGCGCCTTGGCCGCGACGGTCATCGCGACCAGACTGCCCATCGAATGACCGACCAGATGCGCGCGCTCGATGCCCTTGTCGTCGAGAAACGCGAGCACGGCGTCCGCCAGCTCGTCGCTGCTGCCGGTGTCGAGCGCCTTGCCCGACTCGCCGTGGCCGGGCAGATCGAGCGCCCATACCGCACGCTGCGCGGCCAGCTCCGCATGGTTGAACATCCACGCGTTCAGATCGCCGCCGAAGCCGTGGATCAGCACGGCCGGCGTGCCGCCGTCGCCGATCTTCAGATAGCGCACCGTGCGCCCGCCGATCTGCGTCTTCTCCGGCTGCGGTCCCGCGTCGGCGTCCGCCGCCGCGGCCGGCACGAAGTCGCGCTGGAACGCGGCGACGGCTTCGTCGATCTGCGCGTCCGACGTCTGCTCGTCGGCCACTACGCCGAGCAGTGCGCCGACCGGCAGCGTGTCGCCCTCCTGTGCGACCTGCCGGCGCAGCGTGCCGTCGAATGCGCATTCGACGCCCGATGCGATCTTGTCGGTCTCGACGTCGAGCAGTTCGTCGCCGCGGCTCACGCGGTCGCCCAACGATTTCAACCAGCCGTTGACCTGCCCCTGCTCCATCGACAGGCCCCACTTGGGCATCGTGATCATGTGAATCGGCATTGCTCAGCTCCTTGCTTTGGTCGCGGCCGCAGCGATCCGCTCCGCAGACGGGAT
>DATLOW010000319.1:0-4179 GCA_035536055.1 Paraburkholderia sp. | reverse complement strand
AGCCGATATAGGTCTCCGGTGACTGCATCGCGCGCGCATCGGCCGCGAGACCGAGGCCTTGCGACGGTGCGGTGACCAGCTGCGTTTCGACATGACCGGTGCCGCGCTCGGCGAGCAGTTGCTGGATCGCCCGCTCGGTCTCCCGATAGTCGCCTTCGCCGAAATGCTGATAGCGCACGCGGCCTTGCGCATCGGCCACGTAGAGCGCCGGCCAGTACTGGTTGTGATACGCGCGCCAGATGCCGTAGTTGCTGTCGAGCGCGACCGGATAGTCGATACCGAGCCGCCCGATAGCCTTCTTCACGTTGTCCGCGCTACGCTCGAACGCAAACTCAGGCGTATGCACGCCGATCACGACGAGCCCCTGGTCACGATACTTGTTCGCCCATGCGCTGTAGTACGGCAGCACCCGCAGACAGTTGATGCACGAGTACGTCCAGAAGTTGACCAGTACGACCTTGCCGCGCAGCGCCTGCGGTGTGAGCGGCGGCGAATTGAACCACTGCACCGCCGCTGAAAACGGCGGCAGCGTGACGGATGATGCCGGCGACGCAAGCATGGAAGCCTCAGACTGCGCGAAGGTGCCGGCACTGAAGCCGGTTGCAACGGCAAGCGCGGCGCCGATCAGCGTGGCACGCAGCGCGCGGCGCAACGGCGCACTGCCGAGTCCGGCGAATTTGAACGACGACATCGAATGGCACTCCTGCTGTGGCCTGAAAAGGTAATCGGGATCCTTAATGGAAATAGAACTGCGCACGCTTTGCCATGTGCGCGCCATGCGCGGCGCTCAGACTGGCTTCTCGAGAATCAGCCGCGCCTCGAGTCCGCCGCCCGCGCGGTTCTTCAGTTCGAGCGTCGCGTTCATGGCCAGTGCAAGTTGCCGTGCAATCGCGAGGCCGAGGCCGTTGCCACCGGCTGCGCCCCCTTCGCGCGGCGTGTCGAGCCGGAAGAACGGCTGGAACACCGCTTCGAGCTGATCGGCCGGAATGCCCGGCCCGCGGTCGAGCACGCTGATTGCAACGCGCGCGTCCGTCAGCACGCCGGTAGTCAGCTCGCCGGCGCCGGAAAACTTGATCGCGTTGTCGAGCAGATTGGCGAGAATGCGCCGCAACGCCACCGGCCGCGTGACGATCGGCGCGCCGATCGAGCCCGACAACGTGACTTTCGCGCCCGCGTCTTCGTAATCGCCGACGAGGCTTTCGAGCAACGCATCCGGATCGATGCGGCGCGGCACTTCCGCGGCGCCGTGCAGCGTCCTTCCATACGCAACGCCCTCGCGCACCAGCGACTCCATCTCGCGCAGATCCTGCTGGAACCGCCCGCGCTCGGTTTCGTCGTCGAGCAGATCGGTGCGGATACGCATCCGCGTGATAGGCGTCTGCAGATCGTGCGAGATCGCCGCGAGAATCTGGATGCGTTCCTTCATGTACATGCGGATGCGGTCCTGCATCGCGTTGAAGGCCTTCGCCGCGCGCGCCACTTCAGACGGCCCGCTTTCGCGCAGACGGGTCGCCGTCATGTCCGGACCGAGCGTTTCCGCCGCGTGCGCAAGCTGGTTTAGCGGGCGCGTCGCGATACTCACCGCGAACCACGAGCACACCGCCAGCAGCACGAACTGCACGCTGAGCACGAGCGGCAGCCAGCTCGACAGCGGCATCTTCGCGAGCGGCCGGATGTCGATGGTGAGCGGCGCGCCATCCGACAGCTTCAGATGCGCCTGCAGATGCTCGGTTGGACCAGGCACCGCATTCACCACTACCGGATAGCGCTGGCCGATGCTCTGTTCGATCGCCGTGCCGATCTCGGCGGACAGCTTCTGGTCCGGCGCCTCACCGCTGACGCCCGGGCCGAGGATAAAGCCGTAATTGCGCCGCGCGAGCCGCGGCAGCCAGTCGGGACGCTCGGCAGCCGGCACCCGGTCGAGCAGTGCCACGGCCGTCGAGATCTCGCGCTGGATGTTGCTGATCATGAACGTGGTCTGCACGTCGTTGCGTTCGGCCATCGTCGCGTAGAACGTCAGATACTGCGCTGCCACGAGACCCGCAAAGAAGATCAGCGTGAGGCGCAGAAACAACGTGCGCGGTCCTTTGAGCAAGCTTGAAACCTTCACTGGTTGCCTTCCTGCGGGCTGACCGCAGCCGAAAACACATAACCTTCATTGCGCAGCGTCTTGATGTAGCGCGGGTCTTTTGCGCCGTCCTTGAGCCGCTGGCGCAAGCGGCTGACGAGCAGATCGATCGAGCGGTCGAACGGTTCGGTCTGCCGGCCCTGCGTCAGATTCAGCAACTGGTCGCGCGTCAACACGCGCTGCGGATGATCGACGAATACACGCAGCAGCCGGTACTCGGCGCCGCTCAATGCGACCATCGTTCCTTCGCAGTCGATCAGATGACGTCCAACGGTATCGAGCTTCCAGTCGCCGAACAATAAAAACTGCGGCGTTTCCGCGCGCTCGAAACCGGCCGGCACCATTCGCGCGCGACGCAGGATTGCGCGAATCCGCGCCAGCAGCTCGCGCACCGCGAACGGTTTGACCAGATAGTCGTCTGCGCCCACTTCGAGGCCGACTACGCGATCCGTCTCATCGCCCAGCGCGGTCAGCATCAGGATCGGGATCGTGCGCCATTGCCCGGCGCGCAGTTCGCGGCACAGCGCGAGCCCGTTCTCGCCCGGCAGCGTGATGTCCAGAACGATGATGTCCGGCGGCTCGCTAGCCAGCAGCGCCCACATTTCGCGGCCGCCCGACGCCTTCGAAACCCGCGCGCCGTTTTTTTGCAGGTACGTGGCGATCAGTTCGCGGATGTCGCGGTCGTCGTCGACGATCAGTACATGCTCGACCTTTTCCATCTAGCCGCCCCGCGCTTTTTGCGGCGCTCGGTTTGCGTATACGCACACGAGCAGGCGAGCGGTTTGACCAGCTCGGCGAAGGTCAGGCCGAAAACCATACACAGTGCGGCAAGGATGCGGTTCATGCGTCGCTCGCCACGCTGAGACTTGCACCGTCGCTGATGGACGACTCGAGGGCATAAGGATCTACTCCGTGCAGACAGCCGATATTGGCACGCCACAGACCCCGGTCTTTTCGCGTCTGATGAAACGGATAGATGCCACAGGTGCGGCAGAAGAAATGCCGCGCGACACGTGTATTGAACTGATAGACCGCGAGGTCGTCGCTACCGCTGATTATACGGAGATTGGTCTGCGCAAACGCCGGGGTCATCAGTGCACCCTTGCGCTGACACAGGCTGCAATTGCAGCGCACCGCCGGCTGCAGCGGAGAATCGATTTCGAACTGCACCTTGCCGCAATGGCAAGAGCCTTTGTACACGTTGCCCGTCACTTCGCACTCCGGTTAGATGTCGGGCAGTGTCCCACGCGAGCGTGTGGCGCGTGTGTCGGTACGTAGCCGATGTGTATCTGAAGGTAGCCGGTGCCACCGCGACGCATGGTGTATAAATCGCACATTTGACCGCACGGGAAACCGATGTTGCGACCTTCGATGCGATTTTGGCTCCACTCCCGGCTCCGATCCTTGTCCCGCTTCCTGATCGGCTATTTACTTCGTTCCCAACCGCTAACGCGCGCCGCCGCCGTCGCACTGCCCGGCGCTGCGATCGGCGTGATCGCGCTGGCCGCCTGCGCGGTGCGTGCCGCGCCGGAAGCGGCCACGGTCGCAGCCGACCCGGCCCAGGCCCGGCTATTCGCGCACGCGCCGCGCAACGGTTCGGACTTTAGCAACACCGACGGTCCGCTACCGCGCGCATCGTTTCTCAAATGGCAATGGGAGCGGCTCACGCATGGCTTGCCGCCGAAGCCGGCCAACGGCTACCGGTTTCCGGTCGATCATCCGGACGTCGACTGGATCAAGGCGAATCGCAGCACCGCCACGATGACGTGGATCGGCCATGCCACCGCACTGCTGCAGATCGACGGCATCAACATTCTGACCGATCCGATGTTCTCGCAGCGCGCGTCGCCGTTCACGTTCCTCGGGCCGAAGCGCAAAGTGCCGCCCGGTCTCGCGCTCGACCAGTTGCCGCATATCGACGCCGTGCTGATCTCGCACAGCCACTACGACCATCTGGATGCGCCGAGCGTGACTGCATTGAATCGCCAGCCGGGCGGACCACCGCGCTTTCTGGTGCCGCTTGGCGTCAAGCAGTGGCTCGCGGACCAGGG
>DATLOW010000318.1:0-11728 GCA_035536055.1 Paraburkholderia sp. | reverse complement strand
GCTGATCAACCTGAAGCCGCGCGACGACCGCGACGCGACCGCCAGCCAGGTGATCCGCCAGTTGCAGCGCGACACCGCGCATATCGCGGGCGCGACGCTGTACATGCAGCCGGTGCAGGATCTGACGATCGACTCGACGGTGAGCCCGACGCAATACCAGTTCATGCTGACCGACCCGAACATCAGCGAGTTTTCGGAGTGGGTGCCGAAGCTGATGGAACGGCTGCAGCAGATTCCCGACATCACCGACGTCGCCACCGATCTGCAGAGCAACGGCCAGTCGGTGTACATCGAGATCGACCGGCCCACCGCGGCGCGCTACGGCATCACGCCGGCCACCGTCGACAACGCGCTATACGACGCGTTCGGCCAGCGCATCGTGTCGACCATCTTCACGCAGTCGAACCAGTATCGCGTGATTCTCGAAGCCGAACCGACGCTGCAGCACTACTCCGATTCGCTGAACTCGATCTACCTGCCCTCCTCCACCGCGGCCGGCGGCCAGGTGCCGCTGTCGGCGATCGCGAAGTTCCATGAACGGCCCGCGCCGCTGCTGGTCACGCACCTGAGCCAGTTCCCGGCCACCACGGTGTCGTTCAACCTCGCGCCGGGCGCGTCGCTGGGCGCCGCGGTCAAGGCGATCCAGCAGGCGGAACAGGACATCGGCCTGCCCGCGTCGTTCCAGACGCGCTTCCAGGGCGCCGCGCTGGCATTCCAGGCATCGTTGTCCAACGAGCTGTTCCTGATCCTCGCGGCGATCATCACGATGTATATCGTGCTCGGCGTGCTGTACGAGAGCTTCGTGCATCCGGTGACGATCCTGTCCACGCTGCCGTCGGCCGGCGTCGGCGCGCTGCTCGCGCTGCTGCTGACTGGCCACGACCTGGACATCATCGGCATCATCGGCATCGTGCTGCTGATCGGTATCGTCAAGAAGAACGCGATCATGATGATCGACTTCGCGCTCGAGGCCGAGCGTGAACACGGCAAGCCGCCGCGCGAAGCGATCTATCAGGCCTGCCTGCTGCGCTTCCGGCCGATCCTGATGACCACGATGGCCGCGCTGCTCGGCGCGCTGCCACTGATTCTCGGCAGCGGCGCGGGTTCCGAACTGCGCCGGCCGCTCGGTATCGCGATTGCCGGCGGTCTGATCGTCAGCCAGTTGCTGACGCTGTTCACCACGCCGGTGATCTACCTCGGCTTCGATTCGCTCGCGCGCAAGCTGCGCGAGCGCTTCGGCCGCGGCAGCGGCCATGCCGGCAGTCCGCCGCCGGCCGCCGATGCCGGGAGCTGACCGATGAATCCGTCGCGTCTGTTTATCTCGCGCCCGGTCGCCACCACGCTGCTGGCGATCGGCATCGCGCTGGCCGGCATGTTCGCGTTCGTGCGGCTGCCGGTCGCGCCGCTGCCGCAGGTCGATTTTCCGACCATCTCGGTGCAGGCGTCGCTGCCGGGCGCGAGCCCGGAGACCGTGGCGACCAGCGTCGCGAGTCCGCTCGAGCGGCACCTGGGCGCGATTGCCGACGTCACCGAAATGACCTCGACCAGTTCGGTCGGCTCGGCGCGCATCACGATGCAGTTCGGCCTGAACCGCGATATCGACGGCGCCGCGCGCGACGTGCAGGCCGCCATCAACGCGGCACGCGCCGATCTGCCGGCGAGCCTCCGGCAGAACCCGACCTATCACAAGGTCAATCCGGCCGATGCGCCGATCCTGATCCTCGCGGTTTCGTCGAAAACCCTGACGCCCGGGCAGCTGTACGATTCGGCGGCGACCGTGCTGCAGCAGTCGCTGTCGCAGGTCGACGGCGTCGGCGAAGTCGACGTCAGCGGTTCGGCGAACCCGGCGGTGCGCGTCGAGCTCGAGCCGCACGCGCTATTCCACTACGGCATCGGCCTCGAAGACGTGCGCGCGGCGCTCGCCTCGGCCAATGCGAACAGCCCGAAAGGCTCGATCGAATTCGGTCCGAACCGCGTGCAGCTGTATACCAACGACCAGGCGAGCAAGGCCAGCCAGTACAAGGACCTGGTGATCGCGTACCGCAACGGCGCGGCCGTGCATCTGTCGGACGTGTCCGAAGTGGTCGATTCGGTCGAAGACCTGCGCAACCTGGGCCTCGCGAACAACCAGCGCGCCGTGCTGGTGATCCTGTACCGGCAGCCGGGCGCGAACATCATCGAAACGGTCGACCGCGTGAAGGAACTGCTGCCGCAACTGACCGCGTCGCTGCCGCGCGACGTGCAGGTGATGCCCGCCGCCGACCGCTCCACGACGATCCGCGCGTCGCTGCTCGACACCGAGCACACGCTGGTGATCGCCGTCGCGCTGGTGGTGATGGTGGTGTTCCTGTTCCTGCGCAACTGGCGCGCGACGCTGATTCCAAGCGTCGCGGTGCCGATCTCGATCATCGGCACCTTCGCCGCGATGTATCTGATGAATTTCTCGATCGACAACCTGTCGCTGATGGCGCTGACCATCGCGACCGGCTTCGTGGTCGACGACGCGATCGTGGTGCTCGAAAACATCGAGCGGCATATCGAGAACGGGGTGCCGCGCCGCCAGGCCGCGGTGCTCGGCGCGCGCGAAGTGGGCTTTACCGTGATGTCGATCAGCATCTCGCTGGTCGCCGTGTTCCTGCCGATCCTGCTGATGGGCGGCATCGTCGGGCGGCTGTTCCGCGAGTTCGCGCTGACGCTGTCGCTGGCGATCGCGGTATCGCTGGTCGTATCGCTGACCTTGACGCCGATGATGTGCTCGCGGCTGCTGCACGAACCGCACGAGAAGAAACAGGAAGGCCGTTTCGCGCGCTGGCTCGAGCGCGGCTTCACGCGCATGCAGAACGGCTATGCGTACACGCTCGGCTGGTCGCTGCGCCATCCGCTGCTGATCCTGTTCGTGCTGTTCGCCACCATCGCGCTGAACGTCGTGCTGTACGTGATCGTGCCGAAGGGCTTTTTCCCGCAGCAGGACACCGGCCGCCTGATCGGCGGCATTCAGGCAGACCAGAGCACGTCGTTCCAGGCGATGAAGGGCAAGTTCTCCGAGATGATGAATATCGTCAAGACGAATCCCGCGGTCGATACGGTGGTGGGCTTCACCGGCGGCCGGCAGACCAACGCGGGCTTTATGTACGTCGCGCTGAAACCGAAGCCCGGCCGCAAGATTTCCGCCGACGAAGTGATCCAGCAGCTGCGCGGCCCGCTGTCGCACGTGGCCGGTGCGCGCACGTTCCTGCAGGCGGTGCAGGATATCCGCGTCGGCGGCCGGCAGTCGAACGCGCAGTACCAGTTCACGCTGCTCGCCGATTCGACCGCCGACCTGTACAAATGGGCGCCGCGCATCACCGAGGCGCTGCAGGCGCGCCCGGAACTCGCCGACGTGAACTCCGACCAGCAGGTCGGCGGCCTCGAGGCGATGGTGACGATTGACCGCGCCACCGCGGCGCGACTGAAGATCACGCCGTCGCAGATCGATAACACGCTGTACGACGCGTTCGGCCAGCGCCAGGTGTCGACGATCTACAACCCGCTGAACCAGTATCACGTGGTGATGGAAGTGGCGCCGAAATACTGGCAAAGCCCGGACATGCTCAACGAGGTGTGGATCAGCACGACCGGCGGCACCGCGAGCGGCTCGCAGTCGACCAATGCGACCGCCGGCACCGTGACGGCCGCGCCGGCCGCGGGCGCCGGTGCAGGAACCAGCTCCGGCACAAGCAGCAGCGCCTCGTCGAACGCCGCCGCGATCGCCTCCGACGCGGCGCGCAACCTCGCGAACAATGCGATCGCGGCCAGCGGCAAGTCGAGCGCGTCGACCGGCGCGGCGGTGTCCACCGCCAAGGAAACCATGATTCCGCTGTCGGCGATCGCGTCGTTCGGGCCGGGCAGCACGCCGCTCGCAGTGAATCACCAGGGGCAGTTCGTCGCGTCGACGATCTCGTTCAACTTGCCGCCCGGCAAGTCGCTGTCGGACGCCACCGCGATCATCGAGCAGACGATGGCCGAGATCGGCGTGCCAGGCACCCTCCACGGCAGCTTCCAGGGCACCGCGCAGGCGTTCCAGCAGTCGCTGTCGGACCAGCCGATCCTGATCCTCGCGGCGCTCGCTGCGGTGTATATCGTGCTCGGCATCCTGTACGAGAGCTACATCCACCCGCTGACGATCCTGTCGACGCTGCCGTCGGCCGGTGTCGGCGCACTGCTCGCGCTGCTGCTGTTCAACACCGAGTTCAGCATCATCGCCCTGATCGCGGTGATTCTGCTGATCGGTATCGTCAAGAAGAACGCGATCATGATGGTCGACTTCGCGATCGACGCGTCGCGCACCCGCGGGCTAGGCTCGCGCGAGGCGATCGAACAGGCGTGTCTGCTGCGCTTCCGGCCGATCATGATGACCACCTGCGCGGCGCTGCTCGGCGCGTTGCCGCTTGCGTTCGGACGTGGCGAAGGCGCCGAATTGCGCGCGCCGCTCGGTCTGGCGATCGTCGGCGGGCTGATCGTCAGCCAGATGCTGACGCTCTATACGACGCCGGTCGTGTATCTGTATATGGACCGCTGGCGCGTGTGGTGGGAGAAGCGGCGCGGCGGCACAGGTGCGCCGGCAGCGGCGGCGGAATAAGGCGGCGAGCGCGGCGTGGCCGAAGCGCGATGGCGGCGCTTCTTCGCCATGCCGCGAGCGCGCGGCCCGCACCACTACAGGCCTGACCACGCCTGCCCTGCCTCGTCGCGTAAAGCGGTGCCCGCCTGAACCTACAGCTTCTGCGCGATCGCCAGCGTAAAGATCCGTTGCCACTGCCGCGCCTGCCGTTCGCTATGCATCGGCAACTGCCAGACCGGCCGCGCGCTGTCTTTCACTTCGAGCGCGACGCGCCATGCATCGCCTTCGCGCTCGGCCTGCGCAGCGCGCAGGTCGGCGAAGATATATGCGCCTTGCGTGCCGTCAAGCGTCAGATTGCACAGCCGCTTGCCCGCCGACAGCCGCACCTCGCCCCAACTGTCCTTCAGCTGATGGCTCCAGTCGCCGTCGTGAATGTTCGCGGCCACCTCCTGATGGCGGCGCCACCAGTACGCGAACGCAGCGACGACAAGCGCCGCGGCGACTACCGCGGCGCCAATCGCGACGCCGATGCCGAAATCCGCGGCCAGCACGTTGAACACATGCACCGCGCCCCAGATCAGCGCGACCAGAATCAGTAACGCGACGACGATCGGCATCGCCGGGCCCTCCGCACGGAACGGTTAAACGAATTCGCGCAAGCCGCCTGCGCGCGCGCGGGTGCCGCCCGCTATTGCGCCTTGTGCGCGGCCGCCCACTCTTTCACCGCGCGCATCGTGTTCTCGACATGCTTGTCCGGCGACATGCTGGTGTATTCGTAGATGATCTTGCCGTCCGGCGCAATCACGTAGGACACACGGTTGGCCATTTTCATCATCGGCAGACCGGCGTCGTAAGCGCCGATCACCTTGCCGTGTTCATCGGCGGCCACCGGGAATTTGCTGCGACATTCGCTGACCGAGAATTTCGTCAGCGTGTCGATGTTGTCGTGCGACACGCCGATCACCGTCGCGCCGTACTTCTTGTATTCGTCGACCGCATCGGCGAACTCGTGCGCCTCGATCGTGCAGCCGGTGGTGAACGCGGCCGGGTAGAAGTACAGCACGACCGGGCCTTTCTTCAGCTCGTCGGCGAGCGAGTACGTATAGGTCTTGCCGCCGAGCGACGCTTGCGCGTTGAAGTCGGGCGCCTGCGCGCCGGGCGCGAGCGTCGCGTACGCCGCCAGCGCATACAGCGACAAACCCGCGCACACCGCCGCCCCGGCGGCGGCCTGTCTGATGGTTCGCTTCATGTCACTCCTCCGGTTGGCTCGCGGCGCGGCAAACCCGCGGTTCGCCGCGGTCTCGCGTCAGAGCGCTATTGGAGCACAGTTGCACCGCCTACCGCATCATCGCGCGCTCGCCCGGCAGCGTCTCGCCGGCATGCGCGCCGAACCACGCGGCCGCCGACAGGTTCAGCTCGGCCAGCACCGCGGGCGTCAGCACCGCAAACGGATCGCGCGCCTCGGCCGCGACGATCGCCGACGCATCGGCACCCTGCCCGGCCGCTTCGGCAATGCGCAGCAGCACGCCCATTTCGCCTTGGCGCGTGACGATCGCATTGCGGATCAGCGGCGACAGCCCGAGCTTGTCGAGCGCCTTGGCGGGCGTCGAATCGACCACCACGTGCACCAGCGAGAAGATGCCGGTCATGAACGCCGCATCGGCGAAATCTTCGTCGCCGGGGCGCAGCAGCCGCGCCGCCAGCTCCATGAAGCGCGAGCGCGTGCCGGCCAGCTGCACCAGCGGATCCGAGCGCCACGCGAGCTCGCCGCCGCCCGCGTACAACAGCAGCTGTGCCCAGCGGGCGATCTGCCGCGTGCCGGTGGCGATGATCGCTTCGCGCAGCGACGCGATGTAGCGGCCCAGACCGAATGCGCTCGAATTGACTAGCCGCAGCAGCTGCACCACCACGGTCGGATGCCCTTTCAGCTCGGCTTCGAGCTCGAAAATGCCGGCATCGCGCGACAACAGCGCGAGCAGCCGCAGCAGCGCGGCGCTCGACGAACGGCTGCGCGCCGCCGCCAGCACCTGCGGCCGCGCGAAAAAATAGCCCTGGAACAGATCGAAGCCGAGATCGCGCGCCTCGAGGAAGTCTTCGCGCGTTTCGACCTTCTCGGCGATCAGCGTCTTGCCGTGCTGCCGCAAGGTAGTTGCAAGCTTGCGCAGCTCGCTGCGCTCGGTCAGCAGCACGTCGACCTTGACGATATCCGCATACGGCAGCATCGCGAACAGGCTGTCGGACAGCTCGAACACATCGTCGAGCGCAATCCGGAAGCCCGCCTGACGCAGTTCGCCGAGGCGCGCCAGCAGCCGCGCATCGACCGTCACGGTTTCGAGGATTTCGAGTACGAAGCGTTCCGGCGACATCAGATGCACGATGTCGTCGAACAGAAGGCGCCGCCCGATATTCACGTAGCCGCGATGGTGGCCGAGCACCGCCGGCACGCCGATCGCGCCGATCGTGCGCGACACGACCTGGGCGGTGGCCTGCGCGTCGTCGGTGACGCGCGCGTGGTTGTGTGCGCTGTCGCGAAACAGCAGCTCGTACGCGTGCAGCGCGCCGGTGCGGTCCAGGATCGGCTGGCGGCCCAGATAGACGAACTGCGGGTTGAATTGCGCGCTCAACTGCTCGGCGCTGAGTTCGAGGTCCGCCGGCTGCGCCTCGAGGCGCGCGCCGGGCGCGCCGGCGCCTGCTGCTGCGTCGTCCACGCCGGCCGGCTGGGTAAGCTTGGGGGTTCCTCTGTCTTCGGACGGATCAGACATGATTGATGGCGGCTTGATTCAGAAAGTGGCACTCGTTGAGGCCGGGATGGAAACGGTCCCACCGACCGCCGCCGCATCGTACCAAATCCGAATTGCCCCACGTATATCCGCTTTAACGGATTGAGGGAAACCTTACTTTAGACGATTCCATCCTGCGCTGCAGCGATCCTCCCACACTGTGGCGTGCGCAGCAGGTTTTTTTCGCGGCAAGCTAAAGATTTCCGCCCGTAAGCCGTTATGGTGCTCTGATGGGCGTCTCCCCGATCTTGCGGCTGTTGTGCGGTGACCGGCGGACGGCATGGAGCGCTCGCAACGAATTACGATTGGCAGCAAATCACAATGGAAGCGACCAGGATTACCGCACCTCGACGGGGATGGCTGCGCACGGCGTTCGAGCGCCTGCGCGCTGCGCGCGCGGCTACGCGCGCGCAGACGCAGGCGGGCGCCAATGCGGCCGGCATTGCGCTCGGCCTCGAGCAGACGGTCGGCGCCGTCGATTTTCTCGCGCACGTCGATCGCGAGCTGCGCTTCCTGTACGTGACCGACGCGAGCCTGCGCTTCGTCGGCTATCACCGCGAATACCTGCAGACCATCTCGCTCGCCGACATCGTGTCGCCGGCCGACACGCCGCGCCTCGAAGCCGCGCTGGCGCGCGCCGAGGCGAGCGGCGCGGTCGAGAAAATCTCGCTCGAGCTGGTCAAGTCGCTGACCTATCCGGTCGCCGTCGAGCTGCGCGTGGTGCGCAACAACCACGACGGCATCGAAGGCTATGCGATCGCCGGCTTCGACGTGTCGCAATGGCGCGCCAACGAGGCGAGCCTGCGGCGCGCGCTGCACACCGACCACCTGACCGGCATCGCCAACGTGCCGGCGCTGTCCGACGCGCTGCGCGACGCGCAGCAGCAGGCCGACCGGCACGGCACGCCGGCCGCGCTGCTGCTGCTCGACCTCGACGACTACCAGCGCGTGAACCGCGCGCTCGGCTACGACGCCGGCGACGAGATGCTGCGCGAGACCGCGCGCCGGCTGACCACGATGACCACCCAGGGCGAGATCATCGCGCGGGTGGCCAGCGACGAGTTCGCGATCCTGCTGCCGCCCGCCAACTCGCGCACCGACGCGGCGCTCGCCGCCGAGGCGCTGGCGCGCCGCCTGCTGACCGCAATCCAGCAGCCGTATTCGCACAACCGCCAGCCGGTGCACCTGTCGGCCAGCATCGGCATTGCGCTGTACCCGGACGTGCAGCATTCGAACGACACCGTGCCGCGCGACAGCCAGCTGCTGCGCTGGGCCGACCATGCGCTGCTGCGCGCCAAGGCCGCGGGCGGCAACACGCTCGCGTTCTACGTGCCCGACGACAACCCGGCCGACGCCGAGCGCCTGAAGCTCGAAGCGGACCTGTACGACGGTGTGCGCAACGGCGAGTTCTCGCTGCACTTCCAGCCGATCACCAACGGCCATTCGCGCGGCGTGGTCGGCGTCGAGGCGCTGATCCGCTGG
Organism: Paraburkholderia sp.; assembly: GCA_035536055.1. Classification (GTDB taxonomy): domain Bacteria; phylum Pseudomonadota; class Gammaproteobacteria; order Burkholderiales; family Burkholderiaceae; genus Paraburkholderia. The sequence continues at coordinate 2,869 of DATLOW010000318.1, read as the reverse complement.
CACCATCCGCTGCATGGGCTGGTGCCGCCTTCGATGTTCATTCCGCTGGCGGAATCGGTCGGCCTGATCAACTACCTCGGCAACTGGGTGCTGAAGGCCGCCTGCATGCAGCTGATCCAGTGGGACAGCCAGGGTATTTCACTGCAGTACGTGGCGGTCAACGTATCGGCGCAGCAGTTCCGCGACCCGCGCTTCACCGACAACGTGCGCGAAGCGGTCGCGCTGACCGGCATCGATCCGCGCCGCCTCGTGTTCGAAATCACCGAAACGCTGCTGATGCACGACCCCGCCCACGCCACCGCCTTGCTCGCGGAACTGACGGCGATCGGCATTCGTTTTGCCGTCGACGATTTCGGCACCGGCTATTCGAGCCTCGCGTATTTGCAACGTTTCCCGCTCGCCAAGCTGAAAATCGACCGGAGCTTTGTCGAGAATCTGCTAACCTCGCGCAATGATCAGGCGATCGTCAGCGCCGTGGTAGGTCTGGCGCAGACACTCGACCTGGAACTGGTCGCGGAAGGTGTCGAAACCGAAGCGCAGCGTGCATTGCTGACCGAGATGGGCTGCGATCACATTCAAGGGTGGCTGGTCTGCAAGGCGCTGCCTTCCGAAGAACTCGCGCAGTGCTTCGAATCGCGCGCGCTGTATCTGCACGCACCGGCGTGACCATGCGGCAGACGACGCGCAACCGCACCGGCAGCCGGCACCCGTTGACCGGCTGTCCACTTACTGGAACAGGTATGGCTTTCGCGGGACTCACATGTTAAAAGCGGCGCTGCTCGACAGGCTCTGGAGCAGGATGAGCGAGCGCGGCGATTTTCCGATGCTGTCGCAATCGCTGCGCACCACGATGGCGGCCGTCAAGAACGACGAGCTCGACTTCACGTCGCTCGTTCAGGTTGTGCTCTCCGACTTCGCGCTGACCCATAAGGTCTTGCGTCTCGCGAATTCGGCGATGTACATGGCGTTCGGCGGCAATATCACCACCATCTCGCGCGCGCTGATGGTGCTCGGCATGGATGCGGTCGGCCACCTGGTGGTCGGCCTGCAGATCGTCGATCACTTTCATCACAGCGCGCCGCGCCGCATCGATGCCAAGCTCGAACTGAACCGCACGATGCTGTCGGGGTGCGTGGCGCGCAAGCTGACCGAACGCGGCGACCTGCGGGTCGGCGAAGAAGCGGTGGTCTGCACGCTGATGCGCCAGGTCGGCAAGCTGCTGGTGGTGTTCTATCTCGACCATGAATGGGATCAGGTGCGCCGTCAGATCGACGCCGGCATCAGCGAAGACGATGCCTGCAAAGCCGTGCTCGGCGTCACCTTCGAGGAGATCGGCATCGAGGCCGCGCTGCGCTGGCGGCTGCCGGAGATCATCCGCGTCGGCATGACGCCGTACGACCCGGCACGCGAAGACGAACCGCGCCAGACGCAGTGGATGCGCGCGGTCACCACCTACTCCACCGAAGTCGCGAACCTGCTGACGTCGCCGGACATGCCGGCCACGCAGCGCGATGCACGTCTCGCGGAACTGGCGCAGCGCTTTTCGCGCCCGCTGAATACCGATGCGGACGTGCTGGTCGAAATGAGCGTCGGGCTCGCGCGCGAAGAAGCCGGCGACGGCGTGATGCGCGAGATCAACGAACTGCGCGCCAGCGCCGACGCGATCGCGCGCGAGCCGCTCGAACCGGAAGACCGGATTCGCGCGGGCGTCGAAGATCTGCGCGCGCTACCGTCGGACAATGCGCTCGCGCCGGCGCTGACGCTCGCGTCGGAAACCGTGCTCGCGGGGCTCGGCTTTGCGCGCACGGTGGTGTTCGTGCGGCAAAGCGGCGGCATGTTCAAGGCGCGCATGGGCTTCGGTCCGAAGGTCGACGCGGTGATGCCGCGCCTCGAGTTCGCCGGTGCGTTCCAGCCGGATGTATTCCACCTCGCGATTGCGAACTCGGTGGGCATCTTTATCGAAAACGCGCGCGATCCGAAAATGGTGGCGCGTCTGCCCGACTGGTACAAGCACTCGTTTGCCGATGCGCATTCGTTCGTGCTGCTGCCGGTGATGCTCGACAACCAGTCGACGGTCGCGCTGCTGTACGGCGACTGGCTGCATAGCGATCAGCCGCGCCGCATCTCGCAGCAGGAGATGGCTGCCTTGAACGAATTGTCGCGGGAATTGCGGCGTTTTTTCGCCCACACGCCGGTGACTGAACTGGAACTGCTGTAACGCAGCCGGGAACACGCAACTGAACGCCGGCCCGGCGCGGCGTTCAAGATTTCCGGCCGCTGGGTTCCGGTTTGGCTTCCTGATGGATTGCGCTTGCGCTAAAGCAGCGCGTCAATCTTCGATGCGTTGCAGCCCTTCGGCTTCGGCGCTGCGATCCGCAATGCCTGCCCAGGCGGCGGCATTCAACGCGAGCTCGGTGGCCGCGCACGCGTCGAGCGGTGCGAGCCCGGCGCAGGCCTGCTCGATCTCGTCCCATACGCCGCGCTCCAGCGTTTCGCTCAACGTCAGCAGCGCACCGAGCGTGCCCTCGTGATGTTCGATCGCCGCGCGAATCGGCTTCGACAGCATCAGCACGTTCAGCGTGTTTTCGAGCGTGCCGCCGAACACCGCATCGACGAACGAGAACACGCCGGTCAGAAACGCCGCGTCGGTTTCATCGCGGAACGCTTCGGGCAGGCGCTCGATCGCCAGTTCCATAAAGCGCGCGCGGGTTGCCGCGAGTTGCAGCAGCGGGTCGTCTTCGAGCGCGACCTTGCGGCCGTCCGCATACAGCAGCAGTTGCGTCCAGCGCGCGATGCGGTCGGTGCCGGTCGCGTTGATCGCATCGCGCAGCGTGGTGACGCGCAGCCCCAGCGCCAGCGCGCCGGCATT
>DATLOW010000317.1:0-4990 GCA_035536055.1 Paraburkholderia sp. | reverse complement strand
TCTTCGTCCAGGCCGTGCCGTAGATGCGCTGCAGCTGTTCGTTCTTCGCGTCGCCGCGCCAGTACGCGCCCGCCACCTTCATCAGCTTGAAGACCTTCAGCTTGCCCGTGGACGGCACGTGCGGGCCGCGGCACAGATCCGTGAAACCGCCGTGCGAGTAAAGCTTGATTTCGTCGCTGGCCGGAATGGATTCGATGATCTCGGCCTTGTACTTCTCGCCGATGCTCTTGAAGTATTCGACCGCTTCATCGCGCGACACGACACGGCGCGACACCGGCTCGTCTTTCTTCGCGAGCTCCTGCATGCGCTTTTCGATCTTCTCAAGATCTTCGGGCGTAAACGGACGGCTATAAGAAAAGTCGTAGTAGAAGCCGTTATCGATCGTCGGCCCGATCGTCACCTGTGCTTCGGGGAACAGATCCTTCACCGCATACGCGAGCAAGTGCGCCGTCGAGTGACGGATGATGTCCAGACCATCCGCATCTTTATCCGTGACGATTGCAAGCGACACGTCGTGATCGATCAACGCAGACGTATCGACGAGCTCGCCGTCGATCTTGCCGCCGAGCGCGGCCTTCGCGAGACCCGGGCCGATCGATGCCGCGACTTCGGCGACCGTCACGGGGTGATCGTACTGTCGAACAGAACCATCAGGCAGACGTATCGAAACCATTGTGTTCTCCGTGATGCCGACCGGTCGGCGGCGACTACAACTCAATTAAAAACGGTTCAGCGCAACAGGGACAAAAAAAAATGCGGCCCCGCTTTCGAGGGGCCGCATTCACTTTTCCAGCAAACCGCAGTGGCGAAAGAGGTCCTCGACTAGCGTCGCTCCGAAGTGGTTTCGGTCAACGTTCGCGGTGTCATAACCATGTTCGCCATGTTCACGCCCGAAGGCGTGTATTGCGGTTTTTAAAACACCGGAGGCTTTCGCATGCAACGCCAACTACTACGATCGCACACCGATGTTTCACTTTCGTTGGTAGGCTCGATTGGACTCGAACCAACGACCCCCACCATGTCAAGGTGGTGCTCTAACCAGCTGAGCTACGAGCCTGAAGAAACGAGATTATATGGAGCACCCCGAGAGTTGGCAAGTGTTTTTATGCGGCGGCAACAAAAAAGCGCAGTGTGTTTGCAGCGTCGCGTTCAACGCTTTCGTTCAGCCCTTGCGCACCGCGCGCACCACACCGCTCACTTCACCGAGCAACGTGCACGCACGCTGAATCTGCGACGCGCTCGACACTTCGACAGTGAACAACATATACGCCGCGTTGCGCCGCGATTGCGTCTTCACGCCGATCACGTTCATCTTCTCGCGCGCAAAGACTTCGGAGATATCGCGCAACAACCCCTGGCGGTCGGTCGCCTCGATGGCGAGGTCGACCGGATAGACGGACTGCCCGCGGCCGTTCATCACATCGGCCGACCACGCGGTCTGCAGCACGCGCTCCGGCGCGCGCGCCACCATCCGCAAAAAGGTCGGGCAATCGCTGCGATGAATCGACATGCCTTTGCCGCGCGTGACGAAGCCTGCAATCTCATCGGGCGGCGCCGGCCGGCAGCAGCGCGCGAGCTGCGTCAGCAACGCATCGACCCCCACCACCAGCACACCCGTCGACGCGCCATGCGCGACACTCGCACCGCTGCTGCGCTTCTCGAACTGCTCGGGCACTTCGACCTCGGGCTCGGCCGGCGGCGCCTCGTGCAAGGCCTGCTCAATGAGCCGCAGACTGAACTCGTCCTTGCCCACCACCGAGTACAACTCTTCCGGCGCCTTGAAGCCAAGCTTCGCCGCCAGCTGATCGAGATTGACCGAGGTCTTGCCTTCGCGCTGCAGCGTTTTTTCAACCAGCGCGCGGCCGTTCGAGATGTTTTCCTCGGCATCGATCGCGTTGAACCACGCCCGCACCTTCTGCTTCGCGCGGTTGCTTTGCAGATAGCCGAGCTGCGGATTGAGCCAGTCGCGCGACGGCCCGCCTTCCTTGACGGTGATGATCTCGACCGTCTGCCCGTTTTGCAGCGGCGTATTGAGCGGCACCATCGCGCCATCGACGCGCGCGCCGCGGCAGCGATGGCCGAGCTCGCTATGCAGGTGATACGCGAAGTCGAGCGGCGTAGCGCCTTGCGGCAGTGGGATCACGCGCGCTTGCGGCGTCAGTGTGTAGATCTGGTCGTCATCGAGCGCCGCGTCGCGCAGGTGGCGCCATGTCGGCTGCCCGCCGGCGCCCGGCCGTGCGTCGCCCTCCGCGCGCTCGCCGCCGTCGCCCGCGTCGTCGTGCTCGCCTTCGGAAACGTCTTCCTTCCACGCCAGCAGCTGGCGCAGCCACGCAATCTTCTCGTCGTACTTGTCGCTCGCGCTGAACTGCCCGCCGTAGCCGCGCGTGCCCTCCTCCTTGTAGCGCCAATGCGCGGCGACGCCGTACTCGGCGAACTGATGCATTTCCTGCGTACGGATCTGCACTTCGAACGCACGGCCATCGTCGCCGATCACGACCGTGTGCAGTGACTTATAGCCATTCGGCTTGGGCCGCGAGATATAGTCGTCGAACTCGCGCGGCACCGGCTGCCACAGGTTGTGCACGATACCGAGCACCGTATAGCAATCCTTGATGTCCGGCACGATCACACGAAACGCGCGCACGTCGTACAGCTCGGAGAAGTCGAGATCCTTGCCGCGCATCTTCTTCCAGATGCTGTAGATGTGCTTCGGCCGCCCGCTCACTTCCGCACGGATATGCGCGGCCGCCAGCTCGCGCTGCAGCCGCGCGATCGCCTCGGAAACGTAGGTTTCGCGCTCGACACGCTTTTCATCGAGCAGCTTCGCGATGCGCTTGTAGGTCGCGGGCTCTTCGAAGCGGAACGCGAGGTCTTCGAGTTCCCACTTCAATTGCCAGATACCGAGCCGGTTCGCGAGCGGCGCATAGATGTCGAGCGTCTCGCGCGCGACGTCCGGCGACGGCGCAAGCTTCGCCGCCGCGTAATAGCGCAGCGACTGCAGTCGCGACGCGAGCCGGATCAGCACCACGCGGATGTCCTGCGCAAACGCCAGCAGCATCTTGCGCAGCGCCTCGACCTGCGCGCGCCGCGCGGCCTGCGCTTCGCGCCCGGCATCGGCCGGCACGTGTTGCGCGGCGCGCAGGCTGACCGTGCCGAGGCGCAACAGCTTGCGCACGTCGGCCACGAGGTGCGCGACTTCCTCGCCGAAACGCTCGGCGATCACATGGGCGGGGTCTTCCAGATACGGCGTCAGGCCGAACAGCGCGGCGGCCAGCACTGCCGGCGGATCGACGTTCAGCGTGCACATGATCGCGGCGGTGCCCGCCGCATGATCGACCAGCAGTTCGCCGGTGGACAGCCGCGCGTCGCCCGCGTGCTCGCGCACGAACGCGACTGCGTCATCGAACGAGGGGGCGATTGTCGGCGGATCGGTGTTCATCATGCTGCGGCCCGCACGGCGCGGGCTGGCGGTGTGTCAAAGCGGGTGTTTAGAAGCGGATGTTGCAAGGCAGCTATCGCTAATCACGGCGAGCAAGCGCTGCGCCCGAGACCTTAGCCGCGCTGTGCAGCCACCACGACGATTTCGACCAGGCACTTCGGGTTGGCGAGCTTCGCCTCGACCGTCGCGCGCGGCGGCGTCGCGCCCTGCGCAACCCATTCGTCCCACACCGCGTTCATGCCGGCGAAATGCGTCATGTCGGCGATATAGATCTGCACCGACAGCAGCAGCGACTTGTCGCTGTTCGCTTCGCCGAGCAGGCGGTCGATATGGCCGAGCACTTCGCGCGTCTGGCCGCTAATGTCCTGATCGGTGTCCTCTGCAATCTGGCCCGCGAGGTAGACGGTGCCGTTATGCACCGCGATTTCCGAAAGACGCTTGCCGACGTGGTGACGAATCACTGCCATGGAGAACCCCTGTGATTGGTGACGATGGTGCGACCGGCCGCACCAACGCGCGTTGGCCGCACAACCCGATATTATGACGCGTCGGCCGCCTCACCGATAAAGAATCGCCGCGCAAGGCCGATCTGCTGCGCATCGAGAAAGGCCGGCGCGTGCCCGACACCGGCAATCTCCGCGCTTGTCACGTTGCGGCCGCGCTCCACCATCTGCGCGAGCGTTTCGCGCGACAGCAGGTCCGATTGCGCGCCGCGCACCACCAGCACCGGCCCTTCGATCGCCGCGAACGACCTCCACAGCGCAGCCTCGCCGGCCGCCGCCAGTTCCGGCGTGACGGCCGCAAACGGCTGCGCGATGCGCGGGTCGTAACGGAACTGCCACGCGCCGTCGCGCTCATGCAGCAGCGGCGTATTGATCTCGCGCCATTCGTCGGGCGTCAACGGTCCAAACGACTGTGCGAGCAGCGCGGCATGCTCGATGCCCTGCTGCTGCGTCTCGAAGCGCTCCGGCTTGCCGAGATAGCTGCCGATGCGCGTCAGCGCGTCGGGCTCGATGTGCGGACCGACGTCGTTGAGCAGCATCTTGCGGATCGGCGAGTCCTTGAGGCCCGCCAGCGCCATGCCGATCAGTCCGCCCATCGACGTGCCAAACCACTCGACGCTTTCCACTTCGAGCCGCGCGATCAGCGTGACCATATCGGCGACGTACTGCGCGACGCCGTAGTAGTTCGGATCGGCCAGCCACGACGACAGCCCGCGGCCCGCCACGTCCGGGCACACCACGCGATGCGTGGCCGCCATCGCGGCGGCGAAGCGGTCGAAGTCGCGGCCGCTGCGCGTCAGGCCATGCACGCAGACCAGCACGCGCGGATTGTGCGGGTCGCCCCACTCGGTGTACGCGATGCGATGCAGCCCGCCGGGGCTGATGCATTGCACGTAGCGCTGACGCGGCGCGGGCGCGGTGCCGGTGACAGTTGCCGACGACGAGACGGGCGTGACGGTCATGTTGGTTTCCTCCTGTGCGGGCGGCATGAACGGGACACATAGCGCCCGACCGATTGTATCCGCTTCATTTTCGACAGCACTGTCAT
>DATLOW010000316.1:0-3096 GCA_035536055.1 Paraburkholderia sp. | reverse complement strand
CGGCGGCGTGCCGGCGGTGCTGGTGGATCGCACGGTCGCCGGCGTGGTGGCCGATCGGGTCGGACTCGACAACGCGGCGGCTGCGGCGCTCGGCGCGCGGCATCTGCTCGAACGCGGTTTCGACGAGATCCGTTTTGTCGTTCAGCCGTTCGACGAGGTGAGCTCGCGGCAGGCGCGCGAGGCGGCGTTTCGCGACGCGATGCGCGCGTATCCGCACGCGCGCGGCGAGACGGTCGTGCTCGATCTGACGGACGGGCAAGCGGTCGAGCGCACGTTGGCGGCGCTGGATGCGCAGTTGGCGGGGTTGTTCGATGGCGATGCTGGTGCCGACGGCGGTGGCGGTAGCAGTGGCGTCGCCGATGCCGATGTCGATGTCGATGTCGATACCGATGGCGGGGCCGTGGCCGGCGCCGCTTTCCACACCGACGTCAACGCCCGCACCGCGCCGCGCCGCATCGCGCTGTTCGCCGCCAACGGCCCGGTCGCACTGTGTCTCGCGCGTCACCTGAAGCAGCGCTACGGCGACGCGTGGCAGACGCGCATCGCCTTGCTGTCGATCGACGATCCGGACTGGGCCGAACTGGTCGGCATCACCGCAGTGCGCCAGCCCACCTACGAAATCGGCTACCGCGCGGTGGAGTTTCTGCACGAGCGGATCGCCGGCGGCATGACCGCGGCGCGCGACTGTCTGCTGCAAGGCGAGTTGATCGAGCGGGCTTCGACTTCGCGCTGAGCGGCGCGATCTGCGATCATGCGGGCTGCGGCGCGCGATCACCCGTGCGCCGCACGGTCCGCCGTCGCGCTGCGGGAGGACCGTTCGCCGACCCGAATCCCGTAAGGAGCCTCATGCCCGTTTCACCGCTCACGCTGGCGTGCCTCGTCGCCGCGACCCTGTTTATGGCCGCCTTGCCGATCGTGCTGTACCGCCGGTTGCGCCGGCCGCTGTCGCTCGACCGGCGCGACGCGATTGCTGGCATCGCCGTGTTCGCGCTGTTTTCGATGATCATCGAGCGCGGCGTCAACGACTATCTGCTCAGAATGAACCCGACCACCGCGGCGTGGCTCGCGAACCCGGTGGTGTTCGTGATCGCGGGCGTGCTGTTGATCGGCATTTGCCAGGAAGTGGGGCGCTACGGCGCGCTGCGGCTTTTGCTCAAGCGCGCGCTGACCCGGTATCCGGATCGGCCGGCCGCGCAGCAGCGCGAGTCGATTGGGCTCGCGTACGGCCTTGGGCACGGCGGCGCGGAAGTGTGGTTCACCGGTGTGCTGGTGCAGTTGCAGTGGATTCTGTTTGCGTATCTCGAGGATCGCGGGCAATTGGGCAGCGCGCTGTCCGGGCTGCCGCTCGACGCGCTGATGCGCATTCATCTGCTGGTGGTGAGTCTGTCGCCGCTCGCGGCAGGGGTGTTCATCCTCGAACGCGCGGCGGCACTGGTGTTTCAACTCGCACTATCGGTGCTGGTGTGGCGCGGTGTGCGGGCCGGCTCGCGCATCGTGCTGCCGCTCGCGATCGTTGCGCACGCACTGATCGAAGTGCCTGCCGCGCTGACGCAAACCCATACGATCTCGCTGGCGGTGGCGGATACGATTTACGTGCTGCTTGCCGTGCCGCTGGCGATCATGCTGGTAAAACTGTTCCGGCGTGCGGCGCAGTCTGTCTGATAGGCTGCCTGACAGTCTGCGTGATAATACGCACCTCTCTTTTTTGCCGCCGCCATGGAAGCCTACCAGTACGAGTGCGCGAGTCCCGACATCGAGGAACTCGCGCGCATGATCAGCGACCTGTTTCCCGAGCAGACCCACTTCGCGGAACGGCCGCGCGCCGACGGCACGCCGAGCCTGATCGTGCAGTGGGTCGCGATGCGCTTCGGCGCGACCGCGCGGCGCATCACGCTCGAGATCGGTTTCGCACCGGCAGCGATCGGCCGCTATCGCGCGCTGCCGGCCCGCCAGCGGGCGCGCGGTTTCGCGGTGCTGCGCGCGTACGTCGAAGCGACGCTCGGCTCTCTGGAAGAGCAGTATGCGAACGGCGAGGCCGTGCCGCGCGAAGTGACGCTCGAGCTCGGCGACGAGTTTGCGTAACGAACGGGCCGGACGCGAGGGACGCGAGGGACGCGACGGGCGCTAGTGCCCGAGCCGAGCGTGCCGCTACCGCGCGCTGCGATAGACCTTCGCGAAGCGCGCCGCCTGCACCACGCCGTAGTCGCCCGGTGCATACTGCATCACCCAGTCGCCGGCCGTGCCGTGCAGCACGTCGCCGCCCGCGGCGCTGCGCGCGAGCGCAAAGGCCTCGTGCATTTGCTTCGCAAGCACGACGGCCGGGCGATTGCGATACGCGCCCGGCATGCCGTGCGCAACACCCGCATCGGCCGGCAGATATTTCGCATCGAAGCGATCGCGCGACACCACCCAGCGCTCGCCGCCTGCACCGGTAATCAGCGCATCGCCCGCCTGATAGCGGTTCGGGCCTTCGAGGCTCAGCAAGGCGCCGCTGTCGGCAGCGAATTCGACCGTGACAGTCTCATCCTTGACGACGCGTTGCGCATGCGGATCGTTGCGAAGATCGAGGTTTTTCAGTTCGAGCATGGAAGGGCACAGGCAGTGTGAAGCCGCGCTAGCGGCAAGCCGCAAGCAGGCGGAAAGACCCGCATGATGCCAGATAAGCCGGCCGTAACATGAAAAACGCCTGCCGTAAGGGCAGGCGTTCGAGGCGGCGTCGAGGCGGGCTGCGCCACGCCGCGCTGCGCCGCGTGGCGCGTTACGGCATGCGGCTTGACGTTTTTACGGCTTCGCAGCCTGAGCGTCGCGCGTTCAGCCGGCGTCGGTGGCCGGCGCGGACTTCTTGCCGTGCTGCCGATGCCGCGGACCCTGCGCCGGCGTTTCGCGGAAGGTTGTGTCTGCAAGCTTCTTCTGGTCGGCCGACATGCTGTCGTACAGCGGCTGGAACGCGTCGACCAGTTTCTTCGTGCCGTCCGCATGCGCCTGCGCGATGTCCGCGTATTGCTTCATGTCGTCGAGCGCGGAGATGTTCTTGTTCGCGCGGCGTTCTTCGAACAGCTTGCCCATCGTCTCGCCGTTGTTGCGCATCACGTCGGC
>DATLOW010000315.1:0-5180 GCA_035536055.1 Paraburkholderia sp. | reverse complement strand
TTTATGGATCATCGGTCGCTGGGTAATCGGCCTCGTGATCCGGCTGCTGGGCACGGTGCTCAAGCGCAACGGCCGCGTCGATCCGACGCTCGCGCATTATCTCGGCTCGATACTCGGCGCGGTGCTGAACCTGCTGCTGGTGCTGGCGATCCTGCAGGTGTTCGGCGTGCAGACCACGTCGTTCGCGGCGCTGCTCGCGGGCCTCGGTCTCGCGATCGGTACGGCCTGGGGCGGCCTGCTGGCGCACTTTGCGGCGGGCGTGTTCATGCAGGTGCTGCGGCCGTTCAAGGTAGGCGACTTCGTCACCGCCGGCGGCGTGACCGGCACGGTGCAGGAGCTGGGCCTGTTCGGCACCACGATCATCACGCCCGACAACGTGACGACCATCGTCGGCAACAACAAGATCTTCTCGGACACGATCTCGAACTACAGCGCGCTGCCGGTGCGGCGCGTCGAGCTGACCGCGAAGATCGCCAACGGCGTCGATCCGATCGATGCGGCGAACCGGCTGCGCGACGCGGTCGTCAAGATTCCGAATGTCGCGGACAATCCGCCGCCCGATATCGAAGTGCTGTCGTTCACGCCGGAAGGGCCGCTGCTATGCGTGCGCCCGTATGCGCATACCGACCATTACTGGCAGGTGTACTTCGATACGAATCGCGCGATCGTCGAGACCTTCAGGGAGGCCGGCTATCCGACACCGGAAACGCCGGTCGTGCGGCGCACGGTCAGCTGATGCGACTGCGCCGGCTATGGAACCGGCGCGAGCCCTGTTGCAGACAAGAAGACAAGCAAGACAAGCGACATAGACAAGACAGGCGGCATGGCCCAGGCGGCCATGCGTCGCTCGCGGCGCGCGACGCCGAAGCCGATGCCGCGTCGCCGCTTTCAGCGAGGGCCGGCGTCGGTCTTGCGCGGCGAAGCCGCAGGCGCCGCGCGGCGCCGCGTCATCTTCCACAGCGCGCCGAGTGCCACCGGCACCACGGCCGCGCCGACGCCGATCAGCACGATCACGTTCAGGTACTGGCGGATAAACGGAATGTTGCCGAAGAAGTAACCGAGCAGCACCAGCAGCAACACCCAGAACAGCGCCCCGGTCACATTGAACAGCTGGAAGCGTTTGACGCTCATCTGCGAAGCGCCGGCCACGAACGGCGCGAAGGTCCGCACCACCGGAATGAAGCGCGCCAGCACGATGGTCTTGCCGCCGTGCCGCTCATAGAAGCCATGCGTCTTGCGCAGCGCCTCGCGATCGAGAAAGCGCTCGAGCACGGGTATATGCGAGTCGAACACCTTCGAGCCGATCGACCGGCCGATCAGATAGTTGACGGTATTGCCGGACACGGCCGCCACCACCAGCAGCACGATCAGTAGCCCGACGTCCATCTCGCCGGTGGCGCAGAATGCGCCGCCGATAAACAGCAGCGAATCGCCGGGCAGAAACGGCAGCACGACCAGACCGGTCTCGCAGAACACGATCAGGAACAGCACTGCATAAACCCACCCGCCGTATTGGCGGATGAACTCGCCGAGAAACGAGTCGATGTGCAAGACCAGGTTGACGAACTGCAGCAGCGTATCCAAAAAAGCGTCCTCTCAATAGTGCGCATCGCGCGCGGCCATTACGGCAGCCATCGTCGAACCGGCGTCACGCCCGACGCCGGGATAAACCAGCGTCACATTGCGCCGGTACCGGCCTATCGACCGCGCCATGATACCGAAAGTGCCCGAGCCAATATTAAGAAAATATGAGCAAGGCGCCGATGTGCTCCGAGCGCGGCGGTCGGTGCGCGGCGAATCGCTATAATTCCGTCATGTCCGAATTCAGCGAAAAATCAGCCGGGCCGGCTACGGACCCGTCCGTTACGCCGGCTGCCGCGCCCACCGCCACCGCGCCGACTCCGGCGCGCGCGCACGAAACGGTACGCCCGCTGCGCGCGATCCAGCCGCTGCCCGATCAGCTGATCAGCCAGATCGCCGCGGGCGAAGTGGTCGAACGGCCTGCATCGGTGGTCAAGGAACTGCTCGAGAACGCGCTCGACGCCGGCGCGAAAACGCTGCGCATTCTGCTCGACGAAGGCGGCGTCAAACGTATCTCGATCACCGACGACGGCTGCGGCATCCCCGACAACGAACTCGCGCTCGCGCTGATGCGCCATGCGACCAGCAAGATCCGCTCGCTCGCCGAACTCGAATCGGTCGCGACGCTGGGTTTTCGCGGCGAGGCGCTCGCGTCGATCGCGTCGGTCGCGCAAATGAGCATCACCAGCCGCGCGAGCGCCGCGCCGCACGCGACGCGCATCGATGCGCAAACCGGCACGCTCGCGCCGGCCGCCGGCACGCAAGGCACCACCATCGAAGTGCGCGAGCTGTACTTCAACACGCCCGCACGCCGCAAATTTCTGAAGAGCGAACAGACCGAGCTCGGCCATTGTCTCGAGATGGTCCGGCGCGTCGCGCTCGCGCGGCCCGACGTGACGATCTCGGTGCTGCACAACGGCCGCGCGGTCGAGCACTGGAACGCCAGCGAACCGGCGGCGCGGGTCGCGAAGATTCTCGGCGAGACCTTCGCCACGGCGCATCTGCCGCTCGACGAGGCCGCCGGTCCGCTCGCCGTGTATGGCTGCGCGGGCCTGCCGACCGCGAGCCGCGGCCGCGCCGATCAGCAGTATTTCTTCGTCAATGGCCGCTTCGTGCGCGACAAGCTGCTCACGCATGCAGTGCGCGCCGCGTATGAGGACGTGCTGCATGGCGACCGTTACCCGTCGTATGTGCTGTTTCTCGATCTGCCGCCTGAAGCGGTCGACGTGAACGTGCATCCGTCGAAGATCGAAGTGCGCTTTCGCGACTCGCGTTCGATTCACCAGTTCGTATTTCACGCGGTGCAGCGCGCGCTGGCGCGCCATGCGGGTGCTTCGCCGGAAACCACCGCGGGCGGGCATGCCGCGCATGTGCAGCCGATTGGTGGGCCGGCTTCGTTTGGCGCGACGCCGCTTGGCGGCAGCGCCGGCGGTATCGGCATGGGCAGCAGCGGCGCCGCAGGGTTTGGCGGCAACCTCGGGGGCACAGCGGGCAGCGGCGCGAGCGGCACCAGCGGCTTTACAGCCGCGCAGCCGTCCGGCAGCTTCTGGACGCGCGATGCGCGCATGAAGCAGGGCACGCTGCCGGTAGCCCAACCGCTCGCGCTGTATGACGCGCTGTTCGGCCGCAAAGATGCCGGTGCCGGCACGCCGCAGGGCACGACGAGCTTCGAGGCGCGCGACGAAAGCGATACGCCGTCGCGCTTCGCAGCGCCGCCCGCACCAGCCTTCGACATATCCGACGAGCAGCCGCTCGGCTTCGCGCTCGGCCAGATTCACGGCATCTACGTGCTCGCGCAGAATGCGCGCGGTCTCGTGATCGTCGATATGCACGCGGCGCACGAGCGCATCCTGTACGAGCAGTTCAAGCACGCGCTCGCCGAGCGCACCATCGCGGTCCAGCCGCTGCTGATTCCGCAATCGATGCAGGCCGATGCGGTCGAGATCGGTGTCGTCGACGAAGAACGCGATACGCTAGATGCGCTCGGCTTCGATCTGGCCGTGCTGTCGCCGACTTCGATTGCGATTCGCGCGGTGCCTGCGTTGCTGAAAGATGCCGACCTCGCCGCGCTCGCGCGTGCGGTGCTTGCCGATTTGCACGCGTATGGCGGTTCGCGCGTGTTGACGGAGCGTCAGCACGAACTGCTCGGCACGCTCGCGTGTCATCACGCGGTGCGCGCGAACCGGCGCCTGACGCTCGACGAGATGAACGCGCTGTTGCGTCAGATGGAGGCAACCGAGCGTGCGGACCAATGCAATCACGGACGGCCGACGTGGTATCAGTTGACGCTGTCGGACCTCGATCGCCTGTTCATGCGCGGCCAATGAGCGAGCGTGACGGGTGGCGCGTGGACCGTACGCGGGTGAGTGTTGCATGTGGCGCGGGCGGTATGCGCAGCCGCTGCCGCGCATCGTCTGGCATGTGCGCGCGGCGTGATGCACACGTACGACGTGATGCACACGTACGACGTGACGCACATGTACGATGCGACGCACACGTACGACTCGGCGCACACGTACGACTCGACACGCACGTACGACTCGACACACACGTACGACTCGACACGCGCGCAGCACTCGCCGCGCCGCCGCGGCTCGCCCCGCACACGTCGTACCGCAACACATGAGCACACCCAACATACTGCCCATCGCCTGCCTGCTCGGCCCGACCGCTTCCGGCAAAACCGCCGCGGCGCTAGCGTTCGCGGCACGGCATCCGAGCGAAATCGTCAGCGTCGATTCGGCGCTGGTGTACCGCGGCATGGATATCGGCACCGCCAAACCAGGCGCCGCAGAACGCGCGCAGGTGCCGCATCATCTGATCGACATCGTCGACCCGGCGGACGCGTATTCCGCTTCCGACTTCCGCCGCGACGCGTTGCACGCACTCGATCAGATCGTTGCGCGCGGCCGCGTGCCGTTGCTGGTCGGCGGCACGATGCTGTACTACAAGGCGCTCACGCAGGGCCTCAACGATCTGCCCGGCGCGCATGCCGAACTGCGCGCGCAACTCGAGGCCGATGCCGCTCGCGACGGTTGGCCCGCGCTGCATGCGCGGCTCGCCGCAGTCGATCCGCGCACGGCCGCGCGGCTCGCGCCGAACGACGCGCAGCGCATCCAGCGCGCGCTCGAAGTGTTCATGCTGAGCGGACAGCCGATGTCCGAGCTGCTCGATGCGCCCGCGCGTGTCGACGCGCAGGCCGCGCGCTATCGCTTCGTGCCGGTCGCGCTGGAGCCTTCGGACCGCGCGGTATTGCATGCGCGCATCGCGGCGCGCTTCGACGCGATGCTGGCCGCCGGTTTCATCGATGAAGTCGCGGGTCTGCGCGCGCGCGGCGATCTGCATCCGGGGCTGCCGTCGATGCGCTGCGTCGGCTACCGGCAGGCGTGGGAATACCTCGACGGCGCCACCGACTACGCGACGATGCGCGACAAGGGCGTGTTCGCTACGCGTCAGCTGTGCAAGCGTCAGTTGACGTGGCTGCGCGCGATGCCCGAGCGCATCGTGATCGATTGCTGTGCGGAGGATGCGACGCAACAGGCGCTAAGCGCGCTGCAGAGCGTCGGCGCGCACGGCCGCTGACTACGCGAACGCGCGAA
>DATLOW010000314.1:0-18758 GCA_035536055.1 Paraburkholderia sp. | reverse complement strand
CAGTCGATGGAAACCGCTATCGACGAATTGCGCACCCGGCTGAGGGCGATGCTCGCCATGCGAGGCGAGGCTCATGCGCGCCTCGCGCTCGTCGATGCGACGATGGCGCGCGCGCTGGATGCCCGAGAACGGACTTTGCTTGGCACGGTGCCGTCGCTGCTGGAAGCGCATTTCATGCGACTGCGCGACGCGGCGATTGCGGCGGAAGAAGCCGCGGCGCGAACGCGCGAGGACGCGGCGGCAAATGAAAGCGCCGATGAAGCTGGGAACGAAGCAACAGGCGAAGCCGTCGACACCGGAGCGAATACCGCCGCAAACACCGCGGCAAACACCGCGGCAAACACCGCCACCGTCCGCGACAAAACCACCGCCGCCGCGCCGCCCGCCGGCGCCTGGCTCGACGCATTCCGCGAAGACATGCACGCCGTGCTGCTCGCCGAACTCGACCTTCGTTTTCAACCGGTCGAAGGGCTGCTTGCCGCCTTGCGCGCCCGCTAACACGGACCCCTGCAGGACACCATGTTCAGACATCGAATCCATTTTGCCGTCTTCGTCGTTGGCCTTGCCGCCGTGCTGTGGGTTGCCATCAGCTACGCGACGACCAACCCGCTCGCGCTGGCCATCGCGCTGCTGATCGGCGCGTGCTACGTCACGGGCGCCGTCGAGCTGTACCGCTACCAGCAGGCGACCGAGACCTTGATTACCGGCGTCGATCAGCTTGAGACAACCCCGCCGCAACTCGGCGCGTGGCTCGAGCGGCTGCATCCGGGCGTGCGCGGCGCGGTGCGCCTGCGCATCGAAGGCGAGCGCGTCGGTCTGCCCGGTCCCTCGCTTACGCCGTATCTGGTGGGTCTGCTGGTGCTGCTCGGTATGCTCGGCACGCTGCTCGGCATGGCCGCCACGCTGCGCGGCACGGGCGCAGCGCTCGACAGCGCGACCGATCTGGAGGCGGTGCGCGCGTCGCTCGCCGCGCCGGTGCGCGGTCTGGGCTTCGCGTTCGGCACGTCGATCGCGGGCGTCGCGACCTCGGCGATGCTCGGGCTGTTGTCCGCGCTGTGCCGGCGCGACCGCATCAAGGTGGCGCAGCGGCTCGACGCGAAGCTGGCGACCGTGCTGCGCGTGTTTTCGCCCGCGCATCAGCGTGAGGAAACGTTTCGCCTGATGCAGCGTCAGGCCGACGCGATGCCGGCGCTGCTCGACGGTCTGCGCTCGCTGATGGGCTCGCTCGAACAGCACAGCGCCGCGGCCGGTGCGCGGCAGCTCGAAGCCCAGCAGGCGTTTCATGCGAAAACCGAACTCGCGTATGCGCGGCTCACGAACTCGGTCGAACAGTCGTTGCGGCAGAGCGTCGGCGAGCATGCGCGCGCGGTCGGCGCGGCGATCCAGCCGGCGGTCGAGACGACGCTCGCGAGCCTCGCGCGCGACACCACGGCGTTGCATGAACGCGTTGCGCAGGCCGCGCAGCAGCAGATGGAAGGGCTGTCGCGCGGTTTCTCGTCGACCGCCGAACAGGTGGCCACCACGTGGACCGGCGCCCTCGACGCGCAGCGCAACTCGAACGACGCGCTCGCCGCGCGCATGAGCGCGACGCTCGACGGTTTCGCGGCGAATGCCGACACACGCGCAACGAAACTGCTCGATGACGTGGCCGCGCAGTTGGCGGCATCGGCGCAGCAATTGTCGCTGAGCTGGAGCGACGCGCTCGCGCAGCACGCACAGACGCACGGCGCGCTGGCCGCACGTCATGAAGCGGCGCTCGGCGCGGCCACGGCGGCTTTCGAGGCGGCGGCCACGGCCGCGGCGGCGACCATCGAGGCGCGCACCGCGACGCTGGTCGAGCGCGTCGATGCTGCGCATGCCGCGTTGCAGACGAGTGTCGCCGCAACCGACGAACAACGCGCCGCCGTGTTCACCGCAGCCACCGCGGGCTTCGAAGCGGCCACCACGGCCGCCGCGGCAAGCATCGAGTCGCGCACTGCGGCGCTGGTCGAACGCGTCGATGCTTCGCATGCCGCAATGCAAGCGGGCGTCGCGGCAGCGGACGAAAAACGTCTCGCCGCGTTCACCGCGGCTACTGCAAGTTTCGAAGCGGCAACCACGGCCGTCGCGGCAAGCATCGAGTCGCGCGCCGCGGCGCTGGTCGAACGCGTCGATGCTTCACATGCTGCATTGCAGGCAGGCGTCGCCGCCGCGGATGACAAACGCCTCGCCGCGTTCACCGCGGCTACGGCAAGTTTTGAAGCGGCAACCACGGCCGCCGCGGCAAGCATCGAGTCGCGCGCCGCAGCGCTGGTCGAGCGCGTCGATGCCTCTCATGCGGCATTGCAGGCAGGCGTCGCCGCGGCGGATGAGAAGCGCCTCTCGGCGTTCACCGCGGCCACCGCGGGCTTCGAAGCGGCAACCACCGCCGCGGCGGCAAGCATCGAGTCGCGCACCGCAGCACTGGTCGAGCGTGTCGATGCCTCCCATGCGGCATTGCAGGCGAGCGTCGCCGCAGCCGACGAAAAACGCCTCGCCGCGTGGACCGCGACGCTCGAACAGACCGCCGCCGCGCTATCGCGCGAATGGACCGAAACCGGCGCGCAGCACGTCGCTCGCCAGCAGCAGATCTGCGACACGCTCGCCGACACCGCGCGCCAGATCGCCGAGCGCGCGCAGGCCGAAGCGCGCGGCACGATCGACGAGATCGGCCGGCTGCTCAGTGCCGCGTCCGAGGCGCCGAAGGCCGCCGCGGACGTGATCGCCGAGTTGCGCAACAGCCTGTCCGAAAGCATGGTGCGCGATACCGCGATGCTGGAAGAGCGCACCCGTCTGCTGCAAACGCTGGCCACGCTGCTCGATACGGTCAATCTCGCGTCGACCGAACAGCGCGCGGCGATCGACGGGCTGGTATCGACGTCGGGCGAACTGCTCGCGCGCGTCGGCGCGCAGTTTTCCAGCAAGGTCGAAAGCGAGGCGCACAAGCTGGATATCGCCGCCGCCGAGGTCGCGACCAGCGCGATCGAAATGGCCAGCATGGGCGATGCGTTCGGGGTGGCCGTGGCGTCGTTCGGCGAATCGAACGGCAAGCTGATCGCGCATCTGGAGCGCATCGAACGTGCGCTCGAGCAGTCGCTCGCGCGTAGCGACGAGCAACTCGCGTACTACGTCGCGCAGGCCAAAGAGGTGATCGACCTCAGCGTGATGTCGCAGAAGCAGATCGTCGAAGACCTGCAACAGCTTGCCGGAGCACGCGCATCATGAGCGACGAGATCGATGTCGGCGTCGAGCCGGGCGCGCCGATCTGGGCCGCGTTCGGCGATCTGATGTCGGTGCTGGTGGGCGCGTTCGTGCTGATTCTGGTCGGCATCATCGGCGTGCAGTTCGAACTGTCGAGCCGGCTGCAGAAGGAAGTGCAGCAGCACAAGGCCGAGGCGCAGCGGCGCCAGGCGCTCGAGCAGGCGCTCGCCGCGCCGCTCGCGGCCGGGCGCGTGACGCTGGTGAACGGGCGCATCGGCATCAGCGGCAATGTGCTGTTTGCGCTGAACTCCGATCAGCTGCAGCCGCAGGGGCGCGAGCTGCTGAAGTCGCTGGCCGGGCCGCTGGCCGCGTATCTGCGCGTCAACGACGAAATCCTGATGGTCAGCGGCTTTGCGGACGACCAGCAGGTGCGCTCCGGCAACCGGCGTTTTGCCGATAACTGGGAGCTGTCCGCGCAGCGTGCGTTGACGGTGACGCGTGCGTTTATCGACGAAGGCGTGCCGGCGGCGTCGGTGTTCGCCGCCGCGTTCGGCTCGCAGCAGCCGGTGAGTTCGAACGCCGATGCCGAAGGCCGCGCGAAGAACCGTCGCGTCGAGATCGCGCCAGTGCCGCGCCAGTCGGCGAGCAACGGCGGCAAGGGTGGGTGAGCGGCGATGAGCGATACGCGCGACATGCTATCCGTCGATCGTGCTGCATCCGGCGATGTACCGCGCGACGACGTGCGCGCGACGCTCGACGCATGGCGCGCGGCCGGCGCCGAGCGCATCGATCCGCTGCGTTTCGCGATGATCGATGCGCTGGCGCAGCGCGTGTCCGGACGGCAGGCGGATGGCGAATTGCGCCGTCTGCTCGAGGGCCGGCTCGCGGCATTGCTGGCGGCGTACGCGCGCGACGTCGAAGCGATGCGCGAAGACCGCGAAGACCGCGAAGGGCACCCCACGCAATCGGCACGACCCGCTGACGCGCGCCCCGGCGCCACTGCGCTATCGGCGCTGGCCGCAGCGTCAGGCGCGCGCGGCGCGCGCGCCGATACGCTTGCCGACACCCTCGAATACTTGCAGACCACCTGGTCGAAGCTGAGCGCCGGCCGGCAGTTGCGTCAATCGCTCGCACAGGTGCCGGGCAATGCGGGGCCGCTGAACTCGAGCCGTCTCGTGCACCGCGCGCTGTCGCTGATGAACGAGTTGTCGCCCGACTACTTGCGGCATTTCCTCGTGTATGCGGAGACCTTGTCGGCGCTCGGCGAACTGGCTGGCGGTGCGCCGCCGAGCGCGCCGAGCGTGGAAAGCGCGTCGCGCGGCAAGGGCGCGAAGCAGGTGGGCAAGCGCAAGCCGAAGGGCGGTTGAACGCGCAACGGCCTGCGCACAGGGCGGCTAGTCCGACAGGCTGAACACCGAAAGCGCAAGCCGTACCGCAAGAAAGCCGACCGACGTTCCCATCGACATACCGGGCAACGCCGAACCGCAGCGCAGACCGGTCACACAGGCCAGATGCCAGAGGCACACGCCGAACGCGGCAACCGCCGCTACAGATGGCTTGAGCGCGTTCACGACCGCCTCACGACGACTTCGAGATACTCGCTCGGCAGCACCAGCGTGGCATCGCCGGAGCGATTGCGGCTGTCGATCAGCGCCGTCAGATCGGCGAGCAGAGCCGCCTGCCGTTCGCCGTCGAGCGCGGCGAATGCTTTGTTCACCGGCCCGTAGTACGTGCGAAACACCTCGATGAAATGCGCAGGCGACCGGTAGCGAAACGTGAACATCCTGCTCGCCGCAACGATGTCGCGCGCGTAGCCGTCGAACAGCGTTTCCAGCCGCGCCTGGGTGCCCCACAGTGCCGGCGACATCACGCCCTGCGGCGGCGGCAGATACTTGCCGAGGGTCTTGAACACCTGGCCGATAAAGCTTTCCGGCGTCCAGTTCGCCAGCCCGATCAGTCCGCCCGGCTTGCACACGCGCGCCATCTGCTGCGCGGCCTTTTGCTGGTCCGGCGTGAACATCACGCCGAAGGTCGACATCACGACGTCGAACGAGCCGTCCTCGTAGGGCAGCGCTTCGGCGTCCGCCTGCTCGAAGCGCACCGGAAGGCCTTCTGCCTGCGCCCGCGCGCGGCCGGCTTCGAGCAGCGCCGCGACATAGTCGGTGGAGGTCACGTCGCACCAGCGGCGCGCCGCCGCCAGCGTCGCGTTGCCGTTGCCAGCGGCCACGTCGAGCACGCGGCTGCCGGCGCGCAGGTCGAGTGCTTCGCATAGGCTCTCGCCGACGATCTGCAGCGTGGTGCCGACCACCGAGTAGTTGCCGGTGGACCAGGCAGCGTGCTGACGGGCCTTGACGGCGGAGAGATCGACGGCGGATTCGAGATTGGACGCGACTGCGGACATGACACGCTCCTGGGGCAATGGGCAGAAGCACGCGACAGCGTGCGATCGATCTGCCGGTTCAGTGGCGCCGCGAATCCGAACCGCGAACAACCCGCGCGGCGAGCGGGTCAATTGGAATGCGATCCGGCGAGGTCTGCGGATCGCGCTGTCGTTGTGGTTCGCGTGGGGCCTAGTATCGGCAGATGGCGCGCAGAGATGAATGACCAGGCGTCCAGATGTTTTGCGCGAGACGCCGGGATTGGCCGCCATCGCAACGTCCGCGCGACGAACCTCACGTCAACGCCGCGGTTCGAATCGTGTCGGGCGAGGTCCGACAGTCATTCCACCAGGCGTCGGCCACGCCACAACACTTTGCGCATCCCGCACCCCGCCGGATTGCGCAGACGCCCGCCGCACAAGGCGGCCGCAATGTGGCACGGACTCTGCAATAGATGGCGTCCCAGCCGTAGCAACACCCGCACTCCATCGAATCCCGATGTGCCGCACCGGATGCACGCCTGGACTTCCTGTATCGCGCTGTAGCGCGCGCCGATACGCAATCCACCAGGCCGACATTGGAGGGCGCCATGATTATCTTGCTCATCTTGCTGTTCCCGCAGCTGAAAAAGGCGCTCGACCACGCCGAGCACAGCCGCCGCGACGCGTATCTCGCGTCGGCGACGAACATCGGCGAACTCGAACGCCGTATGAACACGATGGAATTTGATCGCTAAAGCGCCGGTATACCGCTGCGGCATTCACATCCCCGAACCCATTGATCCGATCGACGACATGAACAGCACTCTCGCGCCGCACGCCCGCTTGTCCCCTACCCCGGTGATCGCATTGCACTGCTCCGGCTCGGGCGCAGCGCAATGGCGCAAGCTCGGTGAGGCGCTCGGCGCACGTCACGCGTTCGTGGTGCCCGAGCACTACGGCTGCGACAACACCGGACCGTGGAGCGGCGAGCGCGCCTTCACGCTCGCCGACGAGGCCGCCAGAACCGTCGGCATCATCGACGCGGCGTGCGACAAGGTGCATCTGGTCGGTCACTCGTACGGCGGCGCGGTCGCGTTGCGCGCGGCGCTCGAACGCCCGCAGCGAATCGCCAGCCTGACGCTTTACGAGCCGTCGGCTTTTCATCTGCTGAAGCTGATGGGCGCGCATGGCGCGCATGCGCTCACGGAAATCCTCGCGATCTCGCAGCGCACCGCTGACGGCGTGGTCTGCGGCGACTATCGGGGCGCGGCGGCCTCGTTCGTCGACTACTGGAGCGGCCGCGGCGCATGGGAAGCATTGCGGCCTTCAGCGCAGGCGGCGCTGACGCGCTGGGCGCCGAAGGCGCCGCTCGACTTCCGCGCGTTGCTCGACGAACGCACGCCTGCCAGCGCCTACCGGAGCCTGCGCGTGCCGGCGCTGATCCTGCGCGGCCAGCATGCACCGGTGCCGTCGCGCGCGATTGCGGAGCGCCTGCCGATGCTATTGCCAAAGGCGCGTCTGGCGATCGTCGAAGGCGCGGGGCATATGGGGCCGCTGACGCACGCGGACCAGGTCAACGCGATGATCGTGCGGCATATCGGCGACGCCGATACGGTGGCTTGACGGACACTTCCCGCTGCACGAAAGCGGTTGCGCGCACATACGACTACCTGAAGGTATGGTTGGCGCGGTGCGAAACCATACCTTCGCGGTCCTACCCGCCACTTAATATCGCGCGCTTCCTTTTGCTGCAGCGGACTTCCGCTGCCTATACTCGGAGTGGCTTCGGCGCGGCCCGCAGGTGCCCGCCACCCTCTGCCGGGTATTGCCGAAGCCTCGACGCCCGCGCGGCGTCGCAACCGTCACGTCGGTCATCACGCAAGCGGTCTGCATGACGTCCTCGTGAATCGTCAGCTCACGTCAGCAAGGAAACCACCATGTCCACGCAGGCCTACGGCTATGACATCCTGCACAATCCCCACCTCAATCACGGTTCCGCTTTCTCGCACGAAGAGCGCCGCAAGTATCGGCTGGAAGGTCTGCTGCCGCCGGGCGTGAGCACGTTGGCACTGCAGGTTGCCCGCACGCATGCGCAACTGGCGCACCTCGACAGCAACCTGCAACGGTATCTGTTTCTGTCCGACCTGCAGGCGCGCAACGAGACACTGTTCTACGCGTTGCTGATGTCCGACCCGGCGACCTACATGCCGATCGTCTATACGCCGACCGTCGGCGAGGCCTGCCAGAAGTTCGACCATGTCTTCAGGGCGACGCGCGGCATGTATATCCCGATCTCCGCGCGCGGCCGTGTGAAGGAACTGCTGCACAACTGGCCGCAGCAGGACGTACGGTTCATCGTCGTGACCGACGGCGAACGGATCCTCGGGCTCGGCGATCTCGGCGTGGGCGGCATGGGCATTCCGATCGGCAAGCTCGCGCTGTACACCGCGTGCGCCGGCGTGCCGCCGATGCATTGCCTGCCGGTCACGCTCGACGTCGGCACCAACACCGCGGCGCTGCTCGAAGACCCGCTGTATCTCGGCTTGCGGCAGGAACGCGTGCGTGGCGACGAATATCATGCGTTCGTCGATGAATTCGTCACGGCCGTCCAGCAGGTTTATCCGAAGTGCTGCATTCAGTGGGAGGATTTCGCCAACTTCAATGCGGTGCCTTTGCTCGCGCGCTACAAGGACCGGGTCTGTACGTACAACGACGATATTCAGGGCACCGCGGCGGTCGCGCTGGCCGGCATCTATGCGGCGCTGCGCATCTCGAAGCAGAAGCTGACCGGGCAGCGCTTCCTGTTTCTCGGCGGAGGTTCGGCGGCCACCGGCATCGCCGAACTGATCAGCGAGGCGATGGTGCGCGAAGGTCTCGATATCGATTCAGCGCGCAAGCGCAGCGCGCTGTTCGACGTCAACGGGCTGATGGTGCAGTCGCGCACCGATCTTGCGGATTTTCAGAGGGTCTTCGCGATCGATCACGCACCGCTCGACTCGTTCGTCGATGCGGTGCGCGCGTTAAAGCCCACCGCGATCATCGGCGTCAGCACGGTGCCCAAGCTGTTCAGCCAGCCGGTGATCGAAGCGATGAGCGAACTCAACGAACGGCCGATCATCTTTCCGTATTCGAATCCGACTTCGCGTTCCGAATGCACCGCTGAAGAAGCGTATCGCTGGTCGAAGGGCCAGGCGATCTTCGCCAGCGGCAGCCCATTCGAGCCGGTTGAAATCGAGGGCCAACGCTTTGTGCCGGGGCAGGGCAACAACGTGTACATCTTTCCCGCGATGGGGATGGCGGTGTTCGCCACCGAAGCGACCCGCGTGACCGAAGAGATGTTTATCGTCGCAGCTAAAGCGGTGGCCGAGCAGGTCACCGACGAGAGCCTTGAAAAAGGGCTGATCTACCCGCCGCAAAGCACAATCTACGAGGCGTCGATCCATGTGGCGGCCGCGGTCGCGGCGTACATCTTCGACCATGGCCTCGCACGCGTCGAGCGGCCTCGCGATCTGGTCGAGCATATTAAATCGGTGGCCTATGAGCCGGTATATCGACCGCTTTAACCCGGCCCGCTAGCGATCGGACGGCTGTTGCGCCCCCGCAGCCCGATTTTTGATCAACGTTGACAAGCAAAAATACGGCGCTTTAGACTGCCTCATCGCCCGAGGCCTGACAACGTTGTCCGCCTTGGATCCGGCATAGAAGCCCCCTGACGAACCAGCGGTTCGTCAGGGGGCTTTTTTTGTCCGTATTTTCCCTCGACCTTGCGCCATTTTCTGGAGATACCGCATGTTGCTGAAGCCGTCGGCCTGGATACGTATGGCCGTTACCGCAGGACTCGCCATTACTACGCTGGCGGCAAGCGCCGCCGATCCCGTCAAAATCGGCTTGCTGGAAGATGCTTCCGGCAATTTCGCACTGGCAACCATTCCGAAGATTCACGCGACAGAACTGGCGGTCGATGAAATCAACGCCAAGGGCGGCATTCTCGGACGCCCGATCAAGCTGATCGCGTACGACACGCAGTCGGACAACACCAAGTTCCAGGAACTGGCCCGGCGTCTGGTGCAGACCGACAAGCCGGACGTGATTTTCGGCGCGTTTTCCAGCGCGTCGCGCGAAGCGATCCGCCCGATCATGGACCGCGCGCATCAGCTCTACTGGTACGACAACCAGTACGAAGGCGGCGTCTGCGACAGCAATACCTTCGTCACCGGCGCGGTACCGGAGCAGCAGTTCTCGACGCTGATTCCGTGGATGATGCAGAAGTACGGCAAGAAGGTGTACACGATCGCCGCGGACTACAACTTCGGGCAGATTTCCGCGGAATGGGTGCGCAATATCGTCAAGGAAAACGGCGGCACGATGGCCGGCGAGGAATTCATCCCGCTGTCCGTGTCGCAGTTCGGCCAGACCATCCAGAACATCCAGAAGGCGAAGCCCGATTTCGTGGTGACGCTGCTGGTGGGCGCCAATCAGGCGTCGTATTACGAACAGCAAGCTTCCGCGCATCTGAATCTGCCGATGGCGAGTTCGGTGAACGTCGGCCAGGCCTATGAACACAAGCGCTTCAAACCGCCAGCACTGAAGGACATGTACGTGACGGCGAACTACGTCGAAGAAGTCGACACGCCCGCGAGCAACGACTTCAAGAAGCGCTTCCACGCGAAGTTCCCCAACGAGCCGTACATCAATCAGGAAGCGGCCAACGCGTACGACGCGATCTATCTGTACAAGGCGGCCGTCGAAAAAGCGAAGTCGACCAACCAGGACGCGGTGCGCAAGGCGCTTGAAAGCGGCGGCATCTGCACCGAAGGCGAGCAGGGCAAGGTCTGTATCGATCCGAAGAGCCATCACGCGAGCCATACGATCTTCCTCGTGCACGTGAAGGAGGATCACTCGGTCGAGATCCCGAAGGTCTGGGACGACGTGCAGCCTTACTGGCTCGGCAAGGTGGGCTGCGACCTGCCGAACAAGCCCGATCATCGCCAGTACACGCCGTCGAATCTGCCCAAGAAGTCCTGATCCAGGCCGGCGCGCCGCGTGCAGCATGCGGCGCGCCGGTTTTCTGAAAGTGGAGCAAGCATGGCCACGCTATCGGTTGTTTACTCGCTCATCTATCAGTTCGGCGACAGCTTCGCCTATCTGGTGCTCGCGGCGCTCGGCCTCGCGGTGATCTTCGGCATGATGGGCGTGATCAATCTCGCTCATGGCGAGTTCATCATGTGCGGCGCGTACGTTACGATCATCGCCGCCAAGCGCGGCGTGCCGCTGCCGCTGGCGATGCTGCTCGGTGCGCTCGCCGCCGCGCTGGCGGGTGTGGCGATCGAGCGGCTGGTGATCCGTCACCTGTACGACCGGCTGTTCGATTCGGTCGTGGCGACCTGGGCAATCAGTCTGATCGTGCAGCAGACCATGCTGCTGGTCGCCGGTCCGTCGCTCGAAGGGATCGCCACGCCGTTCAATTCGTTCTCGATCGGCGACTATTCGTTCTCGACCTACCGCGCGGTGCTGCCGGGCATCGCACTCGCGATCCTGTTCGCGCTTTACCTGCTGTTCTTCAAGACGAACTACGGTGTGTGTGCGCGCGCAACGATCCAGAACGCGAAGATCGCGCAATGTCTGGGCTTGCGCACCGACCGGCTTTATACGCTGACCTTCGCGCTCGGCGCGGGGCTCGCGGGACTCACCGGCGCCCTGTATGCGCCGACCATGACGGCGGTGCCGACGATGGGCAGCAACTTCATCGTGCAGGCCTTCGTGTCGGTGGTGGTCGGCGGCGCCAATGTGCTCGCCGGCACCACGCCGGCGGCCGGCGTGCTGGCGATCATCCAGACGGCGTTGACGGCATCGTACGGTCAGCTGTTCGGGCAGATCGGCCTGCTGGTGACGGTGATCGTCGTGATCAGGCTGATGCCGCAAGGGCTCGGCAACCTCTTCACGCGCACGCGCTAGGAGATCTACGTGAAACCAGCCAATCTGCCTGCGGGCAGCCGCGCGACCCGCACGCTGCGTTACCTGCCGTGGCTCGCGGCGTTCTGCGTGCCGCTGGTGGTCGATGCGACCACCAGCGGCAATCTGGCCTACTGCCTGCTGTGGGCGTTCGGTGCAGTCGGGCTCGCCGCGATGTGGGGGTACGGCGGCATCCTGTCGTTCGGACAGACCGCGTTCTTCGGCCTGTCGGGCTACAGCTACGGCATCTTCACGCTGAACTACGGCGACACGTGGTTCGAATCGTGGCTCGGCCTCGGCGCGGGGCTCGTAGTGAGCGTGGTGGTCGCGGCGCTGATCGGCTACATGATTTTCTTCGGCCGCATCAAGGGCGTGTTTATCGGCATCGTCACGTTATCGGTAACGCTGGTGCTCGAAACCTTCATGGCGCAGACCGCGGGCCCGCAATGGGTGATCGGCGAGGCGCGGCTGAACGGCTACAACGGCATGGGCGGCATGCCGCAACTGACGATTCCGTGGCCCGGCGGACCGCTGACGCTGGAGAACGCCAGCTTCTATTACCTGGTGCTGATCCTGCTGCTGGCGGTCTATGTCGTGCTGCGCCGGCTGCTGGACGGCACCTTCGGCCTGACGCTGATCGCGATTCGCGAGAATCCGCAGCGCGCCGAAATGCTGGGCGTCGACGTGCGCCGCCATCAATGGCTGGTGTTCGTGCTCGGCTGCACGCTGGGCGGCCTGTCGGGCGCGCTGTACACGATCTGGGGTTCGTACATCACGCCATCGACGATGGGCCTCACCGCGGCGGCGATGCCGGTGATCTGGGTGGCGACCTCGGGCAAGCAGAGCATCGGCGGCACCATCGTCGGCACCGCGCTGCTGGTCTGGCTGTCGCAGAACCTCGCGGTATACGGCAGCCAGTACGCGTTGATCCTGCTCGGCGCGATTCTGCTGCTGGTCGTGCTGGCCGCACCCGAAGGGTTGCTGCCGTTCGTCGCGCGGCAAATGCGGCGCATCGCGAACCGGCCGGACCGCGCGCGGCGCGGGCCGGGCACCTGCCTGAAGCAGGAGGAGGGCCAATCATGACCACGCTGCTCGAAACCCGCGGACTGAAGAAACACTTCGGCGGCGCGCATGTAATCAACGGTATCGACTTCAAGATCGACGCAGGCGAGATCCGCTGCGTGATCGGCCCGAACGGCGCCGGCAAGAGCACCTTCTTCAAGCTGATCACCGGCGAGCATCGGCCTTCCGAGGGCAGCGTGCTGTTTCTCGGCCAGGACATGAGCCATGTGTTGCCGCATCAGCGCATCCGCATGGGCATGAGCATCAAGTTCCAGATTCCCGGCGTGTTTGCGGATCTGAGCGTGCGCCAGCATCTGCAACTGTCATTGCATCGTGCCAAGGACGACCGGCCCGAGAGCCTCGACGAGTTGCTGCATCGTTTCATGCTGCACGACGAAGAGCAGGTGCTTGCGCGAAATCTGTCGCACGGCAAGAAGCAATGGCTCGAAATCGCGATGGCGGTGTCGTTGCGGCCCAAACTGCTGTTTCTCGACGAGCCGGTGGCCGGCATGTCCGTCGAGGAAACGCATGCCACTGGCGAGCTGATCAAGCGCCTGTCGGCGGCGGGTCTGACGATGATGGTGGTCGAACACGACATGACCTTCGTCAAGCAGATCGCCACCCGCGTCACCGTGCTGCACGGCGGCCAGTTGCTGGCGGACGGGCCGCTCGACGAAATCCTCGCGCGCGACGACGTGGCCGAAGTGTATCTGGGGAAGAAAAAATGAGCGCGCTGCTCGAAGTATCGAATCTCGAAGCCGGCTATGGCGGCGGCCGCGTGCTGAACGGCGTGTCGTTCAGTATCGACAAGGGTGAGGTGCTGGCGTTGATCGGCCGCAATGGGGTGGGCAAGACCACGCTGATGCGCGCGCTGATCGGCCTCGTCAAACTGGACGCCGGCCGCATCGCGCTGGCGGGCGAAGCGATCGGCGCGGAAAAGCCCTACGTGCGTGCGCAAAAAGGCATCGGCTATGTGCCGCAGGGCCGCGAAATTTTCGGCGCGCTGACGGTGGCCGAGAACCTACAGGTCGGCGCGCAGGCCAATCGCGCGCAGGCCGCGCGGATGCGCGACAAGGTGGTCGGCTACTTTCCGATCCTGAAACAGCGCTATGCGCAGAAGGCCGGCACGATGAGCGGCGGCGAACAGCAGCAGCTCGCCATCGCCCGCGCGCTGATCAGCGCCCCCAAGGTGCTGCTGCTCGACGAACCGTCGGAAGGCATTCAGCCGTCGATCGTCGATCTGATCGGCGAGACGCTGTTGCAGATCGCCACCGAAACCGGCATCGGCGTGGTGCTGGTCGAGCAGGACATGGGCATGGTCGAGCGTATCGCCACGCGCTGCTGCGTGATGGACAAGGGCCGTATCGTCGACACCTTGAACCGTGAGCAGCTGGCTGACGAAGAACTGATTCGCCAATATCTGGCACTGTGATGGAGAGCGAAACATGAAATGGCTTGAACAATCGATCATGATGAAGCGCGGAGTCGGCGCCGATCGCGAGCCGGTCGAGCATCATCTGACCGAACAGATGCAGAAGACTTTCCACTACACGATCGGCCCCTACTCGCAGCCGGTGCTGCACGTGAAGCCGGGCGATCGCGTGGTGGTCGACACGCGCGATGCGTTCGAGGGCAAGATCAAGGAGGAGACCGACAAGCCTTCGCAGGTGCTGCAGGTGCCGTTTCTGAATCCGCAGAACGGGCCGATCATGATCGAGGGCGCGGAGAAGGGCGACGTGGTCGCCGTGTACATCGAAAAGATGGCGCCGCGCGGCGACGATCCGCACGGTTTCTGCTGCATGATTCCGAACTTCGGCGGCTTGACCGGCACCGACTATACGGCGCTGCTCAACGAGCCTCTGCCGGAAATCGTGCGCAAGATCAAGATCGATGAAGAGAACGTGTACTGGAGCAAACGCAATACGCTGCCGTACAAGCCGCATATCGGCACCTTGAGCCTGTCGCCCGAGATCGATTCGATCAATTCGCTGACGCCGGATTCGCACGGCGGCAATATGGACGTGCCCGATATGGGGCCGGGCAGCATTACGTATCTGCCGGTCCGCTCGCCGGGCGGCCGGCTGTTCATCGGCGATGCGCACGCGTGCCAGGGCGACGGCGAAGTGTGTGGAACCGCCGTCGAGTATCAGAGCACGACCACCGTGCGCGTCGATCTGATCAAGCAGTGGAAGATCGACTGGCCGCGGCTCGAAAACGAGGACGCGCTGATGAGCATCGGCAGCGCGCGTCCGCTGGAAGACGCGACCCGCATCGCGTATCGCGAGCTGGTGCTGTGGATGGCGGCGGACTACGGCTTCGACAAGTGGGATGCGTACATGATGCTAAGCCAGGTGGGCAAGGTTCGGCTGGGCAATTTTGTCGATCCAAAATACACCGTGGGCGCGATGGTCGCCAAGCACTACCTGAAGTAAGACGATCCACGCGCGGAGCCTGGCTCCGCGCGCACACGAGAGCAATTCATCACATGGCTTTGTCCGATCCTGTCCGCGTAGGCCTGTTGTGTTCGACCAGCGGTTCGACCGCCTGGCTCGAACAGTCGCAGTGGCGCGGCGCCAGCCTCGCGATCGAGGAGGTCAATGCGCAAGGCGGCATCGGCGGACGCGAGCTGGTCGCGGTTCACTACGATCCGTGCTCGGATCCGCTGATGTTTCGCGAACTGGCCGAGCGGCTGATCGTCAGGGACGGCGTCAACGTGATCTTCGGCGGCTATACGTCCACCAGCCGCAAGGCGATGCTGCCGGTGGTCGAAAAGCACAATCGGCTGCTGATCTACTCGCAGCAATACGAAGGCTTCGAGTATTCGGACAACATCATCTACAGCGGTGCGTCGCCGAACCAGAACGGCGTGCAGCTGGCGGACTTCATGACGGAAACCTTCGGCGCGCGTGTCTACTTCGTCGGCTCGCGCTACGTGTATCCGTACGAGTGCAATCGCACCATGCAGGAGCTGCTGCTGCAGCACCCGGAAGGCGCGATTCTCGGCGAGCGCTATCTGCCGCTCGATGCCACGCGCGAGCAGTTCACGCAGATCGTCGCCGATATCAAGCGCAAGGCGCCAGACTGGATATTCTGCACGGTGATCGGTGCCACGGTGCCGTTTCTGTACGATGCATATGCGCATGCGGATCTCGATCCGGCCCGGATGCCGATCGGCAGTCTCAACACCTCCGAGACCGAGATCCATGCGATGGCGCGCGGTATCGCGGCGGGGCACTACACGGCGGCACCCTATTTCCAGAGCATCGATACGGCCGAGAACCATCGCGCGGTGCGGCATCACCAGGCCCGTTTCGGCGCCGACACGCCGACCGACATGAACTGGGAGGCCGCGTACTACCAGATGCATATGTTCGCGCAGGCGTGCGCCCGTGCGGGTTCAGACGAAATCGCCGCGGTCATGCCGCAACTGCTCGGTTCCGAATTCGCCGCGCCGCAGGGCAGGGTGCGCATCGATCCGGTCAATCATCACATGGCGCTCTATCCACGCATCGGCCGCGCCAATGCGGATGGCCAGTTCAGCATCCTGCGCGCGGCAAAGTTTGCGGTCGGCCCCGATCCGTACATGACCCGTCAGACACTGGGCGACTGGGTCACCAAGCTGAGCACGCGGGACTACTGACGTGAGGACGCGCGCGGACAGAGGCCAACGCAGCCTGACGAGTTCGATCCTGGAGCGCAATCCGCGCGTCGTCGTGTTTCATCCGGACGACGACGACGGACTGACGCTGACCAACCATCTGCGGCGGATGGGCTTCCAGGTCGAGCGCTGCTGGCCCCCGGCCGACACGCTGCCGGAGCGCACCGATCTGGTGTTTCGCGCGTTGTTGCCGGAGGAGCGCGCGCCGCGCGGCGAGTGGTTCGGCCCGGATGCGCCACCGGTGATCTGCGTGGTGGCCTTCGAGAATCCCACCTTTATCGATCAGGCCATCAAGATGGGCTCGGACGGCATCGTCACCACGCC
The DNA here is from genome assembly GCA_035536055.1 of Paraburkholderia sp. Taxonomy (GTDB): domain Bacteria; phylum Pseudomonadota; class Gammaproteobacteria; order Burkholderiales; family Burkholderiaceae; genus Paraburkholderia. The sequence continues at coordinate 2,184 of DATLOW010000314.1, read as the reverse complement.
GATTCGCGCATCGGGACTGCTGTCCACCGTGGTGATGGCGCTGCATCACGCGAAGCGCGCGCGTCAACACGCGCAGCGTATCGCACGGCTCGAGCAGAAGCTGCTCGATAGCCGTCACCTGCAGGAAGCCAAGGGCATTCTGATGTCGATGCATCGCGTCAGCGAACGCGAGGCGTACGAGATGCTGCGGGCCCAGGCGATGGAAAAGCGCGTGACCATCGACGATATCTGCCATTCGGTGATTCAGGCCGGCGAGGTGCTGCAGATCAAGCGCGGCACGGCAGCGGCGGATGGTTGCGCTGAAGATTGAAGGCCGGCGCGCCGGCCGGATCAGGCGTGGCGTGCTGCGGCGAAACGCGGGTTAAATCAACAGGAGTGTCGAATGGAACGAGCGGGTGCGATCAACCTCGGCGACGGTTCCGCCGGGCTGGAGATCGATTTCGATGGGTTGACGGTCGAAGCGGTTCAACAGGGTTTCCGAGCCGGCCGGTTTACAGCGGAACAGCTGGCGCGCGCGTGCTTCGAGCGTATCGAGCGCTACAACCCGACCTACAACGCGCTGATCTTTCTGAATCCGGCGGCGCTCGACGATGCCCGCAAAATCGACGAACGCCGTGCGCGTGGCGAAGCGCTGGGTCCGCTCGCGGGCGTGCCGGTGGTGATCAAGGATCCGATGGACATGGTCGGTTTTCCGACCACCGCGGGCTGGTCGAAACTCTATAGCAAGACCGGCGGCGTCGACCTGATGCCGCAGCGCGACGCGCCGGTGGTCGCGCGCATGCGCGCGGCCGGCGCGATCATGCTGGGCAAGACCAATGTTCCGGTGTTGAGCCACACCGGCACGCATGCCAACGACAGCTGGGCAGGGCCGACCATCAACGTCGCGATGCCCGAGCGGATGCCGGGCGGCAGCAGCGCCGGCACCGCTTCGGCGGTGGCGGCAGGCATGGCGGTACTCGGGCTCGCGGAAGAGACCGGTGGCTCGATCCAGAATCCGGCCTCGGCGCAAGACCTCGTCGGCATCAAGCCGACCATCGGCCTCGTGCCGAACGCGGGCGTGGTGCCGCTGTCGGGCAACCGCGACGTGGTGGGTCCGATCGCGCGCAACGTGACGGATGCCGCGCTGTGCCTCGATATCCTGGCCGGCTACAGTAGCGAAGATCCGAAGACGCTCGCCAGCGTCGGCCGGCAGCCGGAGGGCGGGTACGCGGCAGGGCTCACGCGCGATGCGCTGCAGGGCAAGCGGATCGGCCTGTATGGACCTGGCTGGCGTGCGCAACCGCTGTCCGACGAAGCGGCGGCGCTGTACGAGCGCGCGAAGCGCGAACTCGCCGCGCTCGGTGCGACGCTGCTCGACGATCCGTTCGAAGGCTCCGGCTTTGCGGCGTTGCGCAAAGTGACTCCGCCGCTCGCCAACTTCGACGCACGCGGTCTCGAGTCGATTCCGTACGATCTCGAATGCTATCTGGCCCGCCTTGGGCCCGGCTCGCCGTTAAAGACCTTTGCCGACTTTGCGAAAGCAACCGAAGACGAGAACCCGTTCGGACCCAACGGCGTGCTGCGCTATATGCCGAATCTGCCGCAGTTCAACGCCGCGCTGGCCGATCCATCGTTGCCGCCGGATATCTCGGAGTTCATCGAACTGAAGGCGAGTTATCTGCGCATCGTCGAGCGGGTGTTCGACGAGCACCGGCTCGATGCGCTGGTGTTTCCGCAGATGCGCGGTGAGCTTCCGCCGCTGCGCGGCACTGACACGATTCAGGAAACCACGGTCGGCGAAATCAATATCGCCGGTTTGCCGGGCATCGCGGTGCCGGCCGGGTACTACGCGTCCGGCGCACCGTTCGGGCTGATCTTCGTCGGACGGCTGTGGGACGAAGCTGCGCTGCTCGGCTATGCGTACGCATATGAGCAGAGTGCCGGGCATCGGCGAGCCCCGGCGCTGGCGGCAGGCCGTGAAGGTATTGCGTCCTGATCGCCACCACACGGGCGGCCAGGCGCTGCCGCTGCCGATAAGGCGGGTGCGCTGCCTCGTGGCGCCTGTCGGCGTCAGCGGGCGGCGAACCCGGCGACGCCGGACTACGCGTGTAGCAACATGCGCTTACCGCGGCTCGTGGGTACGCATGAACGGCGGTGCCGCATAAACCGGAACCGGCTCATTTTCGACGCGGAACTGCATCACCT
>DATLOW010000313.1:0-44601 GCA_035536055.1 Paraburkholderia sp. | reverse complement strand
GCTTGCGCCTGCGCGGTGGTGGCGGCGCGCGCCGCCTGGTTCGCGTGATACGACACGCCGCGGCAGGTCACGTGCTGAAAGCTCGGATCGGTTTTCAGGCCCGGGTCGAAGCGCCACTTCTCGGTGCCGGTCGTCGCATCGAGCGCATACAGGATCTGGTGCGGCGAGCACAGGTACAGCAGGCTGCCGATCTTGATCGGCGTCACTTCGTCGGTGATCTCGACCGGGTCGCCGGCGCGCTTGTGATCGCCGGTGCGGAAGGTCCATGCGGGTTGCAGGTTTTTGACGTTGTCCGCGGTGATCTGCGTGAGCGGCGAGTAGCGCGTGCCGTCCTGTGTGCGGCCGTAGGCGGGCCAGTCCGCGGGGTTGGTGGCAGGGTTGGAAGCGTCGCTCGCAACGGTGGCGGCGCCGGTCGCGGAACGCGCCGGGTTGGCCGCGGTATTGCCGGTGTCGCCTGCATTGGTTGCGCCGGCAACCGCTGGGCTTGCCGCGCTCGCACTCGACGCGAGCGTGCCGTTGATCTGCTGCGGATCGTTGAAGGCCGCATAGACAAGCACAAGTCCGCTTGCGATCACGCCTAGCGCGAGCAGCACCGCGCCGGGCCGTCGCGCCGCTGCCGAGGCGCCGAACTGCCGGTACACGAACGGCAGCAGCAGCCAGATGCCGAACATCACCAGCACGTCGAGGCGCGGCGCAAGCGCCCAGAAGTCGCTGCCCGCCTCGAACACAGACCACACCAGCGTGCCCGCCAGCAGCAGCGCAAACAGCACGAGGGTCCAGCCGCTTTGCCGCTGCGTCAGAAAGGCAACCGCAAGGAACACGATGCCCGCGACGATGTAATACGGCGAGCCGCCTAACGAGGTCAACCAGATGCCGCCTGCAACCAGATACACGCCGGCGAGTGCGGCAAACAGGATGGTGAGCCAGCGCGCAACGCGCATCGGTGAATGGTTCGGCATGGCAACGAGTTCTCCGGAAGGTGAGCCTCGCACCACTGCGCTATGCGCTGCGGGTCGACGTTCCGCGAGGCTGCGGCTCCCTTGAGTAGCACAGCACGTGCCCTGTGCGGAAACGTGCTCACGACTGAATCTTACAAAAGGTTCGGAATGTCGTGCTGATAAGGTCTGTGCGACACAACGGGAATCGAATCCGGATCACGCGTAGATGATCGCGCGTCGCGTCGATTTCTTGACACACAAGTCAACAATGCGCGGCGCGGCTGCCGAGCCGAGGGTCCGGCAATCGAATGCGATGCGTTATCCGAGTCGTGGATAGCGGATTCGCAAAGAGGAATGCACGTGCGGCGTGCAGCGCCGCATTCGTCGCAGAGGGGACATGCTGAATGCCGTCGCATGCAACGCGAGAAACTTGCGCAGGCGCTGCAGGCGTTCGTAGCGTTCGTAGCACGTGCCGGTCACGCGTGTTCATCGCACGGACCGGCACGGTGCTTCAGCTGGCCGAATGCGGCTTGCCGCCGGCGTCCGCTACCAGCGTGTGCCTGGGCGGCACGGTGCGGCACAGGAAGGTCGCACCCGCCGCCAGCACGGAGATCACGCCAAGCCCATACAGTCCGCCGGTGATCGAGCCGGTGTGTTCCTGCAGATAGCCGAATGCGGCCGGCGCGAAAAATCCGCCGAGGTTGCCGAGCGAATTGATCAGGGCGATGACACCGGCGGCGATCCGCGCATCGAGGTAGTCCTGCGGAATCGGCCAGAACAGCGAAGCGGCCGCCTTGAAGCCGAGCGCCGAGAAACACAGACCGACAAACGCGAATACCGGCCCGCCGCGGGTCGACGCGAACAGGCCCGCGGCGGCGACCAGCAGCGCGGTGGCGAGCCATGCCTGCTGATGCCGCCAGCGCGCGGACAGCAACGCAAAACCGTACATGCCGGCGATCGCGAGCAACCATGGAATCGCGTTCAAGAGACCCACCTGGAAATCGCTCAGGCCGCCCATCTTGCGGATGATGGTGGGCAGCCAGAAGGTTGCCGCATAGATCGTCAACTGGATCGCGAAGTACAGCAGACAGAACAGCATCAGCTGCCAGTCGCGCAGCAGCGCGCTGGCATGCAGCCGGCCGCCGCGTGCCGCTTCGCGTTCGATCTGCTCGGCCGCGAGCGCCTGTTCCAGCGCGGCGGCTTCGTCGCGCGTGAGCCAGCCGGCATCGGCGGGCCGCGACTTCAAGGTCAGCCACGCCAGCGCGCACAGCGCCACCGAGAACAGACCTTCGATCAGAAACATCCATTGCCAGCCGGCCAGTCCGAAGCCGCTGATCGACAGCAGCGAGCCGGTGATCGGCCCCGACAGCACCGAAGCGAATGCCGACCCGGCGAGAAACACCGCGACCGCTTCGCCACGATGGCGCGCCGGAAACCACTGCGTGAAGTAATACACGACGCCCGGAAAAAAGCCCGCTTCCGCGATGCCGAGCAAAAAGCGCAGCACGTAGAACGACGTGGTGCCGTGAATAAACGCCATCGCGGCCGCCACGAGCCCCCATGTGAACATGATCCGCGTAAGCCACGCGCGCGCGCCGAACTTCTGCATCAGCATGTTGGACGGCACTTCGAACAGCGCGTAACCGACGAAGAACAGACCGCTGCCCAGCCCGAATGCCGCCGCACCGATGCCGAGATCGGCTTTCAGATGCGTGCTGACGAAGCCGAGGTTCACGCGGTCGATGTAGTTCGCGATGAACATCACCAGCAGCAGCGGGAACAGATGGCGCTTTGCCTTGCTGACTGCGCGTTGCAGTGTGTCCGGCGTGGCCGGCGGGGTGGGGTAGGTGGATGACACCGCGCATCTCCGGAAGGAAAGGCAACGCCGGACATGCAGGCAGCAAGGACCGCAGCGGACACCTGCGGCTTCCGAACGGTTACCGGTTATATGTTGTCGTACATCGAAACGCGGTCAGTGTGCGAGTTTCACCGGAAGCGTCCAATCAGGGCATACCCTGAGCTAGCCGCTCGTGCAGCCGATCCGAGTTGCGTGGCGGTCGTGCGATTGCGGCGGCGCGGCGGCTTCGCAGGCGACCGCGCTGACTGGCCGACGACCCAATCAGGTCGCATGCTGCATCGAAGTCATCGTACAAGGGCTCATCCGCCACTATAATGAGGGCTTCACAACCCGTTCGCCGCCAGGCATTCGCAATGTCCCAAACTTCTGAGTCGCGTCCGCTGCGCCGGTCCCGCAACCTGACGGAAGAGGTGGTCGCCGAGCTGTCCGAGCGCATCCACAGCGGCTCGCTACGTCCCGGCGACAAGATGCCGACCGAGTCCGAGATCATGAGCCAGCTCGGCGTGAGCCGCACCGTGGTGCGGGAATCGATCTCGCGGCTGCAGGCCGCGCGTCTCGTGCAGACACGGCACGGCATCGGCACGTTCGTGCTCGAGCCGCAGCCGCAGGAAAGCTTCCTCGGCGCCGAAAGCGAGCTGACCGTGCGCGACGTGATGGCGATTCTCGAGTTGCGCATCAGCCTCGAAGCGGAGGCCGCAGGGCTCGCCGCGCTGCGCCGCACCGAGCAGAACCTGAAAGAGATGCGCCGCGCGCTCGACGAATTCCAGCAACACCTGACCGAGCGCACCGGCAACGCGGTGTCCGCCGACGTTGCGTTCCATCTCGAACTGGCGAAGTCGACCGGCAACCGCTATTTCCACAGCATCCTGAGCCAGCTGGGCAATACGATTATTCCGCGCGCGCGCGTCAACTCGGCGGCGCTCGCGCACAACGACCCGGAAACCTATCTCGATCGCGTGAACCGCGAGCACGAGGACATCTACGATGCGATCGAGCGGCGCGACCCGGAAGCGGCGCGCGCGGCAATGCGCATGCATCTGTCGAACAGCCGCGAACGGCTGCGCCGCGCGCAGGAAGCAGCGGGGACGGCCGCGCAGACGGCCTGAGCGGCGCGGCGCGCGGCCGCCGCAAGCTGCAGAACGGGGCGACATGCCCCGTTTTTCATATCTGGACGACGTACGTAAGGGGCCTAAGGTGGTTGAGATATCTCAGGGTATCTCGGGATACCTGCGGGCCATCCCGCACTTGCGATGTGAAAATGTACGTTGTACGATGACATATGACAACATCAGCAAAGCGTTCCACAGAACGCTTCGCCCGCTCGTTTCGCTCATTTTCGTCACTATCGAGGCGCCGCGCGCCGCCAGGACATCATCACCATGACCGCTCCGCAAGAACTGAAGCAGATCGTCTCCGAAGGTCTGCTGTCGTTCCCCGTTACCGATTTCGACCAGCATGGCAACTTCAATGCGAAGACCTACGCCGAGCGTCTCGAATGGCTCGCGCCTTACGGCGCCACGGCGTTGTTTGCCGCCGGCGGCACCGGCGAATTCTTCTCGCTGACGCCCGCCGAATACACGGACGTGGTGCGCACCGCGGTCGAGACCTGCGCCGGCAAGGTGCCGATTCTGGCAGGCGCCGGCGGCCCGACGCGCACGGCGATCGCCTATGCACAGGAAGCGCAGCGGGTCGGGGCGAAGGGCGTGCTGCTGATGCCGCATTACCTGACCGAAGCGAGCCAGGATGGCATTGCCGCGCACGTCGAGCAGGTCTGCCAGGCGGTCGACATCGGCGTGATCGTCTACAACCGCGCCAACTCGAAGCTCGGCGCCGACGTGCTGCAACGCGTCGCGGACCGCTGCCCGAACCTGATCGGCTTCAAGGACGGCGTCGGCGACATCGAGTCGATGGTGCAGATTCGCCGCAAGCTCGGCGACCGCTTCTCATATCTCGGCGGACTGCCGACCGCGGAAGTCTATGCTGCCGCCTACAAGGCGCTGGGCGTGCCGGTGTATTCGTCGGCGGTGTTCAACTTCATTCCGAAAACGGCGATGCAGTTCTACCGCGCGGTAGCCGCCGACGATCACGCGACGATCGGCAAACTGCTCGACGAATTCTTCCTGCCGTATCTCGAGATCCGCAACCGTCGCGCGGGCTACGCGGTCAGCATCGTAAAGGCGGGCGCGAAACTGGTGGGCCGCGACGCGGGCCCGGTGCGCGCGCCGCTGACCGATCTGAACGGCGAAGAACTCGATATGCTCGACGCGCTGATCAGGAAACTGGGCGCGCAGTAAGCACGCGGCGCGGCGCGCGGCATGAGCGGTGCAAGGCTGCGCGAACTGCACAAGCTGCGTGAATTGCACAAGCTGCATGAACTGCACAAGCTGCATGAACCGCACAAGCTGCATGAACCGCACAAGCTGCATGAACCGCACAAGCCGCACAAACTGCATATAAGCCGCACGAGCCACACGCAGCGCCGCCCCGTGCACCGCACACCACGCGCTGCAACCTTCCATCCACGCGGCGGCCGTTTCCCGACGGCCGCCGTCCGAGCTTCGAAAAGGCGATAGTCATGAACCAGCCGTCCTCTGCCGAATTAACGCGCAGTCAGGCACCCGTGGTGACCGAACTGAGCGTCGTACCCGTCGCGGGCTACGACAGCATGCTGCTGAACCTGAGCGGCGCGCACGGACCGTTTTTCACGCGCAACGTGGTGCTGTTGAAGGACAGCACGGGGCGCACCGGCGTCGGCGAAGTGCCCGGCGGCGAGAAAATCCGCGCGGCGCTCGAGGCGAGCCGCGCGCTGGTAATCGGCCAGCCGCTCGGCGCCTACAGCACGGTGCTGGAAACGGTGCGCGCGCAACTATCGGCGATCGACGACGGCGGCCGCGGTCTGCAGACCTTCGATCTGCGCGTCGGCGTGCATGCGGTTACCGCGCTGGAAGCGGCGCTGCTCGACCTGCTCGGCCAGTTTCTCGGCGTGCCGGTCGCCGCGCTGCTCGGCGAGGGCATCCAGCGCCGTGCGGTGCCGGTGCTCGGCTATCTGTTCTATATCGCCGACCCGGGCAAGACCGATCTGCCGTACCTGCGCGAAAGCCATCCGCGCGACGCATGGGAAGCGCTGCGCCGCAACGAAGCGCTGACACCCGACGCGATCGTGCGGCTGGCCGAGGCCGCGCGCGAACGTTACGGCTTCAACGATTTCAAGCTGAAGGGGGGAGTGCTGCAAGGCGATGCGGAAATCGAAGCGGTCACCGCGCTTGCCGAGCGCTTTCCGCAGGCGCGCATCACACTCGATCCGAACGGCGCGTGGTCGCTGGCCGAGGCGATCCGGCTGTGCCGCGACCAGCACGACGTGCTCGCCTACGCGGAAGACCCGTGCGGCGCCGAAAACGGCTTCTCCGGCCGCGAAGTGATGGCCGAATTCCGCCGCGCGACCAATCTGCCGACGGCCACCAACATGATCGCGACCGACTGGCGGCAGTTCACCCACGCGCTGCGGCTGAACGCGGTCGACATTCCGCTGGCCGACCCGCACTTCTGGACCATGCGCGGCTCGGTGCGCGTCGCGCAGACCTGTGCGGACTGGGGCCTGACGTGGGGCTCGCATTCGAACAATCACTTCGACATCTCGCTGGCGATGTTCACGCACGTCGCAGCCGCCGCGCCGGGCCGCGTGACCGCGATCGACACGCACTGGATCTGGCAGGACGGCCAGCGCCTGACGCGCGAGCCGCTCGCGATCGCAGGCGGCGAGATCGCGTTGCCGGCGGCGCCGGGGCTCGGTATCGAGGTGGATTACGCACGCCTCGAAGAAGCGCATCGGCTGTATCTGCAGCATGGCCTCGGCGCGCGTGACGATGCGCTGGCGATGCAGTATCTGATTCCGGGCTGGCAGTTCGACAACAAGCGTCCGGCGCTGGTGCGCTGAAGCGCGGTTACGGATCGATCGACGCGCGCCGCAGTTGTTGCGGCGCGCGTTTTTTTATCGGCCGGCGAGGGCGCGTGATCAAACCAGAACAAAACGCCGGCGTCGCACAAAACACTGCGACACACCGGCGTTTTTGTCACACCGGACAAACATCCGGCGCATGCTGCGATGCACTTCAGTACATCGCCGCCTTAATGCTTATACCCCTGTCGCGCAGTCAGCTTCCACGCACCATGCTGCTTCTGCCACACCGCAAGGACGTCGAAATCCACTTCCGCAAGCTTGCCACCCGATTCGGTCGTGCCGCTGAAGTGATCGCGCATCACGGCCTGATCGCCGGACACGGTGGTGACAGTTTGCGTCAGGTCGATGCGCTTGTAGTGCGTCTGGCCGCTCGCAATCGTGTCGATAAACTCCGCCTGGTTCTGCACCTTGCCGCTCGAATGGCCATACGTGAGTGTGGCGGCGGTAAGCGCCTTCATCTGCTGTGCGTTGCCGGCGATCATCGCGGCTGACAGCTGGTTCATCGCATCGTTTACCGCGGTTTCATCTGCAACGCTCGCCCATGCGCCCGAGCATGCGCCGGCGGCAGCCAGCGCGATCAACAGTTTTTTCATCGTCTCCATTCCTCGTGAATACCGCCTGAATTGCGCCTGAATGGCGTTCCGGTCGACCAGCACGCCATCCAGTGCGACCGTCATTGCGCCGCGCCGCGCGCCGTGGGCAACGAGCGCGTCAGCACCATCCGCTTGATATCGCCGACCACGAACAGGTAGCACAGCATCGCCACCACCGCATTCGCGCCGACGAACACCAGCGCCGAATTGAACGAGCCCGAGCCCTGCACCAGGTAGCCGATGATGATCGGCGTGGTGATGCCGGCCACGTTGCCGCACGCATTGAACAGCGACGCGCACACGCCGCCTGCTTCGACCGGCGCGGTATCGGACACCACCGCCCAGCCGAGCGCGCCGACGCCTTTGCCGAAGAACGCCGCGGCCATGATCGCGACCACCAGAAACTCCGAGTCGACGTAGTTGCACGCGACCATGCAGGTGGACAGCAGCATGCCGAACACGATCGGCGTCTTGCGCGCGACGCTCGCGCTAAAGCCGCGCTTGAGCATCGCATCGGAAATCACGCCGCCGAGCACGCCGCCGAGAAAGCCGCAGATCGCCGGAATCGACGCGATAAAACCGGCTTTCAGAATCGACATATGACGTTGCTGCACGAGGTAAATCGGAAACCACGTCAGAAAGAAGTAGGTCAGCGCATTGATGCAGTACTGCGCGATAAAAATGCCGAGCAGCATGCGGTTGCCAAGCATCTCGCGGATCGACGCACCCATCGGCACCTTGACCGGCTGCTGCGCGTGCGATGCCGGGCCGGCGGTCTCGCGCGTTTCCAGATCGACCAGCGCGCCGCCGGCTTCGATGTATTGCAGTTCGGCGGCGTTCACGCGCGGGTGGTCTTTCGGCGCATAGACGGTCTTCAGCCACACGCCGGTCATCAGGATGCCAAGCGCGCCCATAAATACGAAGACATACGGCCAGCCGAAGCGGTGCACGATCCAGCCCATGATCGGCGTAAACAGCACCGCGGCGAAATACTGCGACGCATTGAAGATCGCCGCCGCAGTGCCGCGTTCGGCACGCGGGAACCACGTCGACGTCATGCGGCTATTGCCCGGAAACGCCGGCGCTTCCGCGAAACCCATCACGAAGCGCAGCGCGAACAGCGCGGCGACCGCCGCCGCTGCGCTCAAACCCGCGACGAGGCCTTGCGCCAGCGTAAAGATCGACCAGGCGCACAGGCTCACTGCATAGACGCGCTTGGTGCCGAAGCGGTCGAGCAGGCGGCCGCCGGGCAGTTGCGCTATCACGTAGGCCCATGCGAAGGCGGAGAACACATAACCCATCGCGACCGGCGTCATGCCGAGCGCCTTTTGCATCGCATTGCCGGCGATCGACAGGCTCGCGCGATCCGCGTAATTGATCGTGGTGACCACGAACAGGATCAGCAGCACCATCCAGCGCACGCGGGTACGTCGTTCGTCTCGCAGTGGGGCGGTGCCGTTGCGGCCGGTCGCGCCGGCAACGGCAGCGGTAGCGGTGGTGGACTGCGGCTCTCCCGCGGCGCGCGCGCCGGCCGAACTGCGGCGAGCCTGATCGATGTGCTCCACCTTGTCTCCTTTATTTGGTGCGAAGTGATAAGTCATCGTACAACAAGCGCTTATTATCGGGCCGGAGACAGGAAAAAAATCCTCGGGTTAACCCGTGAAAGGCCGTGAAACGCCCAATCGACGCGGCGATTCTCCGGCGAGACGGCGCTATAGCGGCGCCGTTCATTAGATAAGTCATCGTACAAGAACAATCCGATTTCAGCTGTGATCGATCGCACGCGTAAGCCGCTGGAGGCGGTATGTCAGGCACACGCGAGTCGGGCCTCGTGCATCCGCGCGTGTATGCGGAATAACCCCCGTCATCGGGTGTTTCGTTGATAAGCCGATGCACACATGCGCCGGCGCGCGCGCTCAACGCACTTGCTGTGCTGGCCGCACTTGTCGACCACCTGGATTTTTCGCTATGTACTTCACCGTTCTGATGCTGCTGGCCGTGCTGGTGCTCGCCGTGTGTTTCTGGCGTGAGATCGCGCCGTGCCTGGCGTGGGCCGCGTTGTCGTATCACGCGACACCGGAGATGATCGCGTGTCTGAACGGCGAGTTGACGGGTGAATTGCCGGGCGATGCGGCGCTTGCGACGGTCGAGTCCACGGCCGAGGCTACCGAAGCCGCCCAGGCTGCCGCAGAAGTAGAAGCGCCTGCAACGATCGAAACAGGCGAAGCATTTGCGGCGATCGCGAAAATCGCCGCAATAAAAGCAAACGCAACCACCGATGACGAAGTCTCGCTGCGCATCTTCGAGCTGTCATACGACCCGCTCGAGCACGACATCGCAGCCGTGCAGCCGGCGTCATAGCAGCAACGCCACCCCGCGCTGCGCAGATAATCGGCCACCCACGCGCGTCAGCCCGACGCACCGCATCAGCGCTTCCTGCCCGCGCCCTTGTGCGCACCACCGCTACGCGCCGCCGCTGTGGCCGATTCCGGCCTCAGCACTTCCAGACAGAAATCGATAAACGCATTCACCTTCGCCGCCTGATGGCGCCGCGACGGATACAGCGCGTACAGCGGAAAGCGCTCGTCCTGCCAGTCCGCCAGCACTTCGGTCAGCGCGCCGGCCGACATCAGATGCTCGACACCGAGGTCCATGATCTGCGCGATGCCGGCACCCGCGGTGCAGCTGATCAGCATCGTGTCGACGTCGGACACCAGCAGCCGTCCGGTCGCCGGAATCTCGACGCGCTGCCGGTGACGATGAAACTCCCATTCGAACGGCTTGGCCGTCACCGGGTTGTAAAACAGGATGCGATGATGCTGCGCGACGTCTTCCGGGCGCTGCGGCACGCCATGCTCGGCCAGATAGGCCGGCGCCGCGACGGTCAGCACGCGCGTGTCGAGCAGCTTGCGCGCGACCAGCGTGCCGGCAGGCGGCGGCCCGAAGCGCACCGCCAGATCGAAGCCGTCGGCCACGAGGTCGCCGGTCGCGTCGCGCATGATCAGCTCCAGCGACAGCTGCGGATAGCGGCGCAACAGCTCCGGCAGGCGTTGCGCCAGCACCGTGCGCGAAAAGAACGGATCGACGTTGACCCGCAATTTGCCGAGCACCGCGTTCGCGGAGCCTGCTGCGGCGCTCGCGGCTTCCTCGATGCCCAGCAGATGCGGGCCGACCGCTTCGTATAGCCGGCGGCCTTCGTCGGTGAGGGTTTGCGAGCGCGTCGTGCGGTCCAGCACGCGTACGCCGATACGCTTTTCGAGCCGACCGATCGCGCGGCTCACGCCGGACGGCGACAGCCCGAGCATATCGGCGGCGCGCACGAAGCTGCCGCTCTCGGCCACTGCCGCCAGCACCGTCACGCCGGAAAGCAGTCTGCTGTCGAACGCCATACCATTCCCTCCGTTGCGGCCCGCGTCGCGGGACATTGACTCGAGCGATCCGTGCGACCGCCTGGCAAGACCGGCTCGCGGCGCCGGTCGATCGCCCCGATTCGTGATTTTAATCACGGGTCATTTGAACGGCGCGTACTTTATTCACCTCCGACTAAATGCGACAGTGGCGCATGCCGCAACCGGCCGTGCGCAAAACCCGCGCGGAACCGGTTGCTTCGTCATTTCACGCCACTTTTCAGATTCGAGGGATCAGTCATGGAATCGATTGAAACGCAAGGTATCCGCATGCCGCGCCTGGGCTTCGGCACGTTCCGCATGCCGGGCATGGATTGCCAGCCGGTGGTCGAAAGCGCGCTTGCGCTCGGCTACCGCCATATCGACACCGCCACGATGTATCAGAACGAAGCCGCGGTCGGCGCGGCGCTGGCCGCGTCGGGCATCGCGCGCGGCGAGCTGCACGTGACCACCAAGGTGTGGCACGACAGCCTGCAGCCCGACGCGATCCGCCGCTCGTTCGACGCGAGCCTCGCGAACCTGAAGCTCGATTATCTCGATCTGTTTATGGTGCACTGGCCGTCGGCGGACATGAACCTGCCGGCCGTGCTCGAAACGATGATCAAGCTGAAAGAAGAGGGCCGCACCCGCGCGATCGGCGTGTGCAACTTCAACCTGTCGCAGATGAAGACCGCGGTCGACGAAGTCGGCGCGCCGATCGCCTGCCTGCAGGTCGAGTACCACCCGTTCCTGAGCCAGGCGCGCATGCTCGACTATCTGCGCGCGAAGCAAATTCCGCTGGTCGCGTATGCGCCGCTCGCGCAGGGCCGCGCCGCGAGCGACCCGGTGCTGGCCGGCATCGGCGTCAAGCACGACGCAAGCGCCGCGCAGATCGCGCTGGCCTGGCTGCTCGATCAGCACGACATCATTGCGATTCCGAAAGCGCAGCGCGCGGAAAGCCAGCGGGCCAACCTCGACGCGCTGCGCGTGCGTCTGGACGACGAAGACCGTCAGGCGATCGCCGCGCTGCCGAAAGATCTGCGCTACGTGCAGCCGCCGTTCGCGCCCGACTGGAACGCGTGACGACGCGCAGGTGGGTCCGTCCGCGGACCCACCACAGACGCGCATGACGCGTCATACGGCGGGCCCACGTGCGGACCGGCATCGCGTCCTATCCATGCACGCGCCTGATGTCCGACATGTCGCCCCATCACGCCTCACAACGCCCCCAGCAGGCCCCCAGCGCCGCCGCGACTGTCCGCTTGCCCACATCCCGGTCAGTCCCGACTTGCCACCGACGATGCGCATCAAGTAACGTGCTCGGTACTTCGTGCGCCGCGCACGGCGCGCGAAGTGAACCATCGAACCGCGTTACAGGGAGCAAAGCGCATGCACCGTCGCCGATTCATCGCTGTCACCTCAGCGCTCGCCGCCACGGCCGGGCTGGCCGCCTGCACCACCACGCCGCCTTCGTCGGACGGCTCCGATGCGGCCAACGCGGGCCGCCGCCGCACCATCGACGCCGATGTCGACGCAACCGTCACGCGTCTGTACGAAACCGTGGAGGGCTCGCGCGAGCTGGCCGCCAAGGCGCGCGGCATGCTGGTGTTTCCGTCGGTGATCTCGGCGGGTTTCTGGATCGGCGGGCAATACGGGCAGGGCGCGCTGCGCGTCGACGGGCGCAGCAACGGCTACTACAGCATCACGGCCGCGTCGTTCGGGCTGCAGATCGGCGCGCAGTCGAAGGCGGTGATCCTGCTGTTCATGACCCAGGACGCGCTCGACGAGTTCACGCGCAGCCAGGGCTGGGCCGCCGGCGTCGACGCCACCGTCGCGGTGCTGAAGATCGGCGCGAACGGCAACATCGATACGTCGACCGCAACCAGCCCGGTCGAAGCGATCGTGATGACCAATGCGGGGCTGATGGCGGGGGTGTCGCTGGAGGGCTCGAAGATCTCGCGGCTGATCATCTGAGCACAGGCGGTGTTTGCACGAGCGTGTGATGAATGGGGTTCGCGCGTGTTTCGCCGCCGCGCTTCACCCCAGCTGTTCGAGAAACGTCAGCAGCGCCGCGTTGACCTCGGCGGGACGCTCCTGCTGCGTCCAGTGCCCGCAACCGGGCAGCATCAGCGTGCCGCGCAATTGCGGCACCTGCTGCGCGAGCGTCGCGACGACCTCGCGCATGCCGGGAAACTGCATCACGACGTCGCGCTCGCCGGCGATAAACAGCGCCGGCACCTCGACGCGCAAGCCGTCGAACGGCGCCAGCAGCGAGTAATTGCGCTCGAAATTGCGGTACCAGTTCAGCGATCCGCGAAAGCCGCTGCGCGAAAACTGCGCCGTATAGAAATCGATGTCGGCCTCGCTGAGCCACGGCGGCAGCTGCGGCGGATCGCTCAAGACCGACAGCAAGCCGCCGTTGCGCGGCACCATCACGCGCACGCTGCCCGGGCAGTCGCCGCTCAACCCATACAGCACGCTGCGCATCGTGCGTCTGACGTCGCGCTCGAGTTCCGCCTCGGCCACGCCGGGTTGCTGGAAATACAGCTGATAGAACTGCGCGTCGTCGGTGCGCGGGTATAGCTGAGTCAGCGGCGCCGGCGGCCGCGGCCGGAACGGTACGCTCAACGCAACCACGCCGGTGAAGCGGTCCGGCCGCAACAGCGCCGCATGCCATGCGCACGGCGCGCCCCAGTCGTGCCCGACGACGACCGCCTTGCCGATCTGCAGCGCGTCGAGCACGCCCACCAGATCGCCGACCAGATGCAGCATCGTGTACTGGTCGATGTCGTGCGGCGCATCCGTTTCTGCATAGCCGCGCATGTCCAGCGCGATCGCGCGATAGCCCGCGGCCGACAACGCAGTCAGCTGATGGCGCCACGAATACCAGCTCTCCGGAAAGCCGTGGCATAGCAGCACGGCGGGCCCGTTGCCCTGTTCGACGACGTGCAGGTTGATACCGTTCGCACGGATCGTGCGATGCAGCGCTTCTGTCATGAGTGATCCCTCGGCGAAAGGGCCAGTGCGGGCTTCAAGGTCGCACCGTCCTGTGACAAAACTGTCTCTGTTCTGGAGAACGCCTGCCGATGCGCGCTTATTCCGCTTGCAGGTTCGCTCGTCGGTTCGCTTGTACGTCCTGCCGTTGGGGCCGCGAAAATCCTCCCGCCTGCGCACGCTGCCGCCGATAATGCAGCACATCAGGCTTTCGCACCACGCAAAGGAGCACGCCGCCATGGATCCCGCCCCCTTCGCGCAGCACCCGCGGCCCATGCGCGCCGCGCGCCCGATCGAACCGATGAAGCTCGTCTGCGCCACGCGCCCGGTGCGCCGCGTCGTCGGCGACAGCTACGCATAGGCGGAGGCCGGCATGCAGCGCTTTTCGTTCGCAAGTGACGGCGCACACTTCCTGCTCGACGGCGCGCCGTTCCAGATCCGCAGCGGCGAGCTGCACCCCGCGCGAATTCCCGTCGAATACTGGGCGCATCGGATCCAGATGGTGCGCGCGATGGGCATGAACACGATCGCGCTGTACGTGATGTGGAATCACCACGAGAGCCGCGCAGGCGTGTTCGATTTTCACAGCGGCAACCGCGATATCGCGGGCTTTATCCGGCTGTGCCAGCAACAACGGATGTGGGTATTGCTGCGGCCGGGACCGTACGTGTGCGCGGAATGGGATCTTGGGGGACTGCCTGCGTACCTGTTGCGTGAGCCCGATATCCGGCTGCGCACCGATGCGGCCGACGACGCACGCTACATGGCGGCGGTGGAGCGCTATATCGGCGCGCTGGCGCCGCTCGTCGCACCGCTGACGATCGATCGCGGCGGCCCGATCCTGATGCTGCAGATCGAGAACGAATTCGGCTCGTACGCGAGCAATCCGGCCTATCTGGAAGCGTTGCGGCAACTGTGGCTGCGGCACGGTATCGCCGGGCCGTTCTATACCGAAGACGGTTTAGCGCAGCTGCGGCAGAATCGCACCACGGTGCAGGGTGGCGCGATCGCGTTGAGCAATGGTGACGCCGCGCAACTGGCGGCCGTGCGCCGCGAGTTTCCGCACGTGCCCGCGTTCGCCGGCGAAGTCTATCCGGGCTGGCTCACGCATTGGGGCGATGCGGCGCTGCAGGGCACCGCGGTCGAGCTCGATGCGACGCTCGATGCGCTGATGCAGCAGCAGCTGTCGTTCAACTTGTACGTGATTCACGGCGGCACCAATTTCGGCTTTACCGCGGGCGCGAACACCGATCCCGCAAGCGGTGCGTATCAGCCCGACATCACCAGCTACGACTATGCGGCGCCGATCAGCGAGCAGGGCGTGGCCACGCCGAAGTACCTGCGCTATCGCGCGCTGATCGGCGCGTATCTGCGCGAAGCGCTGCCCGCCGTGCCAGCGCCGTTGCCGACGCTGGCCAGACAGGGCCGCGACGCGCTCGAGCCACGGCGCTACGCGTCGCTATGGGACAACCTGCCTGCGCCGTTGCCGCTTGCGCAGACGGCGGAGCCGCAATCGTTCGAGACATACGGGCAGAACACGGGCTTCGTGCTGTACCGGCATCGGCTGCAGCGCGCGCCGGGCGCCGCGCGGCTCGAACTGCAAAACCTGCACGATTACGCGACCGTGCATATCGACGGCCAGTATGAGGGCGCGGTATCGAGAGCGGGCATGCCGCCGTGGTACGCGCAACTGACGCACGCCACATACGAGGCGCCGCTCGCGCTCGCCGACGCGGCCCCGGACGTCGTGCAACGCGAGCTGCTGCTCGACGTGCTGGTCGAGGGCATGGGCCGGGTCAACTACGGCAATGCGCTGGCCGACCGCAAAGGCCTGCTGGGCCCGGCCATGCTGCACGAAACAGCAGGCGCCCGCCGGGCGCTGCGCGGCTGGGAAGTGTTTCTGCTGCCGATGGCGGACGGTTACGTCGACACCCTGCGCGAGGTGTGTTCCGATCCGCAGCGCCGCGGGCTGTTCTTTCGCGCCGTGTTGTCGCTCGATGCATGCGGCGATACCTACCTCGACATGAGTCGCTGGACCAAAGGCGTGGTGTGGGTTAACGGGCACAATCTCGGACGCTACTGGAATATCGGCCCGCAACAGCGGCTGTTTTGTCCGGCGCCGTGGTTGAAGCGCGGCGACAATCTGGTGACGATCTTCGATCTGCATCAGATCGAGCCGCAACCGGTCGAACTGGCGCGTACGTTGACGTAAGGTGGCGCAATAGCCACCGAACGAACGTCGTGCCCGTTGCGGGCGTACCCGCCGCACGCCGGCATACCTGCGCGCCATGCAGGTATGCCGCCTCAAGCCGCTGCGCTACCTTAAGAGCCTGGCACCAGTTGCAGCGTCAGCACTTCGAACGCCGCAAGCCGCACGCACTGCGCCGCGTCTGCATCCATCGTTAGCGGCACGCTCGCATTGCCGTTCTGCCACACGTCCTGCACCGCAAAGCGCGGTGCCGCATGCCGCGGCAATTCCAGTTGCGCACGCAACTGCAGCGTAAAATCGCGCGCCTCGTTGGCCGGATTGCGCAGCGTCACGATGGCCAGATCCGGCGTCCACGCGGCCCAGCCGTACACCTGTTCTTCATCGGGTGCGCCGCCGATCCAGTGGTTGTCGTTCAGCACGCCGGCATGGCCGCGCGCCCAGCGCGCCGCCGCCGCAAGCGCATCCCATGCGGCCTCGCCGAGCAGCGCCGGCGTCACATACAGTTCCTGCAACTGCGTACCGCTCGCGAAATACGAGCGCGCCTCATTGACGAAATCGGCGCTGCTGCCATCGGCGAGCGGACCGTTGTGCTGCGCGCAGACAATGCCGTGCAGCATCAGCGAATTCAGCGGAAACAGCGGGCTCGCCAGCACCACGTTGCGATAGGTCTGCGCATCGCGATAGGTGATCCAGCGCTCGCGGGCGCTGCCGGCGCCGGCAAAACCGGTGTCGGCGCCGCCGCGCCAGATCGTGTCCACATGCAGCAGCCAGAACGGCGACGGCAGCGTGCCGGTCGACAGATTGACGAACACGTCGCGCCGCACACCGCGCATTGCGCCGATCAGTTCGATCGCCGCATGCCAGTCGCTGTCGAAGCGGCTGCCGGGCACCACGCGGTTCGCATTGCCGGTGCCGTCGAACTTGAAATGATTGATGCCGTGCCGCGCCAGCAGATCGAATACGACCGCGCGAAAGCGTTCGAAATAGCGCGGCCCCGATAGCGCGAGGCCGCCGTCGATGGTCTCGAAGCCGGCGGCCGCGCCGCGCGCGACCCGCTCGTCGCGCGGCCCGCAATACCCGCCCCACGGCGACAGCCATGCGCCGGGCGCCGCACGCACGCGCGCGGCAGCCTCGGCAAGCGGCGCGAAGCCGCGCGGCAAGTCGCTGCTGAACCGCCAGCCGCCGCTGTAGTCGTCCCAGCCGTCGTCGAACAGGAACGAATCGAGCGTCACGCCGCGCCGTTCGCAAAGCTCGCGCCCGATCGTGCCGATCCGTTCGAGCGCCTGCGCTTCGGTGTAGCGCGACAGGAAGCCGATGTCGTACCACGAGTTGTAATGCAGGAACGGCCGCGGCGGGTGCGCGCGTTCGCGTTCCAGATACGCGGCGAAATCGCGCCGCAACTGGCCTTCGCGAGCCACGCCGGCCACCATCGAATAGACGACGGTCTTGCCGCGTTCGAGCGGCAGCGTGCGCGATGCGTTGAGGCTCAGCAGATCGCCATGTACCGTGGCATGCGCTTGCGGCAGCTCGAAGCCGACGTACATCTGACCCACGACGAGCGGCACGCCGTCGAGCGTGCCGCTCGCATGCGCATCTTGCGTGGTGGTTTCACATAGCGTGATGGTGACGATCGGCAGGTCTTGCGTCAGCGCGGTCAGCGCGACGCCGATGCGTAGATACTGCGCATCGATGCGCTGTTCGACGCTCCATTCGATGCGCAACCGGCGGTGCGTATCGACGTAGGCTGCACTGACGCGTGTGCCGGGGAACCGCTGCGCGACCCGCGGCGCGGTGGCGTCGGCCGGTAGCGGCTCGACATGCGATGGCCCGTCGGGCGTCAGCGCGTCGCTGCCGAGCGTGCTGCCGTCGGCGAAACGCAAACGCAACGGCGTATGCAGCGGCAGCGTGCGCCCGTGAATGCGGTCGAACAGCCGCACGTCGCCAAGCGGCTGCGGCGCGGTGGTCCAGCCGAGCGCGCAGGCGGCATTGCCGAATACGTGCGTTGCGCCGTGCGCTTCGTGACTGGGCGCGCCCGGCGAGGCGAGGGCGGGAGAGTAGGCGGGCATCGCGTGGTACCTGAATAGGGTGACCAGAGCGCCAGCTTACCTGAGCGCGATCGACTCAGGCCAGGCATCGCGCCGGCCGCCACGCACGTGAGCGTTACACCGCCGCACGAGGCGGCGGCATCATTGCGGCGCTCAGCCTGTCACCGCCGCCGCGCGCGAGCCCCATCGCGCGATCGCGCGCGCAGCGTCACACCTGCTGCGAACCGTCGTCGTTGCCGTTGTTGCCGTTGCCGTTACCGCTGACGAGATTGCTCACGTCGTTGGCGTCGTTGTAGTAGTCGTTGGTCTTGTCGGCGAACTTGATGCCCTTGGTCAGCAGGCTCGAACCGTCGGTGGCGGCGCTGGCCGCGGCCTTGCCGGCATCGAGACCGCCGCGCAGCGCCATCGAGCCGATTTCGATTTCGGGCGCGGCTTCGGGCGCCACCACCATCGCCGCATCGGAGACCGCGCCGAGCGCAGCGTTGCCGAAGTCCTTGAAGGCGCCCTTGACGTCGCCATGCACCAGCTTGTCGACGCCGCCGACCGTATCGGTAACCGGCGACACCAGTTGCTGCATAAAGCCGCCGACGCTGTCTTCGGCCTTGTTGAACGCCTTCGACAGCGACGACGAGCCGCGGAACAGCGTGTCGGTGCCGAATGCCTGGGTAAAGGCCTTGTCTTCGGTGTCGTTGACCTTGCCCTTGCCGGCCGCGCCGATCTGGCTGCCGAGCAGCTGCGCATCCTGATCGGTAAAGGTGTTCGGCATGCCGTTGGCCTGTTCTTCCTGCTTGGCCTTGACCAGATCCTCGACCATCGAATTGCCGTCGCCGGCCTTGGCGTCGGCCTGGAACTTGTCGGCGAGCGACGGATCGACGGCGGCCAGATCGGCCATCGCGGTCTGGCCGCCTTGCTGCAGCGCCGGCTGGGCGGCGGTCAGTACGTCTTCCGGACCGGACTTGTTCGACGAGGTCGCGTCGCCGATGCCTTTGACGAGCGCGCCGATCGGCGTGAAGCTCTCGAAGAACTTCGACACGCCGTGTTCGAAGCGGGTCTGGCCGCCGTTGATGTAGCTGCCGCCGAGCGCGGCCTGCGCATCGCCCTTGACCTTGTTGTTGATCTTGCCGCCGCCGTTCTGGTTGGCCAGCGACTGCGCGCCGGAGACCGCCTCGGTCGCCTGGTCCTTGGTCAGCGCGCCTTCCTTGTAGGCCTGCAGTTCGTCTTCGACCAGCGAGTTGCCGTCGCCGGACTGGCCGTCCTTCATGATCTTCGCGAACAGTGTCGGGTCCTGCTGCTGCAGGTTGGACATGCCGTTTTCCAGGTCGGTGCCGCCGCTGGCAGCGCCGCTTGCGCCGCTGGCTTGCGACGGATCGGTGCCGGACGGTGCCGCGATGGACGACGCGGCCGTTTCGGCGGACGCCGCGCTGCTGGACGCGCCGGGCATAGGCAGGCGGGAGGTGAGGTCGCCGATCGCGCTGCTGAGCGAGCCGCCCATTGAACTCGCGAGCGTCCCGCCGAGCGGCCCGGCGATAGCGCTGCCGGCCGCGCTGAGCGCCGCGGTCGCTGCGCCGCCGGCCATCGCGGTGGCGGCACTTTGCGCGAGCGGCTTCAATGCCGCGCCGGCCGACGACAGCGCCGAGTTGGCCGACGCCCCCATCGGCGGCAACGCAAGGCCCGGGCCGAGCTTGAGCGGGTTCGACAACGGCATCGGCGTGCTAACCGTGCCGATATGCAACTGCGGACGTTCAACCGGATCGCCGATCGACGGCCTGCCCGAAGCAGACGGGTTCACCGTACCGACATGCAATTGCGGCCGTTCAACAGGATCACCGATCGACGGCCTGCCCGAAGCAGACGTGTTCACCGTGCCGATATGCAATTGCGGCCGTTCAACCGGTTCGCCAATCGACGGCCTGCCCGACGCGGACGGGTTCACCGTGCCGATATGCAACTGCGGACGCTCGACCGGATCGCCGATCGACGGCTTGCCCGACGCCGACGTGTTCACCGTGCCGACGCGCAGCGGCGGACGCTCGATCGGCGCGCCGATCGTCGGCGTGTCCTGCGCGGGCGGGCGCGCGCCACCGCGCATATCGCGCAGCGTCTGCATATGCGGCGCCAGTTCGCGCGTGCGCGGCGTCGCGCCTTCGAGGCTGCGGCCGCTCTTCTCGGGCAGCTTCGTGTCGAGCTCGCGCGGAATCGATTCGAGTCTGGACCGGTTGATCGGCATGTTCATGTCTGTTCTCCGGAAGGACAGCCGTTACTGTGCAGGGGCGAGCGCGGCCGACGATGCATGGCCGGCCGCACGGCCAATTCGATGACTGACGATACAAAGGCGCGCGCGCACGCATGTACGCGCGGATGAAGCTGACATCGACGGGACGAAGCGGCGTGACTGACGCTGCGCGGACCGCGCACGAGACACGTGAGACACGTGAGACACGTGTGACACGCGCCGCGCTGCGCGCATACGAAGCGCGCGACGCCCACCCACGCGCTGATCCCGCCGTGCATCACGCCCTGATCCACGAGAAGTTGCCGGACGCAATGCCCTCGAAGCGCTCGTCGCTGGCGTCGAGAATGCTCTGTCTCCAGTAGCTGCCGTGCTCCGAGTAATGCGCGAGCAGGTCGGCGATCATGTCGCCGCTGGTGTCGTGCTCGACCGGCACGCGCACCAGCAGCACTGCGTTGCCGAAGTCGGAGTCGATGCCGAGCTGCGCCTGGTCCTGTGCGTACACCAGCAGGTTCGCTTCCAGCATCAGGCGAAACACGGTCGCGGTGCGTCCGGCCGACACCGCGCCGAAATCGAAATTCAGATACAACGCGTCGATGTCGTCTTCGAAATAGTCGAGGCGCACGTCGAAGCCACCGACCTCGATCGAGCGGGTCTGCAGCACATGGTCGACGTCGGGCAGGCCGACGGCCTCGCACATCGACGTCACGATTGCAACATACTGATCTGCGTTCACAATCCGGAGCTCGCGGGGAAACCTGAAAAGCGCTGTAAAACGCGCCGCAACGGCGCGGTGCAACATGAAACGGCCCAGGCGGCCGCGCAGCAACCCGCACAGACACGCGCAGGCGACTGCGCGGACGACTGGGCGCCGGCCGCGACAGCAGCGGCCGGCAAGACCGGCATCAGGACGACTGCGCGGCCGACTTGATGGCGCTCGCGCCCGACTTGAGCGCTTCGCCGACTGCCTGCAGCAGCTGCAGCTGCGACTGGGCCTGAGCGATCTGCAGCTGTTGCTGACCTTCCGCATTGAGCTGCGCCGTGATGCCGTCGGTAACGCCGCCGCTATCGCCGGCGCCACCGGCGCCGCTGCTGGAGGTCGGGGGAATGGACGTAGCCATGGTTACTCTCCTTTGAAGGTCGGAGACTCACTCCAACCGGTTGATAAACAGGTTCGTACAGCGCGGCCCGCTTCAGCCGCGCAGCGCTTCGTCGCGCAGCTGATCGACGATGCGGCTCGCCGCGATCAGGCCGCGATAGATGCGCATGCGCGCGTCGCGATCGGCGAGCGAGCCGTCGGATGCGTTGTTCAGTTGCTCGGCGCTTTCCTCGAGCGCGCGGCGCAGCGTGGCGACGCGGGCATCGGCGTCGGGCGCGCGCACGATCTTCTGCAGATCGCTGAAGTCCTGCGCGTGCCGTTCAATGGCTTCGTACATCGTTATCTCCGTGGAGTGGCGTCGGTCTGCGCGACCGGCGGCTGGGGTTGACCAGGTGCAGCAGTAAGGGCCGCGCGGACGGTGGCGCGGGGGGCACTCGCCGAACGCAGGCTCGTGCTCGCCAGCGGCGCGGGGCTCGGGCCCGCGCTGGCGGAAACCGCGGCATGCGATGCAGCGCCGGACGGGCTGGCGGAAGAGGCGGGGGTAGCGGCAGCGACACGTGCTGCGGAAGCCGCTGCGGAGCCCGTCGAGGCGGCCGGCGCGGAAGTCGTCGCGGAAGGCGCGGAAGTCGCGGAAGTCGCGGAAGTCGCGCCGGCGCGCGGCGCTAACGGCGCGCCGGCGCCATCCACCGCGGCGCCCGCTGCCGTCGCCGCGGTCGTCATCTGCTGCGCAGCCGTGGCCGTCGCGCCCGACGCTTGCGCCGGATCCGACAGCGCCTGCGCGCCGCCAGCCGTCTGTGCCGCATTCAGCTCCATGGCGGCACCGGGCGTCTGCGCCGCAGCCGGCGCACTGGCCGCCACTGCACCGCTGACCGCGGCGTCGCCGCTGCCGTCGTCGAGAATGAAGATGTGCTTCACGCCGTCCGGCGTCTGCGCATAGCGCACCGTGTCCGACGACACCATCGCGACGTAGCCCGAGCTTGCCGGCGAGTCGGGCTGCTCGACGCCGGTCGCGTCGATGCGGATGTCCCGGACACTTGACGGCAAGTCGTGGCGAATCCGCCGCACGCCTTGCTGCAACGCGTCCATATCGACATTGCTGCCGGCAATCGAAAACACGCCGTCGCCGTCGTAGCGCACGCTGATGCCGTCGATCGGCAGGCTCTCGCCGATGCTGCGGCGAATCACCTCGGCGATCCCGTACTGCGGCTGCACGAGCGGCGCGGTCACACCGGCGATCAGCCGGCGCGCGGCGAGATTGTCGGCCTCGTTGGTCACGAGGCCGTGCACCAGCACGCCGCCGTGGCCGTCGAGCACCGCGTGCAACTCGTTCAGATGCGCGTTGGCAAACTCGCGGTTCAGGTTCTCCATTGCCGCGACGTCCTGCGGCACCAGCGACGCCTTCGCGCGCGGCGCCATCGACAGCACGCTGACGCAGGTGACCAGCAGCAGCACCACGCAGGCAAGGCCGAGCGCGATGAACGTGCGATGCCGCGCGCGCGGCTTGTTCCCGACTGCCTCGTCGGCCGGCTGGCCGGGCTTGAGCAGCGTCGACAGCAGTTGCAGGTCGCTCGGCCATTCGACGTCGTCCGGCCCGATGCACAGCACGCTCTGGTCGAACTGCATCGGCAGGAAGTCGAGCATAAAGACCGGCGCGGTGTCGGGGGCGGGGTGGTCGCCGGCGAGGGCCGTGTCGTCGGCGGCCGCGCTTGCGCCGCCGGGTGCGCCTCCCGTTGCCGCGGTACCTGCCGGTGCCCGTTGCGCGCCGGCGTTGCCGTCGTCTTCCTGATACCCAGGCGCTTGCCGTGCGTCGCGCTGCAATGCAGCGTCGCCGTCGTGCCGCACCTCGCCTGCCGCGGGATCCTGATGCGCAGCCGCGTGCCCATCGGGCATCGCACCGGCCGCCGCATCGTCCACCGGCAGCAGCCGCACCGTGACGACGTCGCCGTCGCTCACCTCGACCAGCGCCGACGCGCCGGTCCAGTCGGTGATGCGGATATCCGCGTCGTCGTCCGCGGCGATCCGATAGACGCCCGGTGCGAGTGGCGCAGTCGCGCCCGCGTGGATCCCAGTCAGAATGCGCAGTTGTTTCATGAAGTCTGTCAGTCGCGCGGGCCTCGCAGACCGACGTTTACCGTCAGCCTGCTTTACCCCGAATGGCTTTCAGGTTAGCGGCGGCGTTGCGCGCGCTACGAGCCGTCTGCGAAGGGGCTCACGCCGCTGCGAAGGAACTGCGCAGCCATGCGCGGCGGCTAGGCGCCGGCGACGCCGTGCTGAAAATCCGCCGCGCGCTCGCCCAGCAGCGAGTTGACGAAGGCCGCGCGGCCGTCGCGCGCAGCCGACATCGGTGCGGCTGCGGACAGCGCGAGCAGCGGCGCGAGCAGGTTGCGGGTGGCGCTGACAGTGAGCGGCGCCGCGGCGCCGTCCTGCGCGCGCTGGCCCGGCAACGCATTCGTCGGTGCGGCGCTGCCGGCCGCCGGTGGTGCGGCGCCGTTGCCGCCGTTGCGCTCGCTGGCTTCCATCAGCGCGGCGCGCACCTGGCCGAGCGTGTCGAGCGGCAACGCGCCTTCCTGCTGGCGCAGCGTGCGCAGCTGCTGCATGGCGTCGTGCAGCGAGGCGCTGCTGTGCTGCGCCATTGCGGGGCCGGTCAGCGTATCGCACCATGCGCTCGCCAGCGCGGTGCGCCGTGCTGACGCGTCGAGCGTGTGCAGATCGCCGGCGAACAGCGGCGCCGCCGGGGTATTCACACGGCTCGCACGCGCACTGCCGGACGGCCCGATGCGCGCCGTGCCGCCCTTGTCGTGCGTCGAATCCTGCGAGTGCTGGCCGCCGCCATTGCGGCCGCCACCGTTGCCGCCATCGCGCGTGACGCGTTGACTGTTATTGCGCGCGCCGCCGGCGCTGCGCGGCTGGCCGCTGTGGCCTTGCTTGCCGGCCGCGAAGCGCGTGGTGCCCGCCTTGCCCTTGCGCGGCCGCGTCAACGCCTTCGACAGACGCCGCGCGTCGGCCGAGCGCGCCTCGCTTTTCTGATGCTCGAGACGCGCATGCGCGAAGCGCACGTTGTTGCGGGTCTTGGTCGCGAAACGCGCGCGGGTGTGCTGCGCCGCGCCGGTTTCGGCGGCGTGCGAGGTTTGCGCGGCAGCTTCCGGCGCGCTGGCGCCGCCGGGCCGATGGATCGAGGTCATCGCGATACCGCCGTAGTCAGCAACTGGTTGGCAAAGCGCAGGATCGCCGAGGCGCCGAGCGGCGCGGCGACGATCAGTGCGATCACCACCGCCACCAGCTTGATGCCGAACGACAGCGTCTGGTCCTGCAGCGACGTGATGGCCTGCACGAACGACACCAGCAGGCCGACGCCCGACGCCACCACGACGATCGGCAGCGACACGTAGAGGCACAGCAGCAGCCCCTGCGTCGCGAGCCCGACGAGCGTATCGATGTTCATCGCGAACTCCTTGGGACAAATACGGCGGCGTTCACCGGTAGCCGAGAATCAGGCCATGCATCAACGTGGACCAGCCGTCCATCGCGACGAACAGCAGCAGCTTGAACGGAATCGCGACGTTGGTCGGCTGCACCTGGTTCAAGCCCATCGCCATCAGCACGTTGGCGATCACCAGATCGACGACGATAAAGCCGATGTACAGCAGAAAGCCGATCTTGAATGCGTCGGTCAGCTCGCTCATCGTGAAGGCCGGCGCCAGCACGATCAGGTCGGTATCTTTCAGCGCCTTGGCCTGCGGCGCCGGCCACAGCGCGGCGGCCGAGCGCAGGAAGAACTGCCGCTCGCGCGATTGCGCGTGCGCTTCGAGGAACGAACGGTATGGCTCGCTCGCCGCGGCGATGCCGGCGCTGACCGTCTGCGTGATGTTGCCCTGGCCCTGCGGATTCGACTGGATGCCATGCATCGCGGCAAAGCCGATCGGCGCGAGGATATACACCGACACGATGATCGCGATGCCGTTCAGCACCATGTTCGGCGGCACCTGCTGCACGCCGAGCGCATTGCGCAGCAGGCCGAGTACGACCACGATCTTCATATACGACGTGACCACCATCGCGATGAACGGGATCACGCTGATCGCCAGTACGACGATCAGCAGGCCGGTAATGTCAGTCGTCTGTACTGCCGGCATAAGCCATCCTCGTAATCCGTACGCCAAGGTGTTCGCCGATTGCGACGATTTCGCCGAAGCCGACCGTCTGGCCGTGTGTGACGAGGCGCACCGGCGTATCGAGTACCGGCGCGGCCAGCTCGATCACATAGCCGGGGCGCAGCGCCGCCAGCTCGGCGAGCGGCAGCGCGACGCTGTCGAGTTCGAACTGCACCGGCAGATCGAGCATGCCGATATCGAGCGGTCCGTCGGCAAGCGCGGCGCCGTCGGTCGCGCTGAGCGCATCGGCGGCGCCGTCGGGAAAGTCCGCGGCGAACTCGCCGCTCGCGTCCGCGCTGGCGAACATCGAGTCGTGCAGCGCCTTGTCTTCGCCGGGCAGCGGGTCGGGCGTGTCCGCCCGCAAGGTCTCGTCGTTCATCATGGGTTGGGTTTCGATAGTGAGCTGGGTGCCGTCGAGCACGACGCGCGCATGCACGCGCCGCAAGCTGCCGCCCGGCGCGCCCCATGCGGCGGGCACGCTGAACGCGCGCGCCGCGCCGAGCGCCTGCGCGACGGCCGGTGCGAAGGTGCGCAGCAGCACGTCGCCGGGACGCAGCGCCTGTAGTGCGGCGAACGGCACGTGACGCGCGCCGAGCGCTAGCGTGCCGGGAATGCGCAGCGGCGACGCGGCCGCGAACGTGTCGGTCGCCACGCGCGTCGGCAGCGCGGCGAGCCGCTTGCGCAGCAGCTCGAGCGTCGCGCCGGGCGCGCTGAACACCAGCCGGTGCACGCTGCGCTGTTGCAGCAGCGCTACCTGAAAGCGCGGCTCGGTGCCGCCGGCGCCGCTCGAGCGCTCGACCGACGTGACGCGCCAGCGGCCGAGGCCGGCTGCCTGAAAGCGCTGCAACAGCGGCGCCAGCAGCGCATTGGCGAGCGTGATGCGCATACTATGCCGCGCGCTGTCGCCGGCGCTCGCGGCGACGATCTGCAGCGCCGGATAGTGCGCCAGATCGACGTGCAGTTCGAGCATGCCTGCCAGATGCGCGAGCACGATGCGGCCGGGTTCGGCGAACGCGTCGGCGTCGGCGTCGGCATGGGCGCCGTCGCTCGCCGCGGCCGCCGCATCGACGGCGCTCCACGCGGCCGGACGCGCTGCCGACGCGAGCGGCGCGATTTCCAGCGCATCGAGGCCGGCGAGGCGCCTGAGCGCATCGAGATGGCGCGCGTCGCACATGAAGCGCGCGGCTTGCGCGGCCTGCGGTGCGATGTGCCGCAGCGTGCTGGCAAAAGCGGGTTCGGTAACGGTGGACATGTCGTGTGTGTTCAGCTGATCGACAGCTCCAGCGTGCGCGGCTCGTTATAGCCTTCGAGCAGCTGGCGCAGCGTGCGCTCGAGCGCGCCGATATGAAACAAGAGTAGAGCGCGTGTTTCGCTGGCCTCAACGTTGAACCGAAGCGATAGTACGGTCGGCGAAAGAATCAGCCGCAACTGCGTGCCGGGCAGCCGGCGCGGATCGATGCGCAGCTCGACTTCCCAATGGCCGCCCTGGCGGATCGCCGGATTGGCGGCGAATTCGGCGACGTCGCTGGCGATCAGCCGCGCGACGTCGAGCACCTGCTGTTCGCTGCGCAGCACCGCCGACACCACCCGCTGGCTCGCGCGGCCGATGCATTGCGCGAGCGTAGCGGGGCGGTGCTGCTGCGCGTCGTCGTGCTCGTCGGCGCCGGGCTCGGCGTCGTGCGGATGCTCGCGCGCGGCTTCGTCGCCGGCGAATTTCGGGTCGCGGCGCAACAGCGCGGCGAAATCCGCCTGCCGGCTGCGCCGCGCCGCAGGGCCGGCGGCGGCGCTGCGCGCCGTAGACGGCGGGGCGGCGATCACGCGCACCGGGCGCGAGGTGATCCTGCTCATCGGCGCATCATGCGGTGACCTGGCCGATCGGCTGCAACTCCAGATGGCCGCCGAGCTCCTGGTACGAATACACCGCGAGCCAGCCGAGCCGGCCTTCGATCATGCGCCGCACATAACGGCGAATGTCCATCGACGTGACCAGCGCGATGCCGGCGCGCGGCGCGAGCCCCGCGAACGACTCGATACTGTCGATCAGGAAGTTGATCTGATCGGGCGGCAGCGCGAGGTAGTTGCCGGTCGGCGTCTGCTTGATCGCCTGGCGGATATGCTGCTCGACCGGTCCGTCGAGCAGGATCGCCGGCAGCACGCGCGCGCCTTGCGCCGCGCGATGCGCGAGAAAGCGCGCGAGGTCGCCGCGCACGTACTCGGTCAGCATCAGCATGTCCTTTTCTTTCGGGCCCCACGCAATCAGGCTTTCCATAATGTTGCGCACGTTGCGGATCGGAATCTGCTCTTCGAGCAGACGCCGCAGCACGTCGGCGATCCGCTGCGGCGGCAGCACCTTCTGCACTTCGGCGAGCAGGCCCGGGTATTCGAAGCCGAGCTGTTCCTGGATCCACTGCACCTCGTTGACGCCGAGGAACAGCGACGCATTGCGCCGCAGCAGCTGCACGCTGAGATTGGCGATCACCTGTTCGGTGCGCCAGCCGGCCTTCTTGTCCGACAGCGCGGCTTCGTCGATCCAGTAGCTCGGCTGCGTGGTGCCGTCGAGCGGCGCGCGCTGTTCGCAGCGCTCGGCGAGCGCCTTCGCTTCCGCATCGTCCGGGTTCTGCAGCAGGCGCAGCGGCAGATCGGCGAGCAGCACCTTGCCTTGCGGCAGTTCGAGCTTCAGACACGGCACGTCGTGCATCAGGAATTCGCAGGTCGCCGGCTCGAGCTTGTCGCTGGTCCACATCTGAATGCCGGGAAACGGCAGGCCGAGCTCTTCCTGCAGCGCCGCGCGTTCGGTTTCGAATGCGCGGTTCAGCCGGTCGACCACCAGCCGGCCGCGCAGATCCGGCGCGAGGCGCACGCCGAGCGGGCACGAGAACGCCGGCGCTTCGCTGGCGATCGCCGGCGTCTCGCTCTTGCCGCCGGCGCGCTGCATCGAACGCACCGCCTCGACGTCGGCGAAGGCGCGGGTCGGGCCGCGCTGTTTGAGCTTCCATGCGGCAAAGCCGAGAATGCCGCTTAGCACCAGAAACAGCGGCCACGGAAAGCCCGGCACCAGCGCAAACGCCAGCAGCAGCGCCGCCGCGAAACCGAGCGCGGTCGAACTGCCCATGATCTGCTTGCCGATTTCGGCGCCGAGCGACTTGGGCTTTTCGTCGCGATCGTCGGCCACCCGCGTGATCATCACACCGGCCGCCACCGAAAGCAGCAGCGCGGGCAGCTGCGCGACCATCGCGTCGCCGACCGACAGGATCGAGAAGCGGTTGGCCGCTTCGCCGGCGGTCATGCCGTGATACATCACGCCGACCGCCAGACCCGCGACGATATTGATCATCGTGATGATCAGTCCGGCGATCGCATCGCCCTTGACGAACTTCATCGCGCCGTCCATGCCGCCGTGCAGCGCGCTTTCGAGCGCCAGCAGCGCGCGCTTGTTGCGCGCCTCGTCGGTGGTCAGCAGGTTGGCGCGCAGGTCGGCGTCGATACTCATCTGCTTGCCGGGCATCGCATCGAGCGTGAAACGCGCGCCGACTTCGGCGACCCGCTCCGAGCCTTTCGCGATCACGATGAACTGCACCAGCGTGATGATGATGAACACCACCATGCCGACCACCAGGTTGCCGCCTACCACCAGCTTGCCGAAACTGTCGATGATCTCGCCGGCCTCCGCGTGCAGCAGGATCGACTTGGTCGATGCGATCGACAGCGACAGCCGGTACAGCGTCGTGAACAGCAGGATCGACGGAAACGCCGACAGCGACACCACGCTCGGGATATACAGCGTGATCATCAGCAGCGTGACCGCGGTGGCGATGTTCAGGCCGACCAGAATGTCGATCATGAAGAACGGCAGCGGCAGGATCATCAGCGAGACGATCGCGATGATCATCACGAGGATGCCGATTTCGCCGCCGGCCGGCAGTTTGAGGGTCTTGAACATGACGATGCCTTGTGTTGCTGGTGCTGATGCTGATGAGTGTCGCTGCTGCGTGCTGGTGTCTGCTGGTATTGGCTGGTGCCTGCTAGCGCCTGCTGGTGCGTGAGTGGTGCCGATGCCGCGACGATGCATGACGCGCAACCGGCTGCGCGCCGCTACACCGGGTGCGCCTCGGACCTCCCACCGGCCGCCGTGCCCACGCTGCCTGCCGTGCCCGCCGTGCCTGCCGCATCCTGCGGCGCCGCGCCGAGCGAGTTGACCCAGCGCAGGATTGCGGCGACCGCGTCGAACAGCTCGTCCGGAATCGGCTCGTCGAGCTCGACCTTGTACAGCGCGCGCGCCACCGGCGGATGGCCGACGATCGGCACGCCGGCTACCTGCGCGGCGCGGCGGATCTGCAGCGCGGCGTCGTCCATGCCTTTGGCGATCACCACCGGCAGCGGAAACTCGTCGGGCGCATAGCGCACCGCCACCGCGTAGTGGGTCGGGTTGACCACCACCATGTTCGCGGTCGCGACGTTGCGCGGCGGCGCGCTCGCCAGTTCGCGCGCGATCCGTTTGCGCTCGCCCTTGATCAGCGGGTCGCCTTCGTCCTGCTTGAATTCGCGCTTGATTTCGTCCTTGCTCATCTTCTTGCCGCGGATAAACAGCCACTTCTGCAGCTTGAAGTCGACACCGCCGAACACGACGTACAGCGCCGCGGCCACCGCCAGCAGCCGGATCAGCACGAAGCTGCCCAGCCTGGCGAGCTCCGGCAGCGTCTGAAAGATCGAACCGGTGACGAGCGGCAGCAGCCCGGTGATGGTCTTCCACATTACGATGGCGAGCACGATGCCTTTGATGGTCATCTTGGCGAGCTCGAGCAGCGACTTCAGCCCGAAGATCCGCTTGAGTCCGGCCATCGGGCTGACGGCCTCGAATTTGAGCCCGACCGCTTTCATCGAGATCACGATGCCGGTCTGGCCGGCGTTGGCCACGATCGCGGTCAGCATCGCCGCGCCGATCACTGGTAGCACCGCGCCGATGGTTCGCGAGCGGATCTGCTCGAACGCGAGCAGCAGCGTGGTCATGTCGTGCGGGCCGGCCACGAAGGTCAGCGAAATGTTCACGCACGAGCGCAGCGCGTCGACGATCCTGTTGCCCGAAGCCATCAGCATGCCGACGCCGGCCGCCAGCAGCGCGCCGTCGACGAGGTCGGTGCTCTTCGACACTTCGCCGTCTTCGCGCGCCTTGCGCAGGCGTTTCTCGGTAGGTTCTTCGGTTTTATCGTCGCTCATCGGCGGTTCCCGCGCAGTTCTCGTGCAATGCACGGGCGGCCGCAACGAATGCACTGCGGCCGCGTGATTCATAGGGAGGCAGGGCGCCGGATGCCGTGCCGACTTCCAGCGAGCCTCGCCGGGCTAGTGTAGGGAGCGCGCGCCACGACGGGTGCGCGGCTACCCGAAGCACCGCGCGTGCGCCCGAAGCCCGGCGCGCGGCGGTGTAGCGCGGCGCGGCCGCCGATCCGCAGCGGCGCGCCCCGCGCCGGCCGGCAAGAAGCGTTTTTCGCACCGATGCGAATTGCTTCGGGCGCGCTACCGGCGGTCTCGCAACGGTTTGTTAAGTTCGCTGCAACCGCTAAGCAATGTCTCCTGGAGGAGCACACGTCATGTTTGCGAAACAGTCACTGCCGACATCCGCTGCGACTCAGCCGGGTGCGGACCCCACCAATGCGGTTCAGCCCGGCGCGGCCCGGCCTGACGCGGCGCGGCCTGACGCGGCCCGAACCGACTTCATGCGCTGCGGCGATGCGACGCTCGGTGCGCTGATCGAGGTTGCGTCGGCTTCGCTCTTTACGCATTTCCCGCAGGCATCGACCGATACGCTCGATATCGAACTGGTGCTCGACGCGCTGCGCACGCTGCGTCCGCAGGTGCCGGAGATCGACACGCTGCAGGGCGTGCTTCATATCGTGCATAGCCGCTGGGACGAAGCCGCGGCGACCTTGCGCGAAGTGATCGGCGCGGCGCCGCAGTTCGGCTACGCGCTGGCGATGTACGCGGACTGTCTGGCGACGCGCGGCGATGCGAGCTGGCGCCAGCAGGCCGAGCAGGCGCTCGAGGCCGACTCGGGTCCCGAGACCGCCGCGCTGATCCGCGCGCTGCGCGTGCGCGCCGATCTCGACGATGCGCGCGCCAATGCCCGCAACGGTCAACTGACGCTGCCCGATTCGTACCGCGAGATGGTCGCCGAGCAGGACGGCAGCGCCGAGCCGGCGCAGAGCACGTCGTCGGGCATCACGTCGTTTCCGTCGCACGCGTTTCTGCGCGCGTAAGCGCGGCGCGGCGCGCGGCCGGTTCGGTCACTTGTACCGCGCCGGCACACGCGCGGTTCGATGCCGCGCCGCGACGCTGCGGCCGGATCCCGCGGCTCGATTGCGCGGCTCGATTACGCGGTTTGACTCATCAGCCAGGAGGGCTTCCATGTCGATCAATTCACTTACCGATGCCGCGGCTTCCGCACTGGGCAATGCCGTGCAGCCCGAACCGCAGCAGCCGGCGGCCGAATCGGTCAGCCGCTTCGAGGAACTGATGCAGCAGCCGCTCGCGCAGCCAGCCGGCGAAGCACAGCACACCTTCGGCAGCCAGATCGTCGAAGCGGTCGAACGGCAGGACGGCCAGATGCGCACCGCGCTCGAAAACGTCGAGAACCTGAGCGCGCACGTTGCGACGCTGTCGCCGATCGAGCAGATCGGCGCATCCGGCCAGGTGGCGGTGCAACTGTCGCTCGCGCAGTTCGATTTCCAGACCCGCATGGCGGTGGTCCAGTCGACCAAGTCGTCCGCCGAAACGCTGATGAAGAACCAATGATGAATGCGCTGACGCTGCGCCGCACGTCGCGGCAGGTACTGCTCGGCGGCCTGGTGGTGGCGTGCGCGCTGCTGGCGGGCTGCAAGAAGGAGCTGTACAGCGGCCTGTCCGAAGAGGACGTCAACGAAATGGCGGTGGCGCTGATGGAGCGCAACGTGCCGGCCGACAAGAGCACGCCGGACGGCGGCAAGACCTACACGCTGCAGGTCGATGACGGCGATATGGTGCGCGCGATGGAAGTGCTGCGCGAACGCGGCCTGCCGCACAGCAAGTTCGACGACCTCGGCAACCTGTTCAAGAAGGACGGCCTCGTATCGACGCCGACCGAAGAGCGGGTGCGCTTCATCTATGGCTTGTCGCAGGAGCTGTCGGGCACGCTGTCGCATATCGACGGCGTGCTGGTGGCGCGCGTGCAGATCGTGATTCCGAACAACGATCCGCTCGCGCAGACCATCAAGCCTTCGTCGGCTGCCGTGTTTATCAAGTACCGGCCGGGCCTCGACATCGATGCGCTGGTGCCGCAGATCAAGAATCTGGTCGTGCACAGTGTTGAAGGGCTGTCGTACGACCAGGTCAGCGTGACCGGGGTCGCCGCCGACCAGGTCGAACTGGCGCGCCGTCCCGATCCGCAGCCGGTGTGGCCGTT
Organism: Paraburkholderia sp.; assembly: GCA_035536055.1. Classification (GTDB taxonomy): domain Bacteria; phylum Pseudomonadota; class Gammaproteobacteria; order Burkholderiales; family Burkholderiaceae; genus Paraburkholderia. The sequence goes on along the minus strand of DATLOW010000313.1, from coordinate 11,708 downwards.
CGTGCTGAGCGGCGTGCTGGCGCTGCTGATGGTGGCGATGGTGGCCGGCTATCTGATGCGCGCGAAGCTTGCGCCGGTGCTCGCACCGCTTACGGCGCGCGTTGGCGCGCTCGCGCAGCGCATGCCCGGGCGCCGGCAGAAATCGGCATGAACCTGCTGGCCGCGGCGCCCGGCGCTAGCGCGCGCATGGCGGTGGACGGCGGGGCGGCTGCTGCTTCGAATCTCGTTACACCGGCTGCCATTACGCGCGGCGTGGATGCAGCGGCATTCGCCACACGCGGTGCGGCCACGCCGTCGCATGCGCAGCGCGCCGCTGAATTGCCTGCCGAATTGGCCGTGCAGTTGCTGCAAGGCTGGCAGCACAATGCGCGTACGGCGCTGCAGTGGCTGCACCGCGACTGGTTGCTCGCTGCGTTGGGCTTGATGCCGGCAAGCATGGCGGGCATGGCCGGCGCGAGCGTGGCGCCGGTCTTGCACACATTGCGTACCGCCGAGCCGGCAGCGGCAGCGGCAGTGGCAAGCGGCGCCGCCGCGCTCGCCAACTCGCCCGATGCCGCCGCGCAGTCCTCGTTCGAAAGCGCGCTTGGCGCATTGCTGTCGCGTTGCGACGCGGCCTGTTCGCTCGCCGTGCTGCGCGTGCTGCTGCCCACGCCGCCTTCGCTCGAAACCTTGTGCACGGTGCGCGCCGCGCGCCTCGACGCATTGCCGGTCGAAACCGGTTTGCGGATCTTGCGCATGCAGGCGCTGCTGGCGCGCCGCTCCGAGATGCGCCGGCTGATCGACCGCGCGACGCGCACGCGCCTGGCTGGCTGGATCGGCTGCAAGCTCGACGATCTGCTGGCTGCCGCGACGCCCGAACCGCAGCCGCTCGCGGATAGCCGGCGCGCGCGCGCCGCGGCGCGGCCGCTCGGGCTGCTCGATGCGGACGATCTCGCGTTCGAAGGGCTCGCGCTGCTGCCTCAAGGCATGACTGCGGGCATGACTGCGGGCATGACTGCAAGCATGACCGCGGGTATTGCTGCCGGCAGTACCGCGGGTAATGCCGTGACCAAAACGGCGGGTAGTCCCACGGGTATGACGGCGGCCAGTCGCGCGGGTATCACAGCTGGTAGTCCCATGGTTAGCACGGCAGGCAGTCCTATGGTCAGCACGGCAGGTAGTCCCGTGGGTAGCACACCAGGCAGTCCCGCAGTCATCACTCCAGGCAGTACCGCGACTAATACGGCGGCTAGCCCAGCAGCCAATCCGGCAAGCGCCGCGGCAGCGCACGCGCCGCCGTGCCCGCTGCTGCGGCTCGCGCTGCCGCGGCGCGGCGGTGCGCAGCACGAAGCCACGCCGCCATCGGACGCCGAACGCGAAGACACGTACGCGCTGCTCGGTGTTTCTATTGCAACGCTTTTGCCGGAGTACGCATGGTTATCTGGTTGAGCCGGCCGCGTCACGCGCACGCGGAACAGAAGACCAACGGCACCGGCAAGGACCGTCCGCGCGTCGGCCTGACCAGCGATATCCTGCCGCGCGAGACCTTCGGCGCGCTGATGAAGCTCGACGACCTGTACGGCCGCGTCGAAGCGGAACGCCAGGCGATTCTGGCGGCCGCGCAGATCGAGCGCGAACAGATGCTGCTAGGCGCGCGCGCAGATGTCGCGGCGCTGCTCGGAGAGGCTGCGCGCGAACGCGAGCGCGCCACCGAACAGGGCTACGCGGAAGGGCTGGTACGCGGCGAAGCGCAGTGGCTCGAACGGATCGCCGCGTTGACGGCCGACGCTGGCCGGCTGCAGAAAGGCATGCGCCAGCGGATGGCGCAACTGGTGATGCTGGCGGTCGAACAACTGGTCGGCGCGGCGGGCTCCGAGGCGCTGTTCAAGCGTGCCACCGAGGCGATCGACCGCATCGTCGAAGGTTCGTCGGCGCTGCGCGTCAGCGTGCATCCGCATGATCTCGAGACCGCGCGCAACGTGTTCGGCGCATTCGAAGCGCGGCTGCGCGAGCTCGGCCGGCCGGTATCGCTATCGGTGGTCGGCGACCCGCAGCTCGCCGCGGGCGCCTGCGTGTGCGAATCGGATCTGGGCATCGTCGATGCGAGCCGCTCGACACAACTCGACGCGATGCGCGCGGCGATCGAGCGCGCGCTGAAGGGTTCGCTGAAATTGCCGGCGAACATGTCGCCGGGTGAGCCGCTGGGTGAGCCGCTGGGCGGGCCGGCGGATGAGCAGACAAGTCCGGCAAGCGGTTTACCCGCTGAGCAGCAGGCCATGCAAGTGAGCGAGCAATCCGGCGAGCAATCCGGCGAGCAAGCGAGCGGGCAAGCAGGCGCGATAGCGGGCGAGCAATCGACCGCGCCCGCAGACGGACAGCCAACCCAGTCACTCGCCGCAGCCCCTGCCGGATCGCCCGCCGCCTGCGACGCGCAACAACCGGCGAGCGCCGCGGCGCAAACATCCGCGCCGCAATCCATGTCGCTGGAGTCCACGTCCTGATGAAAACCTTGTCCCCTGAAACGCCGAACGGCGCCGCCGGCGCACCGCTGGCCGACATCTTCGGTCTGCACGAGGAGGGCCTGCGCGAACTCGGCGGCTCGATCGAGCGCGAGATCCGCGCGATCCTGCCGGTGCGGCAGACCGGCAAGATCGTCGAAGTGGTCGGCACGCTGATCAAGGTGGCCGGCATCGACCTGAAGCTCGGCGAGCTATGCGAGCTGCGCACGCCGCAGGGCAAGCTGCTGCAGCACGGCGAAGTGATCGGCTTTACGCGCGACTACGCGATCGTGTCGCCGTTCGCGCAGCTGACCGACGTGTCGCGCTCGACGCACGTGATCGGCTTGCGGCGGCCGCTGTCCGTACCGGTCGGCGACGGTCTGCTCGGCCGCGTGATCGACGCGCTCGGTCAGCCGATGGACGGCCACGGCCCGATCGACGCCGACGACGCGCGGCCGATCTTCGCCGATCCGCCGAACCCGATGACGCGCCGCATGATCGAGCACCCGATGCCGACCGGCGTGCGCGTGATCGACTCGATGACCACCCTCGCCGAAGGCCAGCGGATGGGTATCTTCGCGCCGGCGGGCGTCGGCAAGAGTACCTTGCTCGGCATGCTGGCGCGCGGCGCGCAATGCGACATCAACGTGATCGCGCTGATCGGCGAGCGCGGCCGCGAAGTACGCGAATTCGTCGAACTGATTCTCGGACCGGAAGGCATGGCGCGCTCGGTGGTGGTGTGCGCGACCTCGGACCGCTCGTCGAGCGAACGCGCGAAGGCGGCCTATGTCGCGACCGCGATTGCCGAGCACTTCCGCGACGAAGGCAAGCGTGTGCTGCTGATGATGGATTCGCTGACGCGTTTTGCGCGCGCCGGCCGCGAGATTGGCCTCGCAGCCGGCGAACCGCCGGCGCGGCGCGGCTTTCCGCCTTCCGTGTTCGCCGAGTTGCCGCGGCTGCTGGAGCGCGCCGGCATGGGCGAGCGTGGCTCGATCACCGCGCTGTACACGGTGCTCGCCGAGGACGATTCCGGCAGCGACCCGATCGCCGAGGAAGTGCGCGGCGTGATCGATGGCCACCTGATCCTGTCGCGCGAGATCGCCGCCCAGAACCGCTATCCGGCCATCGACGTGCTCGGCAGCCTGTCGCGCGTGATGCCGCAGGTGGTGAACCGGCAGTTCATGGCGTCGTCGTCGCGGCTGCGCAAGCTGCTCGCCAAGCACAAGGAAGTCGACATGCTGCTGCAGATCGGCGAATACCAGCCGGGCACCAATGCGCTCGCCGACGAGGCGATCGCCAAGATCGATGCGTTGAAAGCGTTCCTGTCGCAGCCGACCGACGCGTACGCGGATCCCGCGCAGACCGAAGCCGCGATGCACGAGCTCGCGGCGGGGAACGCGCAATGACGTACGCGGCGATTTGCGCTGTGACATGCGTAGTGACCCGTGCCATGACCCTTGAGGCAAACCGCACGATGAGCCGGGCAATGAACCGCAGGCCGCTTTGCAAGCCGCTTTGCAAGCCGCTTGGTACACCGCTTCGGACGCCGCTTGGCGCGATCAGCCACCCGACCAATCGCACGATCAACCGCTGCCAATGAACGCGCCGAAACGCCAGATTGCCGCGCTGTCGCGTGCCGTATCGCGCCGCCAGCGCTTCGAGCAGGAGCTACGCGCGCAGCTCGCGCAGCGCGTCGCGGCGCGCGCGCCGCTGGTCGAGCAGGAGCAGCGCGCGCAGGCCTACGCGGCGCAGCTCGAAGCCGAAGTACTGTCGTACCGGCAGCGCATCACCGCGATGATGACCGGCGCGGAACCGTTTTCTATCGATACGCTGACCGCGATCCGCCTGTACGCGGACGGCGTGACCGACCAGTGGGGCGCGGCGCGCAATGCACACGCGGCCGCGCAGCAGGCGCTCGTCGCGCACGACGGCGAAATCGCCGCGACCCGCCGCGAGATTGCGAAGAACCGCGGCCGCATCGATCTGATCGAGGCGCGCGTGCACAAGCTCGAACGCGTGATCGATCATGCGCAAGCCGATGCGGAAGACGAAGACGTCGAGGAGACGGCGCTCGCGCGCCTGATGCGCGGATGAACGAACTGATCCGCATCTACGGGCCGTATCTGATCCGGCATCTGGCGGTATTCGGCGTCTGCTCGCTGCGCCTGTACGCGATCATGACGCTGTTTCCGCCGACCGCCGAAGGCGTGATACAGGGCCGGCTACGCAACGGCATCGCGTTGAGCTTCACGATGATGGTCGCGCTCGGCCAGCCGGATTCGTTCGTCGATTCGCTGACCGGCTTCACGCTGATCGTGACGGGTCTGCGCGAGACGCTGATCGGCGTGGTGATGGGCTTTGCCGCGTCCACGGTGTTCTGGGTGGCCGAAGGCGCGGGCGTCTATCTGGACAACCTGACCGGCTACAACAGCGCGCAACTGTCCAATCCGATGCTGTCCACGCAGTCGACGCCGTCGTCGACGGTGCTCAGCCAGATTGCGACGGTCGCGTTCTGGACCCTGGGCGGCATGCAGTTCCTGCTCGGCGCGCTGTACGAGTCGTACCGCTGGTGGCCGATTTCGGCCAGCGAGCCGATGTCGACCGACTTCCTCGGCGCGTTCGCGATGCACCAGACCGACACGCTGATGCAGACCATCGCCAAGCTCGCCGCACCGATGCTGCTGGTGCTGCTGCTGATCGATTTCGGCGCGAACCTCGCTTCGAAAGCGGCGCAAAAGCTCGATCTGAGCTCGTTGAGCCAGCCGATCAAAGGTGCGGTGACGGTGATGATGCTGGCAATCTTTGCCGGCCTGTTCGTGCACCAGGTCGAGGATCAACTGGACCTGCGTCTGTTCAAGGAACAGCTGCGCGCGATTGCCCAGAACGGCCAGCAGCCGGCCTCCGCCTTATCACGCCCGCCGGATGCGAAGCGCCCATCCGGGCAATGACATGCGCACGTCACATTAGGCTGGCCACGCGCAATGCCGAACCTTGGTCGATTTAGTCCGTTAATTACCGCGATTAACGCGGTCAATTCCATGCGCCGCGCGAATTTTCTAAGACTTTTCAATAATCCTCAATTCCCACCGTTTTTGCCAGATTGATAAGAATTAAGTCGTCGTCCTTTTGATAGATTGCAGTCCAGTGCACGGCGCGAAGCGCGCTTCGGATGCCGGGCATGAAGTGTTCAATAGCAATTCGTTACAAAAATAATTGCCTAGTGACTGCGTAATTCTGTTATCGAAACGGACCTCGCCATGCTTGTTACCTTCTATTTGCCTTATATGTCGCTGCTGGATTGCGCAGCGATTCCCGTTTCCGTTAGCGAGTCGATTCAAGCCGCCAATGTGCAAGGCGCGATCCTGAATCTGCAGCGCCATCTGGAGAGCAGCGAAGACGCACCGGCTGCCTTGCTGCAGCTGCAAGGCGATCTGCAACTGTCGATCGGCATGGAGGTCGACGCCGACGAGTCCTATCGCGAAGCTCAGCGGCGTTACGTGGACAAGGATCTGATCCGCTTCACGTCGTGCCGCAACGCTGGCTGGCAGGCGCTGTTCCGTTCGCGCTACGGCACCGCGATGTCGTGCTTCATGGAAGTGGCCGACCATCCGAACGCGGGCCGCGCGCTGCGCCTCGATGCACTGTTCGGCCTGTTCGGCGTGCTGTTCAGCGTCGGCCGGCTGCGCGATGCGGACACCGTGCTCGATTCGCTGGAGGCGCTGCTCGACGAAGCCGCCGAGACCGGCATGGCGCGCAGCACGGTGGAAGGCTGGCGGCGCCTCGTCAGCACGGTCGGCTTCGACGTCGAAACGCAGAGCCGGCTGCGCTCGCGCCCGGAACTGGCCGATCACGTGTACTGGCAGGTCGGCGCGACCGGCACCGCGGCGCCGCGGGTCGCGCCGCAACGCCCGACCACGCTGCGCGTGCTGACCGACACGATCGTCGCGCCGGTGCTGCGCACGCGTATCGAGTTTCTCGAACGGCTCACGCTGCTGGCGGGCGGCGACCTCGCGGCCGGCCATGCGATGGCCGCGCACGCCGAGTGGGCCGGCAAGCAGGGCATTCACAACTACCAGAACGCGGTGCGCATCGAGATGGTGCTCGCGTCGCTGGCCGGCGGCTGCATGGCGCTCGCCGAATCGATCCTGACCTTGCTCGCCGCCGATATGCGCGCCCAGCAGAGCCACCGCCAGCTCGAGTATCTGTATTGCCAGGCCAAGCTGCGCTATCTGCAGGGGCAAAGCGGCGAATCGCTGGAGCTGTACACGCGCTATGCGCAGACCGTGGTCAGCTGCATTCGCGAGGAAAGCAGCGTGCTCGGCCGCTACAGCCAGCGCATCGCGCGTCCGGCCGAGCAGCTCGACAACATCGGCGCGCGGCTGCCCGCCCGTTATCGCCGCGCGTATCGCTATCTGCTCGACAACCTCGAGCGCAAGGACCTGTCGATCCGCGAGATCGCCGCGCATATCGGCGTGACCGACCGCGCGCTGCAAAGCGCATTCAAGATGAGCCTCGGCTCGACGCCTACCGAGATCATCCGCCGGCTGCGCATGGAGCGCATTCGCGCCGAGCTCGAGGAGACCGACACCGTGCACGAACAGGGGATTCTTGCCACGGCTGTCAAATGGGGCGTCAGCAACCGCTCGACGCTGATCACCAGCTATCGCCGCGAATTCAACGAGTCGCCGTCGGACACGCTGAACCGCTAGGAACCGCCAGCAACCGTGCGCCATTCCAGTTCACTCACCCAGCTTCGCCTCTAACCATGAAAATCAGATTCCGCCACTGCGCGCTCGCCGCTGCGCTGCTGGTGTCGTGCGTATCCGCCGCGCACGCTTCGCCAATCAAATGGCATCCTGGCCTCGTGCATATTTCGGTGGAAAGCCGCGACCTGAAGGACGTGTTGCGCGATTTCGCCGCGAGCCAGGGGATCATCGCGACCATTGCGCCGAACGTGCAGGGCACCGTGTCGGGCCGTTTCGACCTGCCGCCGCGCCGCTTTATCGACACCATGGCGGCCACCTTCGGCTTCGTATGGTTCTACGACGGCACGGTGCTGTGGATCAGCACCGCCGACGACGTGCAGACCAAGGTCATCAAGCTCGATTTCGCCGGCACGCAGAACCTGCGCGCGACGCTGCAGCAGATCGGCCTCGAAACCGACCGCTTCCCGATCGTCTACGACGCGGAGCAGGGTGTCGCGCTCGTCACCGGTCCGCGCGCGCTGACTTCGCTGGTGCAGGAGGTCGCGTCGCGTCTCGACCAGAACGCGGACCGCCGCACCGGCAGCGAAGTGCGCGCGTATCCGCTGCGTTACGCGGCAGCGGCGGACCGCAACGTAACGGTCAACGGCAAGACCACCACGCTGCCGGGCGTCGCACACATCCTGTCGAACCTGTATCACCCGCAGAAAGACAGCGACAGGAGCGGCACCTCGCGCGCGTCGGCCAACGGCACCGCACACCTGCAGCAAGTCGAGCCGTATGCGGACGTGCAGGGCGGACTGAACGGCGGCTCGCCGTATAACGGCGGCGTCAATCCGCCGCTGCCGGACGTCTTCGCCGGCATCAGCGCGGCGGCCGGCGGCGGACCGGTCAGCGCACAGGGCCAGGGCCAGCAAGGTGGTCAGGGCGGCGGCCGCTCGGGCGACGACGGCCGCTCGTCGACCGCGGCGGTGCCCGAGGGCGCCGCGTCGCTGCCGATCATCGAGGCCGACCCCCGTACCAACTCGGTGTTGATCCGCGATCTGCCCGATCGCGTCGGCCAGTACCAGAACCTGATCGACCGGCTCGACGTCAAGCACCGGATGGTGGAGATCGAAGCGCACATCATCGAAATCGACGACGGCGCGTTAAAGCAGCTCGGTGTCGACTGGCATGCGCATTCGAGCCATATCGACTTCCAGACCGGCACCGGCTCGGCCAATGCGAACAACTTCAACGGCACGCTCAGCCCGACCTTCTCGTCGCTCGATACGGCCGGCAACCTGGTGGCCAGCGCCACGCCGACCGGCGGCTCGCTGACCGCGGTGGTCGGCGATGCGGGCCGCTATCTGCTGACGCGCGTCGACGCACTCGAGCAGACCAATCTCGCGCACATCGATGCGAGCCCGAAGGTCGCGACGCTCGACAACGTCGAAGCGGTGATGGACAACCAGACGCAGTTCTTCATACCGGTCACCGGCTTTACCGCCAGCAATCTGTTCAGCGTGCAGGTCGGCAATACGCTGCGCGTGCTGCCGACCATCGTCGACGAAAACGGCACGCAACAGATCAAGCTGCAGGTGCACGTCGAAGACGGCCAGCCGACCGGCCAGACGGTGCAGAACATTCCGGAGATCAGCACCAGCGAAATCGATACGGAAGCGGTGATCCAGCAGGGGCAGAGTTTGCTGATCGCCGGCTATCGGGTCGAGAACGATTCGAATCTGAATACCGGCATTCCGGTGCTGTCGAAGATTCCGGTGCTGGGCGCGCTGTTCCGTTCGCATACGCATCAGAACAGCAAGATGGAGCGGCTGGTGCTGCTGACGCCGCGCGTGATCGACTTTTGATGCGCAGTAGTCGGGCAGGCGAACGCGGGTAAACGAACACGGCGCTGTGCGGTATGCAGCGCCGTGTGTTTTTTTGCGGATTGGGTGGTGCCGGGATGTGGGGTGTTGTGTCGCTAGCTGCTGCGTGATGTCAGCGCGGGCCCGTCCGCAACCGCTCGTGGTCAGCCGATGTCGCGCGACGCGGCACGGTGGGCGTGGGTGCAGCGTGCCATGCTTCGTTCAGCGCGATTGAGCCTGAATCGCGCCTAGCGCGCCGACAGATGCGCCGGCATACCGCGCAACGGCTGCGCGGCGGCAGGCGCCGGCGGGCGGCGCGCAGCCGACGCATCGCTGCGAAACGTCACGTAGGTCGCGAAGTAGGGCACCGCGACGCTGACGCCCTGCAGCCCGCACGGCTGTTCCGGCGCGAGGCCGCCGACCGTCTGCGTGCGCACGATCGCGTTGATCTGCGAGAAGCGTCCGGCGCCGAATGCCGACGACTCGCGCAACCGGATCGTCTCGCGCGTCCACGGCAGCGCCTGCGGGTCGGGCTGCACGGCACTGGTCACGCGCGCAACCAGATAGCTGCCGTCGTCGGCGGTGTAATAGCCTTCCGGCGTCACGAGACCGACGAGGCGGCCGGCTTCGTCGTACAGCCGCGCGAGCGTGCCGACCGGCTTCCATGCATAGCCGAAGCTGTCGAGCGCATCCGGTAGCGGCGCGAAGCGCGGCGCAAAGGCGCCGTGCGGCGAAGGCATATCGGCAGACAGCAGCGCGCGCGAGCACTGGTAGCGCATCGTGCCCTGCGCGTACAGCACGCCGTCGGCGATTTCGCCGCGCCGCGGCGCCACTTCCGGCGGCAGATTCGCCGTCGCATCGACGCGCGGCGGCACCGCGCAGCCGGCACCGGCCAGCGCGAAGACGAGTGCGCCGACGCCTGAGGCGGCACGCAGCAGCAGCCGCCGCGGCGCGCGCGTAAAGCCGCCTCGCACGGACAGGCTCTGCATCAGGTGTATTCGACCGGGTGAGCCGAATAGATCGCGGCATGCACCTGCGACGCGAGTTCGCTGGAGTCCGCGGCGCTGATGTTCATGAAACGCGCGACGATCGCCACCGCGGTTTCATTGCCGGAATCGACCGCTTCGTTGGCGGCGATACGCCATTCGTCGTCGCGCAGCATGTACAGGCACAGCGCGAGCAGCGCCGACACGATCGGCAGACTGGCGTGACGGCTGGTCACGTGGCGTAGCAGGTTGGCCGCTTCGCGCCATTCGGTGTGGTTGATCAGCATGCGCGCTTCGCACACGTCGGCGAGCGGACTATTCGGTTGCCACACGCGGATCGCGGCGAGCAGATCCTGTAGTTCGGATTGCGTACCGAGACGCATACCGCCGGAAAATACCGACATCATCGCGTTGAGTACGGATGGACTGCATTGAAGGTTGGACATGGCGAGCCTCGGCCTGAACAATTGACGAAAGCGGGCACATGCCCGTCGCAATGATTCTGTGGATAGCGCGGCTTGCGTTCGCGGCAATTGGCGAAGCCGGGTGCGACATGCCGAAGACTTACACAAGCGCACCTGCAGACGGCGGACGATGGCCGTCGACGCCCGGTCGGGATTCGTGGCTATCCGCTTTGTTTCGGATGAGCGTTCACCGCGCGGGGCACGTGGTTCTATCGTGAAGACAGAATCGGCACACCGGTGCCCGGGCGCCGGTTCGTCCGTTTTGTTTCCCCAGGATCTTCGATTAGCACGAACAGGCTCAATTCATCCATGCCCAATCCGGTCAACTATACGCAATCGGTGAACCCGCTGGCGGGTTCGACATACGGCGCGCCGTCCGCACAATCCGGCGACGTCGGCAAACTGCTGCAGGACCTGTCGTCGCTGATCGACGGCCAGCAAAACGGCGGCGGCAGCCAGAACGACGTGTCGCAGTTTCTGCAGAACCTCGCCGGCATTCTCGGCGGCGCTCAGCATGCGACGCCGGGCGCAAGCGGCCCGGCGGGGTGAGGTTGCGGGCGGGGTGCTGCCGTGGACGGGGTGACGCCGCGGACGGGGTAATGCCGCGGACGGGGTAATGCTGCGGACGGGGTAATGCTGCGCGCGGGGTGACGCCGCGGACACAAGCCAATGCTCCGGATTGCGCCGCGCACGGCAGTCGCGAGCTGCGCTCCGTTGCTCGCGTGCCGGGCGCGCATGCCGTGTCGCGCTCCGGTTCCTGCTTGCGCCGATCAGCACGATTGCGTGGATAAGTACGGTACGCGCCGCCGCGATTCAGCGCGAGCTGAGTTGCGCGCCGCCAGTTTGCGCGGAGCCCGCTTGCGCAGCGCCTGCTTGTCCGGACTCTGCTTGCGCAGCGCCTGTCTGTGTGCGATTGGCTTGTGCAGCGCCTGCTCGCGCGGCGCCGGATTGCGCGACATGGACGTCCGCCGCGCTCAGCGGTGCCGCGCTGACCTGCGCGATCAGCGACGGGTCGCGCTGCCAGCGCCCAATGATCGCGGCGATACGGCGCGCGTAGTCGTCGCGCAACGCCGGCGTGGCCGAGTGATATGCGCCGACTGCCGTCCATGTATTGCCGTAGCGCACCACCTGCTTGCGCAGATGCCACGCGGCGATGTACACGTTCTTGCACGGCACCATCAACGCGTCGCGGCGGATGCCGTACTGCGCGAGCTCGGGCAGATGGATCGAG
>DATLOW010000312.1:0-2958 GCA_035536055.1 Paraburkholderia sp. | reverse complement strand
CGCCGGCGCCAGCATGGTGATGCTGATGCCGCCGTATCACGGCGCGACGCTGCGCGTCGACGAAAACGCGATGTTCGAGCACTTCGCGCGCGTGGCCGACGCAGCCGGCGTGCCGGTGATGGTGCAGGACGCGCCGTTGAGTGGCGTAGGGCTGTCGGTGCCGTTCCTTGCGCGCCTCGCGCGCGAACTGCCGCTGGTGCGCTACTTCAAGATTGAAGTGGCGGGCGCCGCGGCGAAACTGCGCGCGCTGATCGCGGCAGGCGGCGACACGATTGAAGGTCCGTTCGATGGCGAAGAAGCGATCACGCTGATGCCCGATCTGGATGCGGGCGCAACCGGCACGATGTCGAGCGCGCTGCTGCCCGACCTGATCCGTCCGGTGTTCGACGCGTTCCGCGCCGGACGTCGCGACGAAGCACGCGCCGGTTACGCGAAGATCCTGCCGTTGATCAACTACGAAAACCGCCAGTGCGGCCTGCGCGCCACCAAGACCGTGATGATGGAAGGCGGCGTGATCAAGAGCGACGCGGTGCGTCATCCGCTCGAAGCGCTGTCGGGCGCGACGCGCGCCGAACTGCTGGAACTGGCGCGCGAAGCGAATCCGCTCGCACTGCGCTGGGGCCGCTAAGCGCTTGAGCGTCTGAGCCAGTCGTTGAGCACGCAACCTTATATGAACAAGAAACTGACTATCGGCATCGTCGGCGTCGGCAAGATCGCGCGCGACCAGCATCTGCCGGCCATCGCCGGGCTCGAGGGCCTCGAGCTGGTGGCCTGCGCCAGCCGTAACGCGCAAGTGGACGGCGTACGCAACTACAAGACCATCGAGGAACTGCTCGAAGCCGAGCCCGGAATCGACGCGATTTCGCTGTGCGCGACGCCGCAAGTGCGTTTCGATCAGGCGCGCGTGGCGCTCGCCGCAGGCAAGCACGTGATGCTGGAAAAACCGCCCGGCGCGAGCGTGCACGAAGTCGAAGTGCTGCGCGAGATGGCGCGCGCCGCGGGCCGCACGCTGTTCGCGACGTGGCATTCGCGCTACTCGCCGGCGGTTGAGCCGGCCCGCGAATGGCTCGCGAAACGCGCGATCGAACGCGTCGAAGTGCGCTGGAAAGAAGACGTGCGCCGCTGGCATCCGGGCCAGGACTGGATCTGGACGCCGGGCGGCCTTGGCGTATTCGATCCGGGCATCAATGCGCTGTCGATCGTGACGCGCATGCTGCCGCGCGAAGTCGTGCTGAAGTCGGCCGCGCTGTCGGTGCCGGCCAACCGGCAAACGCCGATTGCCGCCGAACTCGACTTCCGCGACGAAAGCGGCGTGCCGGTGCACGCATCGTTCGACTGGCGCTACGGCCCGGTCGAGCAGTGGGAAATCGAAGTGACGACCGCGGACGGCACGCTGCTGCTGACCGAGGGCGGCAAGAAGCTGAGCCTCGCCGGCAAGCCCGTGGATCTCGCGCCGGAGCGCGAATACCCGGCGCTGTACGAGCGCTTCCAGTGGCTAGTCGAGCACGGCGAAGCAGACGTCGACCTGCGGCCGCTGCGGCTCGTGGCCGATGCGTATCTGCTCGGCAGCCATCACGCGGTCGAGCCCTTCGAGGATTGAGCCGCAAGGCCCGAAGGGCCGCAGCAAGAAGCAGCAAAAGGCAACAGGGGAACCCCAGTAACTCTTAAACCACGCGAAGGCAAAGCGCGCCGCTGGGCGCGCTTGAGCCCGCAACGACAGCAACAGTAACCGCACCTACCGGGTCGCAACGACTTATTCAAGGAGACACGCATGACCAACCAGTTCCGCCGTCTGACTCTGTCGGCACTCGTCGCCACGCTGTGCGCCGCGCCGTTCGCGCTGCAGATGACCGCACGCGCAGACACGCCGCTGAAAATCGGCGTGCTCGTGAAGATGCCCGAGCAGGCATGGTTCATCAACGAGCAGAAGGCCGCGACTGCGCTCGGCGCGAAGGAAGGCTTCTCGGTGGTCAACATTGGCACGCCGGATGGCGAGAAGGTGCTCGCGGCGATCGACAACCTCGGCGCACAAGGCGCGCAAGGCTTCGTGATCTGTCCGCCGGACGTGCGTCTCGGACCGGCGATTCAGGCTCGCGCCAAGCGCTACAACATGAAGTTCGTGACGGTGGACGACCAGCTGGTCGATTCGACCGGCAAGCCGCTCGCAGGTGTGCCGCACCTCGGCATGTCGGCATTCAAGATCGGCAACCAGGTTGGCCAGGCGATCAGCGACGAAATGAAGAAGCGTGGCTGGAAGCCGGAAGAAGTGGGCGCGATCCGCATCACCGACTATGAACTGCCGACCGCCAAGCTGCGCACCGACGGCGCCACCGAAACGCTGCTCGCCAACGGCTTCAAGAAGGACAACCTGTTCGACGCGCCGCAAAAGACCACCGACGACGAAGGCGGCTTTAACGCAGCATCGCCGGTGCTGTCGAAGCACCCGAACATCAAGAAGTGGGTGATCTTCGCGCTGAACGAAGAAACCGTGCTGGGCGGCGTGCGCGCTACGGAACAGCTGCATATTCCGGGTTCGGACGTGATCGGTGTCGGCATCAACGGCGCGGGCGAAGCGTTCGCCGAATTCCAGAAGAAAGAACCGACGGGCTTCTACGGCACGATCGCCGTGAGCTCGACGATGCACGGCAAGGAAAGCACGGAGAATCTGGTCGAGTGGATCAAGGCCGGCAAGCAGCCGCCCGCCGACACGCAAACCACCGGCAAGCTGATGGTGCGCGGCAACTGGCAGGACGTGCGTAAGGAACTCGGCATTTAAGCGGGATTCGAGTCCGCGGTTTGCGGGCCGCCTCGCGTAGCGAGCATCACGCCACTGCGAGCGCGGCCCGCGCGTTTGTCCTTCAGCTCAAGGTTTTTCGATGACGTCCTCACACACTGAGTCCCACGCGGGCGCAGCGACGCTTTCGGCGCAAGCGCCCTCGCCTGTGCCCGACTCCACCG
>DATLOW010000311.1:0-2537 GCA_035536055.1 Paraburkholderia sp. | reverse complement strand
GCCTGGTCGACGATCGCGTCGACGAACTTCTGTCGCAGGTCGTCATTGGAGATCCGCTTGATCCCCCATTGGGCCGACTGGTTGCTGTGGACGGAATCGGCGTCGCTCGGGCCGAACATCATCAGCACCGGCCACCACCAGCGGTCGACGGCTTGCTGCACCAGCGCACGTTGCGCGGCCGTGCCTTTCATCATTGCCAGCAGCGCGTCGAAGCCCTGGCGCTGATGGAACGACTCTTCCTTGCAGATGCGGATCATCGCGCGTGCGTACGGGCCGTACGTGCAACGGCACAGCGGGATCTGGTTCATGATCGCGGCGCCGTCGACGAGCCAGCCGATGACGCCGACGTCGGCCCAAGTCGGCGTCGGGTAGTTGAAGATGCTCGAGTATTTGGCCTTGCCGGCATGCAGCGCGTCGATCAACTGGTCGCGCGACACGCCGAGCGTTTCGCATGCGCTGTACAGGTAGAGGCCGTGGCCGGCTTCGTCCTGCACCTTGGCGAGCAGAATCGCCTTGCGCTTCAGGCTAGGCGCGCGCGTGATCCAGTTGCCTTCCGGCAGCATGCCGACGATTTCCGAGTGCGCGTGCTGGGAAATCTGGCGTACCAGCGTTTTGCGGTATGCATCGGGCATCCAGTCCTGCGGCTCGATTTTTCCGTCGGCGGCCATGACGGCGTCAAAGCGCGCCTGCTCTGCAGATTCGCCGGAAGCTTCAGGCGGTGTCGCGTTGCCGGGGAGGTCGAGGGATTGCGTGTACATGGCGGACGCTCTCGTGCTCAGTTGTGTCTGTGTTCGGCAGTATAAACCAACCGACCGGTCGGTTAATAAAAATTTGGTCGAGACTTTTTGATGGTTTTGGACGTGCGCGCGTCGGTTGGCAAAGGCTCATGCAAGGCCGATCGGGCACAATGTGCGGTCCGTTTTCTCTCGATCGATTTCATGAACTTTCGCCTGCTTGCTTCCGCGTGCGCCGCGCTGATGGTTTCGGCAGCCCCGCTCGCGGCTGCTGCGGCGCAACCGCACAGCCCATGGACCACCGCCTGGGCGACCGCGTTGCAGCCGATTCCCCAACTTGCCGATCCGCCGCCGCTTTATCGCGCGCCGGACGTCGCGCAACGGACGGTGCGCCAGATCCTCTATCCGACCTTGTCGGGCAGCGTAGTGCGTCTTCAC
Source organism: Paraburkholderia sp. (assembly GCA_035536055.1). Classification (GTDB taxonomy): domain Bacteria; phylum Pseudomonadota; class Gammaproteobacteria; order Burkholderiales; family Burkholderiaceae; genus Paraburkholderia. The sequence goes on along the minus strand of DATLOW010000311.1, from coordinate 1,365 downwards.
ATCAGTAACGTCTATGGCAAGTCGCCGCTCGTTATCGAGCAGATGGTGCTCGCTCGCGCGGTGACGGGAGCGAAAACGCGGGGCGGGAGCGAGGTACCGGTGACTTTTTCCGGAAAGAGGGCGGTAACAGTTGCTCCGGGGGCGGAACTGGACAGCGACGCGATGCATATGGAGATCGTCGCCGGTGCGCCGTATGCCGTGAGCACTTATCTGGGCGCCGGGCAGCGCATGGTGGCGTGGCACCGCGTGTCCAGTCAGACCAACTACGTATCGGCACCCGGCAATCACACCGAGGACGCGACCGATGCCGCGTATCGCCAGCGCTTCACGCAATTCGCGTGGGTGACTGCGCTGTCAGTCGAAGCGCCGTCGGCTGTGGCGGTGGCGACGATCGGCGATTCGATCACCGATGGCATGCGCTCGAGTCTCAATCAGAACCGTCGTTGGCCGGACGCGCTGGCGCGTCGGTTGGCGCAGGCCGGAGACCGGTCGACTGCGGTCGTGAATCTCGGGATCAGCGGCAATCGTCTGCTGAGCGACTCGCCTTGTTACGGCGACGCGCTCGTGTCGCGCTTTCAGCGCGATGTGTTGCAGCGGCCCGGCGTAAGGACGGCGATTCTGCTGGTCGGCATCAACGACATCAATTTCGCTGCCATGCCGCCGCGCGCGGGCCTCGATTGCGATGCGCCGCATACGCGGGTGACGGCGGACAGCCTGATCGCTGGTTATCGGCAAGTGATCGCCGCGGCGCACGCGCATGGCATCCGGCTGCTGGGCGCGACCTTGACGCCGGCGTCTCTTCCGCCTGAGCGCGAAAGCACTCGCCTCGCGGTGAACCAGTGGATCCGGACGAGCCGTGCGTTTGACGGCGTGGTTGATTTCGACGCGGCGCTGCGCGACCCGGCGCAACCGGCGCAGCTGCGGCGTGCTTTCGACAGCGGCGACCATATTCATCCGAGCGACGAGGGCTACGCCGCGATGGCGGAGGCGATTCCGCTTTCGTCGCTGGTGGAGTCGGCGGCGAAGTGACGCAAGAAAAATACTTTGCTGCGGTACTTGTCAGATGGCGTGGCGTCGCCTAAGATTCGCGTCTTCGTTTTCGGACGAAGGCTGCCGCGATAAAGCGGCGGCGCAGTAAGGTCAGCAAGTTTTAAGCGCAAGCAAAAAAAGTGTTGACGAAGCGAGAAACAGTCTGCATAATCTCGCTTCTCTGCTGATGACACAGCAGACGCGAAACAGGGCGGTGGCAACGGAAGGTTGCTGGAAGTGTGAGCCGGTTTCGTGACGCGATCTTTAACAATTCACAGCCGATAAGTGTGGGCACCTGATGGCGGCGCACGATGGATCTCCGGATCCGTCGATAGC
>DATLOW010000310.1:0-29176 GCA_035536055.1 Paraburkholderia sp. | reverse complement strand
CAGCCGCAATACGCTACGCGACGTTCTCGCAGCGCGCCCGCGCGCTTTTCATCGATTCGATCTGGTGGACGGTGATCGTGCTGTTCATACCGCTTGGTCCTTCGACCGACGAGATGCTGGCTAATCCGGACACGTTGGTGTCGACCGTCACGGTCTGGCTGTTCATCGGGCAGTGCATTCCAATCGTGATTACGGGCGCACTGTGGGCTTTCTGGGGGACGTCGCCGGGAAAGCGCGCGGTGCGGATAACAATCGTCGACGCCGACACCGGCGAGCCGATGAGCCGAACCCAGGCGCTGCTGCGCACGCTAGGCTATATGCTCACCTTTGCGATGTGTGGCGCGGGTTTCTTGTGGATCTGGTTCAACCCGCGCGCACAGGCTTTACACGATCGCATTGCGAATACGGTGGTGGTTGATGCCGCGGCTGACCGCGGCCGCTGAAAGGTTGTTATCAAAGAAAAACTTGATGCAGCCAACCGCTCGTAGCGGATGGCCGGGTCGACTACAGAGACACGGATGCCGTACAACGAGGCGGCCATTCTCTTGCTCCGTTCAACCGTAAACGTCTCTGCAACCAACGCGGTTCTCACGCCGTACCGGTAAGCACAGGCTTGCCGAAGGAAATCTCCGGATCGAGAACCATCTCGTCGCTATGCTTGAGCGGGAACCAGCGTTTAGCCTGTCCATCAGCGGCAAATTCGATACCGGCATACAGCTCGGGATGAACGATATGCTCGAACACCGGATCAACGGTTCTCTGCGGGAGACCGAACTTATTGAGAGTCGACGTCCATCGCGTCGTCGGCGGGCGTGCCAAGGCCCTGCACATTGGCTTTGGCTTGCGCTTCCTGCGCCTGGCGCTGGGCCGGTGGCAGCGCGTCCCACTGCTTCTGCGCCTGATCCTGTCGCTGCGCAATGCGGTCGCCTAGCGGCAGTCGGGTTTCATGGGTACCGGCGGCTCGCGGCTGAAGAGTAGGGTTAGGGCCGTCCGGTGTCCAGCTGCGATTTTCGCGATGCCACATGTTCATCATCTGTTGGCCGACCAGTGGTGAAACGCCGGCTTCCGAACGGTGCAGTTCCGCGCCGCCGCTTTTCTGTGCGACTACGTTAGTGCGCGGCAACGGGTTCTGCTGCGCGAATTCGGCGCGACGCTGCTGAGCGAGCTCGTCGACCTTGGCTTCGTATTTGCCCTGCCGTACGTCTGCCGACATTGCATGTTGGCGCGCACCTGCTTGAACCGGGCCCGACGAAAAACGCGGCCGGCTCTGATCGACTGGCTGCGTGACGTGTTCGCCTCTGGCGTTATACGGCGAGTAGGCACGCGCGGTGTTGTCGAGCAGCTCGTCCATGTTTTGGGGCCGCGTGTTCGATTTGTTCGATTCGCCGGCGTTGTGCATCTCGCGCAACGACGTGAAGGTGCTGTGTGCCGCGGAGTCCTTGACCAGGTCGTGGTTGCCGCTCGTATCGTTGAAGTTTTTCGAATTGAACTGCAGCGTAGGCACCTTGTTCTCATCGACGTTAAAGCCACCGGCCACCTGCTGTGGATTCTTGCCCCGCAAGATTCGGGTCTCGTCCACATTGGAACCCTTTACGGCTGAAACCGACGGCGAATGATCGCCGGCACGTGGTGCGGCGTCTTTCTTGAACAGATTGCCGGTATTCGCACGGCCAAACGCGCTGACTGGCGAGTCCAACGGCTGCTCTGGGTGTCTGATCAGCTGTCCGGTTTGCTCCTGCCCGGACAGCGCTGCGCCCGCATCGTGCAGCGGATCGAGTTTTTTGGCCTTCGCGGCAGCCGGAAGACCCGGTCCCGCCGCTCCCATCCGTTGCGCCTCGGCTTGCCATGCCGCGGGATCCTTTCTTCCGTTGTCCTTGTTCGTGCTGGTCTTTGGCTTGCTGGTCGCGGGCATGCCGGCCAGCTGCCCGGTCGGCGCCTTGCGCTTCTGACCGGCCACAGGCGTCGGCGTGGTGATGTGACCGGACGAACCGGTCCGCGGCGACGATGCTGAGGGGCCTTTAGTGGATGTCGTACGCATGGAATCTCCGTAAGCTGACTGTCACCATTGCCATCGTCGCGCGATAAAAGCTCGCGCATTTCGCGCAATGTGCAGTGATGTCTCGTCGGGCGAAGCTGACGTGACGGCATTTCGCCGACCGTAGACGTTCGTCGTCGACTTGCCCATAGCAGAAGGTGTCTTATGCGTGGCGAAATCGCCCCGCCCCCTCGTCGCGCACTTTATGCGGATGCGCGCTATCGCCCGGCGCGCGACTCGTCTACAACTATGAACTGAGCTTTCACAAGCATTGCGATGCTTCGTGAAGCTCGCTCGTCGCTTTTCCCCGCTCGATCAGCATAAAAAACGAAGATGAGGAGCTGTCATGGTGAATTGCATTCCGGGTAAGTCGACGGCCTTGGCGTTGACGTTGGCGGCCTGCGCGGCGGCCTGTTCCACTGCCGCGAGCGCGCAGGACGACGATGGCGTGGCGCATGGCGATGGCGGGCCCAAAGGGCAGCCCGTCAAGGTGATGATCGTCTCGATGTTCGCCCCGGAAGGGCAGGTATGGCTCGACCGCCTGGGACCATGGCGCAGCATCAAGGTGCCCGGTTTATCGCCCGATTATCCGGCCGTGCAATGCAATCGCCAGGACGTCTGCGTGATGACCACCGGCATGGGGCACGCGAATGCCGCGGCGTCGATCATGGCTTTGACGTTTTCATCGCGCTTCGATTTGCGGCACACGTACTTCATGGTGGCCGGCATCGCCGGTATCGATCCGCAGCAGGGCACGGTCGGCTCGGCGGCGTGGGCCGATTATCTGGTCGACTTCGGCATCCAGTGGGAGATCGATGCGCGAGAGATTCCTGCCGGCTGGAACACCGGCTATCTCGGCATCAACACCAAAAGCCCGAGCGACAAGCCGCCGCTCGACTATCGCACCGAAGTGTTTCAGCTGAATCCGCGCCTGATCGACGCAGCCTTCGCGCTGTCGCGCCATGTGACGCTATCCGACGGCGCACAGGCGCAAGCGGCGCGCGCGAAGTTCAACTACGCGCCGGCCAATCGCCCGCCGACCGTGATTCGCTGCGATACGCTGGCCGGCGACACATGGTGGTCAGGCACCGAGCTGGGCGAGCGCGCACGACAGTGGACCAAGATCCTCACCGACGGTAAAGGCACGTATTGCACGACGCAGCAGGAAGACAACGCGACCTACGAAGCGCTAAAGCGTGCGGCCGCGGATCAGCGCGTCGACCTGCAACGCGTCGCGGTGCTGCGCGCCGGCTCGGATTTCGACCGTCCGTACGCTGGCCAGACCAGCGCGGACAATCTGCTCAACTATGCCGCGCAGGGCGGCTTTACGGTCGCGCTCGACAACCTGTTCCTTGCGGGCAATCCGCTGGTGCAGGACATCGTGTCGCACTGGGGCGAATGGAAGGCAGGCGTGCCGCGGCGTTGATGCGCGGCTACGCTATCACGGCCGCATGCAAAGGAAAGCGCTGCGCGATTTACAGCGCTTCCTGGCACAGCGTCATCATCCGCTGCACCATCGTGCTGGCTTCGTTCAGTTCCATCTCGTCGGTAAACAGTGCCGTAACACTCGACAGGCGCACCGCGATGCCGGCGTCTTCCAGATCGTGTTCGGCGATCTTCAGCGCGAGCTGGCCGATCCGCACGCGGTCGAGCCAATGCATCGTTATCGAGTTTCTGGTCAGCCATTGGCGGCAGCAGTCGACCACATGGTCCACCCGCCATTGCTCGGTCAGCGCGTACGACGCAGCAGCAATGGCGACCAGAAAGCACAGCAGGTCGGCACGCGCACTCGCAGTATCAGTGAATTCACGTTTCATCATGCCAGTTGCTCTTCAATTCGTGTTCGTCGTTGTATTCGTCAGTAACGACAGCACTTATGGGCGCTCCGGACCAGAATCAACCCGCATACAGCCGGAGCCGTGCCGCACAAGTCTACACCTGGGGCTGGGCTTCCCGTCGTCAAGGTGACGCAGCGGCCGTGGCAGAGGCGCATGCGCAACGCAGGCTGGCTACCGGCAAGCGGTTTGTGAGGGCTTGCGATTACTCTAGGGAGATTGCATGGCGGCGCCGTTAAAGCTGCCTTGCGTGCAGATGTGCCTGTGTCACTTTGATGAACCGTTTCGAATCGTTCGCCAATCGAGAGGTCCCGCAAACAATGCTGAAAACCGTCATGGCAACCGCGCTCGCGGCATCGGTGCTGCTGAGCCTGCCGACCATCGCCGAGGCCCACCCGCGCACGCAGTGTCGCAAGGTCTGGGTGCACGGCCGTCTGGTACGCCGCTGCCGCCCTGTGCCGCACCATCATCGTCCGCAGCATCGGCCGCCGCCGCACCGGCCGCCTGCGCATCGTCCGCCGCCGCCTCCGCCGCCACCAGGGCATCGCTTCTGATCGGGTTTTAGTGGGGTGTGTCGTGCCGCAAGCACGGCATGGCCGCGCGGCTCAGTGGCGCGAGTCGGTGTCTTGACTCGGTTGCGTGGTTGGGTTGCGTCGCGCAGTTACGTGACTCATCCACGCGGAAATCCCAGCGTAAAGCGCGTCACCCCATCGCTGCTAGCGGCATGCCACGTGCCGCCGTGCAGCGTCATGATGCTGCGTACGATCGAAAGCCCCAGTCCACTCGATTCAGCCGAGCGCTGCCGCGATTCGTCGACGCGATAGAAGCGGTCGAACAGCCGTTCCAGATGGTGTGGCGCGATCGTCGGTCCGCGATTTTCGACGTACACGATGGTGCGCTCGGGCTCCTGTTGCGCGACCATCGAAATCGCCGTGCCGGGCTCGGCATAGCGCACCGCGTTCGCCAGCAGGTTGGCGAGCGCGCGGCGCAGCAGCAGCGCGTCAGCGCAGACACTGCCCTCGCCATGGCACTCGATGCGCACATCGCGCTCGTCGGCGAGATCTTCGAAGTATTCGGCCATCCGCTGGAATTCGTCGGCCACCGGCAGCGCCTTGCGTTCGATCGCGTGGTCCGCGTGCTCGGCGCGCGCGAGAAACAGCATGTTGTCGATCATCTTCGACATGCGCTGCAGTTCCTCGAAATTCGAGCCGAGCAGCCGCTGGTAATACGCGGGTTCGCGGGTCTGGCTCAGGCCCACTTCGGTCTGGCCCAGCAGATTGCCGATCGGCGTGCGCAGATCGTGCGCCATATCCGCCGACACCTGCTTCAGTTGCGTAAAGCCGCGTTCGAGCCGGTCGAGCATGCCGTTGAACGCGCCGATCAGCGTATCGAGTTCGCGCGGCGCATCGTGCCGTTCAATCCGCGTCGACAGGTTGCCCATGCCGATCGATGCGGTTTCGTCGGCGAGGCGCTGCAGCGGCTGCATGCCGCGTCGCGCGAGCGCGTACGCGATCAGCGCGGCGAGCACGGCGGCGCTGGTCGCGAACAGCAGGATCTGGTTACGGTAATCGCGCAGCATACGCGTGCGCTCGGTCATCAGCCGGCCCGACACGATCTGCAGTTCGCGCTGTCCGGGCAGCCCTTGCGCGGTCGCCGCGACGTAGATGAACGGCGTGCCGTCGGGTTGGGTTGCATGATGGACCGCGGCAAGTGACAGCGCGGCATCCGGCGGCACCGGCGTGACATTCGGCACCGCGGTGCGCCCCGGATTCACGACGATCAGCGGTGCCTCGTCCGCATAGCGCACCACCAGCAGCGATTCGGTATTGCCCAGCATATTGGCGAACAGATGCGGCTTTTCGCGGATCAGATCGCGCGCGTCGATATCGCGCATCAGCGTGCGGATCTGATCGACGCGCGTGACGAGCGCGCCGTCGTCGCGGATCACGAGCTGCTGTTCGAGCCGGCGATACAGCGCAAAGCCGATCACCGCCATTGCACCGAAGGCGAGCAGCGCGAACAGCAGCGCGAGCCGCGTGGTCAGCGACAGGCGCTTCATGCTTCGTGCTCGAAACGGTAACCGACGCCGTGCACGGTATGGATCAGCCGGGCGCTGAACGGTTCGTCGATCTTCTGCCGCAGCCGGCGGACCGCGACGTCGACCACGTTGCTGTCGCTGTCGAAATTCATGTCCCACACGCGCGAAGCGATCAGCGCGCGCGACAGCACTTGCCCGGGGTTCTGCGCAAAGAAATGCAGCAGATTGAATTCCTTGTTGGTCAGCGTGATGCGCGTGCCGCCGCGTTCGACGCGTCGTTTCGGCACGTCGATGCGCAGGTCGCCGATTTCGAGCACTTCTTCCGCTTTCTGCGGCTGGCCGCGGCGCAGGATGATGCGGATGCGCGCCAGCAGCTCCGCGAACGAGAACGGCTTGACCCGATAGTCGTCGGCGCCGAGGTCGAGGCCTTTCAGACGGTCTTCGAGCGTGCCGCGCGCGCTCAGAAACAGCACCGGCGTATGGCTGCGCGCGCCAAGCTTTTTCATCACGGTCCAGCCGTCCATCTCCGGCATCATCACGTCGAGCAGGATCAGGTCGTAACGCATCTCCTGCGCCAAATGCAGGCCGTCGATGCCGTTGGCGGCCACGTCGACCACATAGCCGGCCTCGGTCAGGCCGTTGTGCAGGTACTCGCCGGTTTTCGCTTCGTCTTCGATGACCAGGATTCTCATATCGCTGCTTTAGCGTGGGTGACGCGGTGTCGTGACGCGACATGGCGCCGGGGCTTCAGGCTACCAGTGCGCGGCCGCCCGCGCACCTGTCAGGTGGCGCCGGCGGTCGCGGCGGGCGATCGGGTTGTCGATCAGCGGCGTGCGTCGTCGCGCCCGCCTACTGCTCCGAATGCTGCGCCGCGGACATGCGTCGCGTACATGCGTCCGAGGCCCGGATTGATGATCTCGTCCGCCTTCGCGACCATATACCCGCTCGGCTTGGTCAGTCCGGAAACGGACGTAAGCGGGCAGTCGTGCTCATGACGGTTCCCGGTTCTGCCATCAAGTCGATTGGTTGAGGGGACAACGTGATGGCAAGTCTAGGAAGCCGGCGCGAACGGCACGGTTACCCGATCATTACAAAAAAATGACGAAAAAAAAGCGGCCGCATCGGCGGCCGCTCGAAGCGACGCTCGCCGCCGTCGAAACGACCGGCGGCGGCGCCGCTTGTGTCAGGCGCGGCGCAGGCGCGCGCGAACGCGGCCCGCTTACCTTGCGCCTGTTGGTGCTGCGCTTAGTGCTTGCGCTTCTCGGCGTCCTTCACTGCCTCCTTCATATCGCCGACGTCCTTGCGGGTCTGACCGACTTCCTGCTGCACGTCACCCTTCAGTTCACGCGCCGGGTTATTGGTCGCACGGCCCACTGCCTCGTTGACCTTGCCCTTGACCTTTTCGGCAGTACCCTTCACTTGATCCTTGTTCATAGTCGCTCTCCAAGATGGACGACACATGCCGTCAGCGTGATGTAGAGCATGCGGCGGACCTGACCCAAGACCACCCCGCGAGCGCCGATGCTGCAACGCAGCATGCGAGCCGCGGGCGTCTGTCCGTCGCGCATACTGTGCGATAAGCCTCAGCAGCGGCAACGAAGGCCTTTCGCATGGAATGCAGCTTGCTAAAATAAACGCTATGGAGGGAGACAATATGGCAGTGATCCTAATTGTCGATGCCGATACCAGCCTGCTGAGTACGCTGGGCCTCTTCATCGCGGCCGAAGGATACGTGGTGCGCACGGCGACCAACGGCGCCGACGCGCTGAATCTCGCGCGTGCGAGCCGGCCTGACGTACTGGTAACGGATACGCGCACGCCGGGCATCGCCGGCCCGGATCTCGTGCGCGAGATGCGCAAGGACCCTGTACTGTCTACCGTGCCGGTTATCCTGACTTACAACGGCGCGTTGCCGCCGCGCGTGCGCGTCTACCGTTTTCTGCGCAAGCCGTTACGGTATGCGAAGCTTCTGAAAATCCTGCGGCGCGCCGAGCGCGTGTGTGCAAAACAGCGCGTGCGCGAGCGGCCGGCCAACTGGCGTCTGGGACGCCGCGCTTCACAGTACGATTTACAACGCGAGTTGCAACACGATCCCCGCCACGATCTGAAGCACGAACCGAAGCCCGGTTAAGTTGTCAGCGAAGCGTGCTCAATGTCGCGTATCCGGCAGCGAAAGCAGCAACGCCGGCACACTTACATCTTCATCCAGTTCGGGCCAGTACAACTGCTGGCGATCCAGCGAAATCGCGAAATGCGTGCGTTCGTCCGCCGTGGCTGCTTCGAGCACGGGAAACCAGCGCAGCGGAAACTCAACGGCCTGACCATCGGATAGCTGAAGAAACAGATGCCCGCTATCGAAGCGCACATCGACTGCGTCCGCATTCATGGCTGACTCCCAAACGAAGTTTGCTTCTACACGATAGTTAGCGTCGCGGCGCGCCGCAAGGCGCTCGCGCGTGCGCCGCACAAGGGCATCCGGTCCCGCTTTGCGCCGCGTGAAACCGCACGCGGGCCGCGCCGCATTGCCCGCGAATCACAAGACGAATTCGGACTGCTGGCATAATCGGGCGCTTCGTTCTTGCGGCGACCGGCGCTTGCGGCTATCAAGGAACCGGCTGGCGGCGCCGTAAACGCAGAGATCACCGTCTTTTTCAGACGGGACGAGCAATGTGACGCCGAATGCGGTAAGCCCATGCCAGCCAGGCCGTTTATGTTCAATTTTCTTCTCGAGACGCCGGCTTCAGGCAACGGCCACGTCACTGGATCGATTCGCGCCTCGCTGCTTTCGACGCTGTTCGAGAACACGCGCCCCCTATTGATGTCCGGCCTGTCGAGCCTGTTCGTCGCGGCGGTCGCCTGTGTGCGGCTGCAGCAGCCGTGGACGCTGCTGTGGCTCGTCGCCGAAGTGGTGTTTCTGACTGCCCGGATGGGCATCGCGCATGTCTATGTCGCACGCAATCGCGTTGCGCCGGCTCATCCCGGGCCGTGGGCCGCGCGTTATGCGCCGATGTCGCTGCTTGCCTGCCTGACGTTCGGTCTCGGCACGATGGCGAGCATCATCAGTTCCGATACTGAACTGGCGCTGCTCGCGCTGATGGTGACGGCGGGCATTCTCGGCGGCATTGCGTCGCGCAATGCGGCGCTGCCGCGCCTCGCGATCTCGCAGATTTTCATCGGCACAATCCCAATCGGTGTCGGCGCGCTGCTTGCGCCGCGCGGCGCGGCGTGGATTCTCGTGCCGCCGCTGTTTTTCTACCTGACCGCAATGGTTTCAGTGGTGCGGCGCCATTACGAAGGCCTCGTCGCGCTGATGACCGCCGAGCAGCGGCACGCGGAACTGGCCGCGCGTTTCGACGCGGCGCTGACCCATATGCCGCACGGGCTGTGCACGATCGACGGCGCCGGCAAGGTGATCGTCGCGAACCGCCGCGCGGCCGAACTGTTTGGCGCGACGGTCGAGATGCTGCGGCTGAACGTGCCGTTGCCGGAGTTTATCGGGCACGTCGGCGTCGCCCGCTTCGGTGAGACGCTCAGAAAGCAGCTGGTCGAGCGTTGCACCGCGTGGCTCGACGGCGGCCGGCGCGCGCTCGATCTGCAGCTCGACGACGGGCGTCAGCTCGAAATGACCCGCAATCCGGTGCCCGACGGCAGCGCGGTGATCATCATCGAGGACGTGACCGAGCGCCGGCAGTCGGAGGCGAAGATTCTGCATCTGGCGCGGCACGATCCGCTGACGGGACTGCCGAACCGGCGTGACCTGTATGAGCGTCTCGAGCAGCTGCTCGCCAAGCCGGCGTCCGGCGCCGCACCCGAGGTCGCGTTGATGTACCTCGATCTGGACGGGTTCAAGCAGGTCAACGACCGCCTCGGCCACCACGCTGGCGACGAAGTGCTGACCGCCGTTGCAGGCCGGTTGAAAGGCATGCTGTGGACCGGCGAGTTCGTCGCGCGGCTGGGCGGCGACGAGTTCGCGCTGGTGCTGGAAGACGGCACGTCGGCGGCGTGCGAGGCGCTCGCGCCGCGCATCATCCGCGAGCTGGCCAAGCCGTACATGCTGTCGACGGGGGAGGGAATCAGCATCGGCACCAGCATCGGCATTGCGTTCGCGAAGAGCGGCGAGTCGATCGAGCAACTGCTGAAGCGCGCGGACGTCGCGCTGTACGACGCGAAGGAAGCGGGCAAGGGCGTGTTCCGCTTCGCTGCGCCGGATTGCGACGCGCGCACCACCGCGAGCGTGCTGAAGCGTTGGCCCATGCCCTGAGCGGCTGCGGCGCGCCGGGTGGGGCAGCGTGCCGCGCCGGCCATCAGGCGCTTACATCTGCGCGCCGATCATCCAGGGCACGAACTCTTCGTTACCCACCCCCAGCGCTTCGCTCTTCGATGCCTCACCGGACGCCACGCGCACGATCGCGCGGAAAATCTCCTCGCCTTTTTCTTCGACGGTCGCCTGGCCGTCCATGATCTCGCCGCAGTTGATGTCCATATCGTCGCGCATGCGCTGGTACATCTTCGAGTTGGTCGCGACCTTGATCGAAGGCGCGGGCTTCGCGCCGAAGCACGAGCCGCGGCCGGTCGTGAACACCACCAGGTTCGCGCCGCTCGCGATCTGGCCGGTCGCGCCCATCGGGTCGTAGCCCGGCGCATCCATAAACACGAGGCCGTGCTTGTCGACCGGCTCCGCGTACTTGTACACGTCGACCAGCGGCGTCGAACCGCTTTTCGCCACCGCGCCGAGCGACTTCTCGAGAATCGTCGTCAGGCCGCCGGCCTTGTTGCCGGGCGTCGGATTGTTGTCGATGCTGCCCTTTTCGCGCTCCGCGTAGCCTTCCCACCAGCGGATCCGCTCGACCACCTTTTCGCCGACTTCCTTTGAGACCGCACGGCGTGTCAACAGATGCTCGGCACCGTAGATTTCCGGCGTCTCGGTCAGAATCGCCGTGCCGCCGTGCTTGACCAGCAGGTCCACTGCCGCGCCCAGCGCCGGGTTCGCGGTGATGCCCGAGTGCCCGTCCGAGCCACCGCATTGCAGCGCAATGCACAGGTGCGACAGCGGCAGCGGCTCGCGCACCACGTCGTTGGCGGCGGGCAGCATCTTGGTGACCGCTTCGATCACGGCATCGACGGTCTTCTGCGTGCCGCCGAGTTCCTGCATCACCAGCGGCACGACCATCGGCCCGGGCGTCACGCCTTCCGCGACGAACAGCGCGCCCATCTGGTTCGACTCGCAACCCAGGCCCACCACGACGATGCCGGCGAAATTCGCGTGCCGCGCATAACCGCCGATGGTGCGGCGCAACTGCTGGATGCCTTCGCCGTGGTGATCGATACAGCAGCCGAAGCTGTGCGTGAGCGGCACGATGCCGTCGATATTCGGATACGCGTCGAGCACGCCGGGTCGCGAGAAATGCTGCGCCGCCATCTTGGTCACGCTGGCCGAGCAGTTCACCGTGCTCAGAATGCCGATGTAGTTGCGCGTCGCGACCTGGCCGTTCGGACGGCGGATGCCCATGAAGGTCAGCGGCTCGGCGGCGGGCGCGACGGCTTTCACTTCGGTGCTGAACGCGTAATCGCGCTCGAAGTCGCCCATCGCGAGGTTGTGCACGTGGACGTGCTCGCCCGGCTCGATCGCTTGCGTCGCAAAGCCGATGATCTGTCCATAGCGGCGCACCGGGCTGCCCTCGGCCACCGCGCGCACGGCGAGCTTGTGCGCTTCCGGGATGTCGCTGCGCACTTCGAGGCCGCCGGCATCGTCGAGCACCGTGCCGCGCGCGATCGCGTGGCGGGCGATCGCGACGTCGTCGTCCGGATGCAGTTTGATGACCGGCGAAACGGTGCTCAGATCAGCCATGATTTGTCTCCTTGTACATCCGCTGTTGGTGATGCGCGCTGGCGTCGGGCATCATGTGGGTTCAAGCAGTATGCGAAGCCGCGACAACGGCCGCAAATTGGTCCGACCACAGATAGACAAGGAGACGTCATGGGACAGCGGAGCATGCCGGACGGCGCGCTGGGTCATGTCATCAAGCAAATTGAAAGCCGGCTGCTCGAACGCGACTTGCAGCCGGGCGCGCGTCTGCCTTCCGAGCGGGCGATGGCCGAATCGTTTGGCGCGTCGCGCTCGACGGTGCGCGAGGCGATCCAGCGGCTGGTGGCGCGCGGCACGCTTGAGACGCGGCGCGGTAGCGGGGTGTTCGTCAGCGCCACGCAACATGCGTTGCACGCGATGCCGACGGCGATGTCGATCTGGCTACGCAGCGAAGAAGGCGCGCCGCAGCGCAACGAAACGCTCGAATTCCGTGCGATGTTCGAGTGCTGTGTCGCGCGTTTCGCTGCGGAGCGTGCAACTGCCGACGAGCGCGCTCGCCTCGGCAGCGCATTGCTCGACATGCAGCGCGCGATCACCGACGACGACGTCGAAGCCGAAGCGCGCGGCGATGCGAGCTTTCACCTGACGCTTGCCGCGATGGCGCACAACTCGATGCTGACGCACTTTTATACGTCGGTGATCGACCAGCTGCGCGATCACATCACGCGCAACACCTACGCGGCGACGACGCAGGATCTGGCACATGCGAAGGAGCGTTCGCTTGCGCGCCTGTCGCAGCACGAGCGGATTTATCTGGCGATCTGTGAGCGTGCGCCGGATGGCGCGGCGCAGGCGATGGCGCAGCATCTGGCGTTCGTGGGCGGGCAGTTCAGCGCGGGGTGAGCCCGGGCGCGCGCCGCAAGCTGCGGGCCGCAAAGCGCAAGACGCCGGCGCCTCAGCCCTGCCGGCGCAGCTGCAGCGCGTACGTGTAGCGGTCCGCCGGAAACACACTGACGGTCGCTTCGAACACCGCGCCATGCTGGTCCACGTAATGTCGGACGATTTCCAGCGCATGTCCGTCGGCGGCCGCCGCAAGCGGCTCAGCAAGCCGCGCCGGCACGCCGGTCGCGCGAATCTCCTGGCGCACTTCGCGCACCGCGCGGCCGAAGCGCTGCTCGACCATCTCGCAGATCAAGCCCGTACTCTTCTTCAACTCACGCCGTAAGCCTGCATCGAGCGGCGCATCCAGGTACACGTCGGTCCAGCAGATCGGCCGGTCCGGCTTGGCCGGATCGATCCGCAGCAGTTCGACGCGCAGCCAGCGCGAACCGGTCGGCACACCGAGCTGCGCGGCCAGCGAAGGACTTGCCGAGACTTCCGTGATCGACTGCACATGCCGCTCGGTGACCACCGCGAACTGCATCAGGTCTTCGAGGTTCGACATCGACTGTTCGAACGCGACCCGCGGCTTGCTCGCTTCGACGCGGATGCCTGCGCGTTTGCGGCGCGAGATCAGCCCCAGTTCCTGCACTCTTTCGAGCGCCGAGCGCACCGTGGCGCGGCTCACGCCGTACTGCGCGGACAAGTCCAGCTCGCTCGGCAGCGCGGAGCCGACCTCAAAGGTACCGTCGCCGATCGCCTGAATAAGCTGCTCCGCCAACTCGGCGTATCGGGGTTTCATGACAACGGTCCTCAATCGGTTGCGGTAGGTGGCTGAGCAATTGCTGCAGCGCGCTAATGCTAGCCCGCGCGCCCGGCATTGCCAAGCGGGGCGGGGCGCCGCGCACATAGCGACACGCCGGCTACAGGTAAACCCGAAGTTGACCCGCTGGACGGCTGGCCAATATAGTCCGTACATATTTTAAAAGTACGGACATATTAAACCTTTGTCCAGTGCTTTTCCGGACCGGCAAAACGGAGACGCAGCATGGCTTTTCACAGCAATACCGCGAACCATCCCGGCGCGGACGCACCCAGCGCCAGCGCCGCCGCGCGCAGCAAGCCGCCGGTGTACGCGCGGCTCGGCGTGCAGATCGTCGTCGGCATCGTGCTGGGCATCGCGCTCGGCTTTATCGCGCCGAAGCTCGCGGTCGATATGAAGATCCTCGGCGACATCTTCCTGCGCCTGATCAAGATGATCGTCGCGCCACTGGTGTTCCTGAACGTGGTACTCGGCATCGCCGCCGCCGGCGACCTGAAGAACGTCGGCCGCATCGGTCTGCGCGCGCTGATTTACTTCGAGATCGTGTCGACCGTCGCGCTGGCGCTGAGCATGGTGGTGGCCAATCTGTCGGACGTCGGCAGCGGCATGCATCTGACGCAAAGCGCCGAAGCCGCCGCTGCCGCACACGCGCAATACGGCAAAGCGGCGCCGGTATCGTTCGAGCATTTCATGCTGACGCTGTTTCCCGACAACTTTATTGGCGCGTTCGCGAACGGTTCGCTATTGCAGGTGCTGGTGATTTCGATCGGTTTCGGCGCAGCGCTGCTGATGCTGTCCCGCGAGCAGCGCGGCAGCGTCGAGCATGCGCTGACGCGCATGTCCGAAGTGTTCTTCAAGTTCGTCGACGTGATCATGAAGTTCGCGCCGCTCGGCGCGTTCGGCTCGATCGCGTTCGCGATCGGCAGCAGCGGCATGAGCGCGGTGATCTCGCTGGGCTACCTGCTGATCGTCATGTACCTGTCGCTGGCGTTCTTCGTGGTGGTGGTGCTCGGCATCGTGCTGCGGCTGTACGGCTTCAACGTGTTCCGCTTTCTGCGCTACTTCAAGGACGAAATCTTCCTGCTGTTCGCCACCGCTTCGTCGGAAAGCGCGCTGCCGCGCCTGTTCGAAAAGCTCGAGCGGCTCGGCTGCTCGCGGCAGGCGACTGGCCTCGTGCTGCCGACCGGTTACGCGTTCAATCTGGACGGCACCGCGGTCTATATGTCGCTATGCGTGATGTTCGTCGCCAACGCGTACGGCGTGCCGCTCAGCCTGCATCAGCAGATCGGCTTGCTGGTGCTGATGCTGGTCACGTCGAAGGGCGCGGCGACCGTGTCGGGCGGCACCTTTATCGTGTTCGCCGCCACCGTGACCGCGTCCGGCATTTTGCCGATCGAAGGCCTGCCGATCCTGTTCGGCATCAACCGCTTTACGTCGCAGGCGGTGGCGATCTGCAATTCGATCGGCAATAGCGTCGCGACGCTGGTGATCGCCAGGTCGTCCGGCGAATTCGATGCGGATGCCGCGCGCGATGAATACCAGCGCGTGTTCGGCGCTCGGCCCGGCAAGGTCATCTGATTTCGGCAACTCAATTTGGCAATTCGATTCGGCAACTGAGGATCCAGGGAAAAGTTATGCGTATCACCGCGGTCCGGGAGATGTCGGTCCCGCTTGAAGGCAATGTGGCGAATGCGCTGGTCAGCTTCGCCGAACATGATGTTTCGCTGGTCGCGTTGCACACCGACGTGGTGCGCAACGGCAAGCCGGTGATCGGCTATGCGTTCGATTCGATTGGCCGCTTCGCGCAAGGCGGCATTCTGCGCGAGCGGATGATTCCACGACTGCTCGCCGCGGCGCCGGCAAGCCTGCTCGACGCGAGCGGCGAACTGTTCGATCCGCACAAGGTGTTGCAGACGGTGATGCGCAACGAAAAGCCCGGTGGCCACGGCGACCGCGCGGCGGCCGCAGGCGCGATCGAGCTTGCCGTATGGGACCTGAATGCGAAGCTGCTCGACGAACCGGCGCACGTGACGATCGCGCGTCGCTTCGGGCGGCGCGGCAAGCTCGAAGGCGTCGATGTGTATGCGGCCGGCGGCTACTACTACCCGGAAGAAAGCACGCAACGTTTGATCGACGAATTCAACGGCTATCGCGCGCTGGGCTTCGACGCGTTCAAGATGAAGATCGGCGGCGCGGATCTGCAGAAGGACCTCGCGCGGATCGAAGCGGCGTTGTGCGTGGCGGGCGCCGGGCAGCGGCTCGCGGTGGATGCGAACGGCCGCTTCGATCTCGCTACGGCGCTCGCCTATGCGCTCGCAATCGAGCCGTATGACTTGCGCTGGTACGAGGAGATCGGCGACCCGCTCGACTTCGATCTGAACCGGCAGGTGGCCGAGGCCTACAACGGCCGTATCGCGACCGGCGAGAACCTGTTCTCGGTGCCGGACGTAAAGAACCTCGCGCGGTTCGGCGGCATGCGCGCCGGCAAGGACGTGTTCCAGATGGATGCCGGCCTCGCCTACGGACTCACCGAATACGCCCGCATGATCGACCTGATCGAAAGCTTCGGCTTCAACCGCGCGCAGGCGTATCCGCATGGCGGGCACCTGATCAATTTGCATATCGCCGTTGGTCTCGAACTCGGCGGTTGCGAAGCGTATCCCGGAGTGTTTCAGCCGTTCGGCGGCTATCCGACGGGCTGTGGCGTAGGCGGTGGTCTGGTGCGGCCCACCACGGCCGCTGGTTTCGGACTGGAAGAAAAAGACGGCTTGCGCCCGTGGCTGGCGCGCCTGGCAGATTGAACGAGGAATTGACGATGGCAACCACAGTATTCGACTCCGCGCTGTTTCGCGATATGTTCGGCACGCCCGACATGCGCGACGTGTTTTCCGACAGCGCCTATATCGCGCGCTGCATCGACGCCGAGACGGCGCTGGCGCGCGCGCAGGCCAAAGCCGGCCTGATTCCCGCCGACGCGGCGCGCGACATCACCGCGCGCGCCGACTTCGGCAAGCTCGACCTGGATCTGATGCGGCGTGAAACGGAGATCGTCGGCTATCCGATCCTGCCGCTCGTCAAGCAGCTCAGCGAGATGTGCGGTGAAGCAGGACGCTACCTGCACTGGGGCGCGACGACCCAGGACATCATGGATACCGCGACGATGCTGCAATGTGCGCGCGGCGTGGCGATCATCGAGCGGCAACTCGACGAAGTGCGCGACGCGCTGCGCGATCTCGCGGATAAGCATGCGGATACGGTGACCGCCGGTCGCACGCATTTGCAGCACGCGCTGCCGGTGACTTTCGGTTTCCGTGCGGCCGTGTGGCTGTCGGCGTTGAACCGGCATGCGGAGCGTTTGCGGCAGGCCAAGGCACGCGCATTGATGGTCGAGTTCGGCGGTGCGGCGGGCACGCTTGCGTCGCTCAACGATGTGACACGCGCGCTCGAAACGCGGCGCCTGTTCGCGCAGGAACTCGGCCTGCGCGATCCGGAGATCACGTGGCACGTCGCGCGCGACGGGCTGTGCGAACTGGTGTCGCTGCTGGCGAGCATCGGCGGATCGCTCGGCAAGATCGGCCTCGACGTGATGATGATGGCCGCCTCGGAGTTCGGTGAAGTGGCCGAGCCGTTCGTGCCTGGCCGCGGTGCGAGTTCGACGATGCCGCAAAAGCGCAATCCGATTTCGAGCGAACTGATGTTCGCTGCAGCGAAGATGCTGCGCGAACGTGCCGCGTTGATGCTCGACGGCATGATGCACGACTTCGAACGCGCGACCGGCCCGTGGCATCTGGAATGGAGCGCGGTGCCGGAGAGCTTCCTGCTGGCCGCGAGCGCGCTGCATCAGGCGAATTTCATGCTGCGCGGTCTGCAGGTGGATGCTTTGCGGATGCGCCGCAATCTCGATCTGACCGGCGGGCTGATCGTCGCCGAGGCGGTGATGATGGGCCTTGCGCCCGCGATTGGACGGCAGCATGCGCATGACGTGGTGTACGACGCATGCCGGATCGCGATCGAACACAACCGCACGCTTTATGACGTGCTCGCGGCCGACGCGAAGATCAGCGAGCAATTCAGCGATGCGCAGTTGCGCGCGTTGACGGACCCGGCGAACTATCTCGGTGCGGCAGCGGAGATGGCGCGCAACGTTGCACGCGCAACCAGTGTGAAGGCGCAGTGAGTATCGGGTCTTGCATCCGGAGCCGAGGCTGACGCTTTGGCTTCGAGCTTGGCCTTTGCCTTCGCCAAAGCCATCGAAAATTCCTGTTACGAATCTGTCAGGACCGTTGCACCTGTGTCGGCGATCGGCTTCTACACTCGATTCCGGGTTCACAAGTCACGCACGCAAATGTGCAAGGAGTCGAGATGAACAAGAAGATGATGCTTGGCGCAGTGCTGGGTCTTGCGGTGATGGGCGCATCGGCTGCTGCGTCGGCGCATGTGGACGTGGCAGTGGGGTTGGGCGTGCCGGTCGAAACCTATGTGCCGGCACAGCCGGTGTATGCAGCGCCGGTGGCGCCGGTCGCGTATGGCTACGGCCCGGACTACAACCCGTACTGGCGCGAGCATCGCGAATGGCGTGAGCGCGAGTGGCGCCGCCATCATGAATGGCGCGAATGGCACGAGCGTCACGGCTGGCGCTAAGGCTAGCGGCTAGCCCGCCGTTGTCGTTGCATGATCAGCCTGACCGGCCGCGCCGCCTTTAGCGCGGCCGATCGAGGCGAAGCGCCATCGGCCGCGCGGCTTCGAAGCGCGGCTCGTGCTTCAAGCCGTTCAGATCCGCCGACGCTTCGAATGCCTCAAGCGCTTCGAATGCCTCAAACGCTTCCAATCCGCTGCGCGCTCTCGCCACGCTGCGCATTCTTTTCCCGCGCTGCGACCCGCATCTGCACGCTCAACAGATGCTCGCGCATCCTCTGCTCGGCCAGCTCGCTATCGCGCGCGGTCATCGCCGCGACGATCGCCTGATGCTGCTCGGCGAAATGCCGGCGCGTTTCCTGATCCACCGTCTTCTCGCGTAACGCGGGCTTCACGCGCACGCCATTGATCGCCTCGAGCAGCGCGATGATGGCCGGATTGCGCGTGGCATGCGCGAGCAATGAATGAAAGCGGTGATCCCACTGCTGCCATTCGTAATCGTCTTTGGTCGCGGCATTCTTGCGCGCCACCTTGCCGAGTTCCTCGAGATCGTCCGGGCTCGCCTTCATGGTGGCCAATGCAACCAGCGCGGGTTCGATCATCAGGCGCATTTCGGCGACGTCGGTCGGACTGGTGCCCATGCTGAGTCCGCTTAGCGTCGGCGAGAACTTCAGCGGCCGCGCGCCGAGATAGGTGCCGCGGCCGACACCGCGCCAGATGCGGCCTGCGGCCTCCAGCGTGGCCAGCGCGCCGCGCAGCTCGCGACGGCTGATCGACAGGTCTTCGGCAAGCTTGCGCTCCGCCGGCAGCAGGTCGCCATCCCTCAGTTGATGGGTTGCGATGTAGTCGACGACGCGGTCGAGTACGGGTGTTTCCGACATGTTCTGTTACCTCGAAACCAATTAAACCAATCGAATATTGGTTCAATATACCACGCCAACATGACAGCCTGACGTTTAACTTGACTAATGCTTATTGGCCGTAAATTATGAGGCAAATTACGATATCGTGATGAGAAACTCGTTGGGTCCGACTTTGAACCAATTTTTATCGGTTCATAAATAAAGTTGTAAAGAGGCTTACCCATGGCATTCACCACGCGCCCGGAACTGCTTGGCACCTTCGGCATGGCGGCCTCGACGCATTGGCTCGCGACTGCATCCGCGATGGCGGTGCTCGAAAAGGGCGGCAATGCATTCGATGCGGCGGCAGCGGCGGGCTTCGTGCTGCAGATCGTCGAACCGCATCTGAATGGTCCTGGCGGCGAGTTGCCGGTGGTGTTCTACAGCGCGCGCGAAGCGCGCGTGCGCGTGCTGTGCGGACAGGGCGTGACGCCCGCGACGATGACCATCGAGCGCATGCGCGGCATGGGTCTCGACGTGGTGCCGGGCACCGGCCTGCTGCCCGCGGTGGTGCCGGGCGCCTTCGGCGGCTGGATGACGATGCTGCGCGACTACGGCCAGCTGCCGCTGCAGGACGTGCTTAGCTACGCGATCGGCTATGCGGAGAACGGCTATCCGGTCGTACCGCGGATGGCGGCGTCGATCGTCGCGATCAAGGATTTCTTCGCCAGCGAATGGCCGACATCCGCGCAGCAGTGGCTGCAGAACGGTGAGGCGCCGCAGCCGAACCAGCTGTTCCGCAATCCGTCGATTGCGGCCACCTACAAGCGCATTCTCGAAGAGGCCAACGCGGTCAGCGATCGTGCGGAGCAATGCGAGCGTGCGCGTCGCGCGTTTTATCAAGGTTTCGTCGCGGAGTCGATCGACACGTACTTCCGCACGACCGCGGTGCTGGACACCTCAGGCCGGCGCAATACCGGGCTGCTCACCGGCGACGATCTCGCGCGCTGGATGCCGAGCTACGAAGAGCCAACCACGTACGAATACGCGGGCCTCAACCTGCACAAGACCGGCCCGTGGGGGCAGGGCCCGGTGTTTCTGCAGCAGCTTGCGTTGCTGAAAGGTTTCGACCTCGCGCAGATGGACCCGACCGGTCCCGACTTCGTGCACACGGTGATCGAATGCGCGAAGCTCGCGTTCGCGGATCGCGAGGTGTTTTACGGCGACCCGCGCTTCAGCGACGTGCCGCTCGATACGCTGCTGAGCGACGCTTACAACGACGAGCGCCGCAAACTGATCGACCCCGCGCGCGCTTCATTCGAGTTTCGCCCCGGCCACCTCGGCGACAGCCTGCAGCGGATGGAAAAGATTCTCGCGAACGCCGGCCGTCAGCAGCCCGGCGGTTGCGGCCAGGGCGAGCCGACCTTTGCGCCGCTGCCCGAATTGCGCGGTGACACGGTGCACCTCGACATCGTCGATCGCTGGGGCAACATGGTGTCGGCCACGCCGTCGGGCGGCTGGCTGCAGGCTTCGCCGGCCGTGCCGAGCCTCGGCTTCAACGTGACCACGCGCGCGCAGATGTTCTGGATAGAAGAGGGCTTGCCGTCTTCGCTGGGGCCGGGCCGCCGGCCGCGCACTACGCTGTCGCCAACGCTGGTCACGCGCGACGGCAAGCCGTATGCGGCGTTCGGTTCGCCGGGCGGCGATCAGCAGGATCAGTGGTCGCTGCAGCTGTTCTTGCGGCATGTGCATGCCGGCATGAATCTGCAGGCCGCGATCGACGCACCGTCGTTCCAGACTGCGCATTTTCCCGGCTCGTTTTATCCTCGCGCGATTTCGTTGGGCAAGATGTCCGCGGAAGCGCGCTTTCCGCAAAGCACGTTGGCCGAGCTGCGGGCGCGTGGCCACGATCTGACGGAGGCTGGCTCCTGGTCGCTTGGCCGCGTCTGCGCGGTCGGTTTGCGCGACGGCCTGATGCGCGGTGCCGCGACGCCGCGCCAGATGCAGGCGTACGCAATCGGCCGTTAGCGCGCACGGCAAACGAATTACAGACTAACCAACCACAGGCCAACGAGCCGCGCGTCGCGCCGGATATCGATCATCAGCAGGTTTTCAGGGGAGTAGCGCCATGTCTTCGATTGCAGCTCGGCTCGAGCGGTTGCCGGTATCCGGCTTCCATCGCAAGCTGCTGATCATCGGCGGGCTCGGCTATCTGTTCGATGGACTCGATTCGTCATCGCTGGCGTTTCTGCTGCCGATCGTCAGCAAGCTGTGGCATCTGAGCAGCGCACAGACCGGGCTGGTCGCGAGCAGCACGTACATCGGCTATTTCTTCGGCGCGTTTCTGTCCGGCGTGACCGCCGACCTGATCGGCCGGCGCCGCATCATGATGAGCGCGCTGTCGATCTATTGCGTCGCTTCGTTCGCCAGCGCCCTCGTCAACGACTGGCACACGTTCTTTGCGCTGCGGATGGTCGCGGGTTTCGGCTCGGGCGCGGAGGCCGTCGTAATCGCGCCGTTCCTCGCGGAGTTCGTGCCGCGCCGCTATCGCGGCATTTTCTGCGGTTCGCTGGTCGGCTTTATGTCGTTCGGCTATCTGAGTTCGTCGATTCTCGGCTTTACCGTGGTGCGCAATTTCCCGGACGGCTGGCGCTACGTCGCGATGATCACCGCGCTGCCGGTGCTGATGCTGCTGTGGTGGCGCCGCTCGCTGCCCGAGTCGCCGCGTTGGCTGGAGAGCCGCGGTCTGGTGCAGCAGGCGCAGCATATCGTCACTAGCGTCGAAGACTGGTTTATCAAACGCGGCATCGCGTTGCCGCCTGCCGCCGCTACCGTCGCTGCACCGCCGGCCCGCGACGCGCGCGGCAGCGCACTCGGCAACGTCGCGGCGCTGTGGTCGCGGCGGCTCGCCGGCGTCACGGCGATCAGCTGGGCGATGTGGTTCTCGGTCGCGTTTGCGTACTACTCGTTTTTTTCGTGGATCCCGAGTCTGCTCGTCAAGCAGGGGCTGACGATCACGCAAAGCTTCGGCTATTCGATTGCGATCTACGCATCGCAAATCCCCGGATATTTCTCGGCGGCGTGGCTCAACGAGCGGATCGGCCGTAAGGCGGTGGTGTCGTCGTATATGCTGCTCGGCGCATTCGCGGCGGTGTGTCTCGCGCTGTCGCACGCGGAGCTTGAAATCATGGCGGCCGGCATGTGTCTGTCGTTCTTTATGAACGGCGCGTTCGCCGGCGTCTATGCGTATACACCGGAGATTTTTCCGACCGCGGTGCGCACCACCGGCGTCGGCTCGTCGTCGTCGTTCGGACGCATCGGCTCGGTCAGCGCGCCGATTCTGGTCGGCTTCGTGTATCCGGCGTTCGGCTTTGTCGGCGTATTCGGCATGACCACGGCGGTGCTGGTGGTGGGCGCATCGATCGTATTCTTCCTCGGTATCGAGACGCGCAATCGCTCGCTCGAGGACATCGAAAAGCAGGAACTGGGTGCAAAGCGCGACGTGAGCGGGCTGCGCGGCTCAACGGAACTGCACCGCTGATTGGCCGACGGGATCTTTATGCACGCTGAACCACGCCCGCTTTGCGTTGCCGATCTGTTGAAGCTCGCGCGGGTGCTGCGCTGCGCGCCGCAGCCCGAGGCGATCTTTCGCGAAGTTTATGAGCTCGCCTGCGAAACCATCGGCTGCAAGCTGTTCACGATCATGTCGTTCGATGCGGATTGCTATGAAGTCGAGCGGCTGTTCACCAACACGCCGGCGATCTATCCGCTCGGCGGCCGCAAGAAGAAGCGCGGCAGTGCATGGAGCCTGCAGACGCTCGAGCACATGCAACCGTTTCGCGCGACGACGCCCGACGGTATTCGCGCCGCATTCGACGATCATGCGGTGATGTTCGACATGGGGCTCGGCTCGATTCTGAACATCCCTGTCGCCTATGACGGGCGCTGCGTCGGCACGATGAACCTGACGCACGTCGAAGGCTGGTACACGCAAGCACACGAGGAAACCGGCATTCTGCTGGCGTCGTTCCTC
The DNA here is from genome assembly GCA_035536055.1 of Paraburkholderia sp. Classification (GTDB taxonomy): domain Bacteria; phylum Pseudomonadota; class Gammaproteobacteria; order Burkholderiales; family Burkholderiaceae; genus Paraburkholderia. The sequence goes on along the minus strand of DATLOW010000310.1, from coordinate 6,250 downwards.
GCCGCGCCGCTTGCGTTGTATCGCGGCGGCGGCGCGCGGCAGCCCGCCGCCACGCATGCCGCGATAGCCGGGTGCACCTGAACGGCCGTTCACGGTCGAGGTAAGGCCAAGCGCGATTTCCGTTCGGCTGGCAGAATGACAGCTTCAGGTGCACGTGCACACGTGTCACCGCTGCCTCCCCCTCGCAATCAAACCTGCTTTCACTACGACATGACCGAATCGCGCCAGTCCGGACGTGCGCTCGTCATTGCTGCCGTTATGGCATCGATGGCGATGATTGCGATCGAGATGACGATCGTTTCTACCGCGATGCCGCAAATCGCGACGCAATTGGGCGGCTTGAATCTGTACAGCTGGGTATTTTCGTCGTTCCTGCTCGCGCAAACCGCGATGACGGTGGTGTTCGGCAAGCTCGCCGATCTGTTCGGCCGCAAGCCGGTGATGCTGGTCGGGATTGCGGTGTTTCTCGCCGGCTCGCTGCTGGCCGGTTTCGCGTGGTCGATGCCGGCGATGATCGTGTTCCGCCTCGTGCAGGGCATTGGCGCCGGCGCGATCCAGCCGGTCGGCATGACGATCGTCGGCGATCTGTATCCGGCCCACGAGCGCGGCAAGGTGCAAGGCTATCTGGCGAGCGTGTGGGCCATTTCCGCGGTGGTGGGGCCGGTGGTCGGCGGGCTGATCATCCGCGACCTGTCGTGGGCATGGATCTTCTGGATGAACATCCCGATCGGCCTGCTGGCCGCCGCGGGCTACATCGCGTTCCTGCATGAAGCGCCGCGCAACCAGCGTCCGTCGATCGACGTGATCGGTGCGGGGCTGTTCACGATCGCGATGGCGGCGTTGATGATCGCGCTCACCGATGCCGGCACGTCGGCCACCGAACATGCGCTGTACGCGTGCGCGGTATGCGTGGTGGCCGCCGTGTTGTTCGTGCTGCAGGAGCGCCGCGCGCCGGAACCGATGATTTCGTTCGAACTGTGGGCGCGCCGGCCGATCGCCGCGACCAATGCGTCGACGCTGTTGACCGGCATGGTGCTGATGGGCGCGACCACCTTTCTGCCGATCTACGTGCAAGGCGTGCTGCAGCGCTCTCCAGTAGTGGCCGGCATGGCGCTGACGATGATGATGTTCGGCTGGCCGGTCGGCGCGACGATTTCCGCACGGCTGTTCCGGCGCTTCAATCTGCGGGCGATTCTGGTGGTGGGCAGCGTGTTTATCCCGCTAGGCGGTGTCGTATTCGCGCTGATGAACATCGACGCGTCGCCGCTGTTGCCCGGGCTCGGCTCACTGGTGATGGGTTTCGGCATGGGGCTCGCGGCAACCTCCGCGCTGGTGCTGATCCAGGAAATTGTCGAAGCAGGGCAGCGCGGCAGTGCGACCGCGTCGAATCTGTTCTCGCGCAATCTGGGCAGCACGCTCGGCGCGACGCTGTTCGGCGCGGTGTTCAACTATGGGCTCGCCCATGCGAAAGGGCTCGGCGCGGTATCGACCGAGCAGCTGCGCGGCGCGCTCGACGCATCGTCCGGCAAGCTCGGCGTCAGCGGCGATATGGCGGTGCGGCTCGCGTTGCAGCAATCGCTGCATCTGACCTTCGTGATGCTACTGGTGGTGGCGGTTGCAGTGTTGCTGCTGGCGATGCTGGTGCCGGCCGTGAGGATTCGCCACGCACATGAAGTGACCACGCCGGTCGCGCACTGACGTCGCAGCGATCGCCGCGCTTGCGCGAGCGGCCGCGCTCATCCATGCAGCGCATCGATGATCGCCTGCGTGATCGCCGGCCGGCCGTACGACGCGCGCTGGATCATGCCCACCGTGCGCAGCAGCGGCGGATTCGCAATCGACAGCACGCGCAGCGACGGATCGTTGCGCCAGTTACCCCGATGCAGCAGCGGCAGCACCGCGACGCCGACGTTCTCGCGCACCAACGCGACGATGGTTTCGATCGAATTGAGTTCGAGATACTCGTTGACGCTCAAGCCCGCCTTCTGCAACGCCTGATCGACGACGCGGCCGGTGCGCACGCGCCGGTCGAAGCGCAGAAAGCCGTGGCTGCGCAAAATGCGCTGCGGATCAGTATCGGCCACTTCGCTGCTGACCACCAGCACCAGCGGCTCGCTATACAGCGTGGTCCATTTGAGCGTGTCGGCGAGCGTCGCATCCGCGCGCGCAACCACCGCCGCGATATCGACGTCGCCGGCTTCGACCATCGCGGCGAGTTCATCGGAACGCGCGGACAGGAGCCGCACGTCGAGTTGCGGGTGCACGGTTTTCAGGCGCGCGACCACCAGCGACAACGCACCGATCACGGACACCACTGCGCCGATCGTTACCGGCCCGATCATCGAATCGTTGCGGTCCGAGCTGAGTTCGTCGAGCAGATCGAGAATCTGCTCGACCTTCGGCCAGATTTCCTGCCCGTAGCGGCTCAACACCACCTGGCGGCCGCTGCGGTCGAACAGCTGGCGGCCGAGCGCTTCCTCGAGGCCGCGCATCTGCAGGCTCACGGCGGCCTGCGTCAGCGCGACCCGTTCCGCCGCGGCAGCGAACGATCCGGTGCGCGCGACGGCTCGAAAGGTCCTCAGCATGCGCAGCGTAGGCATCGCTTGTTCAAGTAAAACTTAAGTGTCGGCAAGAAATATTAATATTTTCTGTCATGAAGCGCACGCGATAATCACGCGTCTAAAAGCGTTTAGAGGCGACCAGCCCCATGTGGAGTCTGTTGGCATGAACGGCGGCGAGCACCAGCCCGTACTCGCGGTCGACGGCTTTTCCCTGAAGTTCTCGCGTGCCCCCGGCGTACCGAATCTGGTCGACAACGTGTCGTTTGCGGTCGGCAGCGGCGAGACGCTGTGCATCGTCGGCGAATCGGGATGCGGCAAAAGCGTGACTTCGCTCGCCTTGATGGGGCTGCTGGCGAGCCCGCCGGCACAACGCGTGGCCGGTACCGCGTATTTCGACGGCAAGGATCTGTTCGCGCTGTCCGAACGCGAACTCGCGGATATTCGCGGCAACCGGCTGTCGATGATTTTCCAGGAGCCGATGACGTCGCTGAACCCGGCGTACACGATCGGCGAGCAGATCGCGGAAAGCATCCGGCGACATCGCGGTATCGATCGTAATGAGGCGCGCGAACAGGCGCTCGAAATGCTGCGCCTCGTGCGCATTCCGGCGCCTGAAACGCGGCTCGATGCGTATCCGCATCAACTGTCGGGCGGCATGCGTCAGCGCGTGATGATCGCGATGGCGCTGGCGAACCGGCCGCGTCTGTTGATCGCCGACGAGCCGACCACCGCGCTCGACGTAACGATCCAGGCGCAAGTGCTGTCGCTGATCCGCAATCTGCAGGCCGAGACCGGCACCGCGATGGTGTTGATCACGCACGACCTGGGCGTGGTGGCGGAAGTGGCCGACCACGTCGCCGTGATGTACGCGGGCCGCATCGTCGAATACGGCACGGTAACCGACCTGTTCGACGACCCGCAGCATCCGTACACGATCGGTCTGATGGGCGCGATTCCTTCAGTGGGCAAACGCGAAGGCGCGCTCGCGACGATTCGTGGTTCCGTGCCTTCGCCGGAACAGATGCCGAACGGCTGCCGCTTTGCGCCGCGCTGCCCGTTCGCCGAACAACGCTGTATCGATGCGGCGCCGCCCGACCGGACGCTGGCCGGCGTGCATCGCGTCGCATGCTGGCTCGCGCCGGTCGAGCAAAGCGCACCCGCCGCAGCGTCGCACAACGGCGCCGCTGCTTCGCGCCGGGAGGTCGCATGAGCACCACGAACCCGCGCACACCGATCCTCGAGGCCCGCTCGCTGACCAAACATTTCGGCGGCACCCGTCAGCTGTTTACGCGCACGCCGACGGTGTACGCGGTCAACGACGTGTCGTTCGCGGTCGAGGCGGGCGAGACTTTTGCGATCGTCGGCGAATCGGGCTGCGGCAAGTCGACGCTCGGCCGCATGCTGCTGCGCCTGATCGATTCGACGCAAGGCCGCGTGTTCTATCAGGGCAAGGACATCACGCATCAGCAGGGCGCGCCGCTGCGGCGGCTGCGCCGCGAGATGCAGATCATCTTTCAGGATCCGTTCGCGTCGCTGAATCCGGGCATGACGATCGGCCAGATCGTCGGCGAGCCGATCGCGCTGCACGGCCTGGCGCGTAACGGCGCCGAGCGGCGCGAGCGCGTCGCGGATCTGCTGCGCACGGTCGGCTTGCAGCCCGCGTATGCGGACCGCTATCCGCACGAATTCTCCGGCGGCCAGCGGCAGCGCATCGGCATTGCGCGTGCACTGGCCGGCGAACCGAAGCTGATCGTCGGCGACGAACCGGTTTCAGCGCTCGACGTATCGGTGCAGGCGCAGGTGATCAACCTGCTCGAAACGCTGAAGCAGGACCTCGGCCTGACGCTGATCATGGTCGCGCACGATCTGGCGGTGATCCGCCATATGAGCGACCGCGTCGCGGTGATGTACCTCGGCGAAATCGTCGAACTGGCCGACGTCGATGCGCTGTTCGACACGCCGCTGCATCCATACACGCAGGCGCTGCTCGGCGCGATTCCGGCCAGCAGTCCGCACGAGCGGCGCTCGCGGCCCGCGCTGTCCGGCGATTTGCCGAGCCCGACCAAACCGCCTTCGGGATGCCGTTTCCATACGCGCTGTCCGCATATGAAGCCGCAGTGCGTGCAGCAACGGCCGGTCAGCGAGACGCTGCCGGACGGCCGGCGCGTCGCCTGCCATTTCTGGCGCGACATTCAGAACGCAGGCAGCGGCGCACCGTTGAGCGCGCGCGTCAGCGACAAGCTGACCGAGCGTCTCGCGCTGTATCGCGAACGCCAGAGCGCGCAAGCGGCCGCCACCGCAGCCGCGGAATAGAGGATCGAAGCCCGATGGAACACGCGTCCGCGCCGGCCATCGGCACCACACCGCTTCATGTACAGACCAGAAAAGGGATAGTCCGCATGCGAAGAATGTTGATAGGCGCGGCGCTCGCGCTGTGCGCGTCCGCCGCGATGGCACAGACCAGCCAGATCCGGATCGGCCTGCAGGACGATATCGGCTCGCTCGACCCCGCACGCAGCGTGCAGTTCGTCGACCGCGTCGTGTTCGCGTCGCTGTGCAATTCGCTGGTCGATATCACGCCGGACCTGAAGTTCACGCCGATGCTCGCGACCTCGTGGAGCACCAGCGCCGACGGCAAGACGCTGACTTTCAAGCTGCGCCAGGGCGTGAAGTTCCAGGACGGTGAGCCGTTCAACGCGGCGGCCGTGAAGGCCAACCTCGAACGCGATCGTACGCTGCAAACCAGCAACCGCAAGAGTGAACTGGCGTCGATCGATCATATCGACACGCCCGACAACTACACGGTGGCGATCGTGCTGAAGCAGCCGGACGCGTCGCTGCTTGCATCGCTGTCGGACCGCGCCGGCATGATGCTGTCGCCGAAGACCTTTGCTGACCCGGCTGGCGTCGCATCGCATCCGGTGTGTTCGGGGCCGTACAAGTTCGTGCAGCGCGTGCAGAACGACCGCGTCGTGCTCGAAAAATTCGATGGCTACTGGGATGCCGCAAAGTACCCGATCCAGCGCGTGATCTTCCAGCCGATTCCGGATGCGACCGTGCGTCTTGCGAATCTGCGCTCGGGCTCGCTCGATATGCTGGAACGCCTCGCGCCTTCGGACGTGAACTCGGCCAAGGGCGATTCGAACCTGAAGTTCGTATCGATTCCGGGCCTCGGTTACTACTACGTCGCGTTCAATCTGAACAACGGTCCGCGCGGCAATTCGGTGCTGCGCGACAAGCGTGTGCGCCAGGCATTCGACCTCGCGATCGATCGCGACGCGATCAACCAGGTGATCGGCGCCGGCATTTTCGCGCCGGCCAACCAGGCGCTGCCGAAGTCGAGCCCGTACTTCGACGCCGCGTTGCCGGTCGAGCATCGCGACGTCGCGAAGGCCAAGGCGCTGTTGAAGGCCGCCGGCCACGAGCACGTCGAGATCGAGTTCGCGTACCCGAACAACACGGTGTCGAGCCAGATCGTGCAGATGTTGCAGGCGATGGTCGGCGAAGCCGGCTTCACGCTGAAGCTGCGGCCGACCGACTACGCGGCGCAGCTGAACGCCGCGCATAACGGCGACTTCCAGGCGATGTATCTGGGCTGGTCGGGCCGCGTCGATCCGGACGGCAACCTGCATCAGTTCACCACCTGCGCCGGCAACCTGAACTACGGCAAGTACTGCAACCAGCAGGTC
>DATLOW010000309.1:0-5191 GCA_035536055.1 Paraburkholderia sp. | reverse complement strand
CCATAGAACGACAAAAACGCACAGGAGATTCCGATGGATGCAGCGCTCGATCCGCGCGCCCGCGAGGTGCTGGATTGCTGGTTCGGTGCGCCGGGTTCGGCGGAATTCGGCACGGACCGCAAGCAGTGGTTCAAACGCAATGCGGCATTCGACGAGATGCTGCGCGCTCGCTTCGGCGTATTGATCGACGCGGGCCTCGCGGGCGAACTGGACGCGTGGCAGGCCACGCCGCTCGGCGCGCTGGCGCTCGTCATCGTGCTCGACCAGTTTTCGCGCAACTGCCATCGCAATACGGCGCGCGCGTTCGCGGCGGATGCGCTGGCGCTGCGCGTCGCGCAGCGGATGGTCGAAAGCGGCGCAGACCTGCAATTGCCGACGCCTTATCACCGTGCGTTCGTGTATCTGCCCTACGAGCACAGCGAATCGCCAGACGTGCAGCGCGAGTCGCTGCGGCTTGCGGCGCAACTGCAGGCCGAGCCGATCGACCCGTCGTACTACCGGGCCGCGGTGCGTCACGCGCAGGTGATCGGGCGCTTCGGGCGCTATCCGCATCGCAATGCGATTCTCGGCCGCGAATCGACGGATGACGAACGGGCGTTTCTGGAGCAGCGCGGTTCGTCGTTTTGAGTGCGCCTAAGCTAAAGCGCGATAGTCACCGCCCGCCCGACACATCCAGCGTTGCCCCCGTCACATACGACGACTCATCGCACAGCAGCCAGACGATCGCCTCGGCGACTTCGTCGGCGCTGCCCGCGCGGCCGAGCGGCGTGGTCGCGCCGAGCACCGCTGCGCGGTCCGGCTTGCCGCCGCTCGCGTGAATCTCGGTATCGATCAGTCCCGGCCGTACCGCATTGACGCGCACGCCGTGCGGACCGAGCTCGCGTGCGAGACCCACGGTCAGCGTATCGATCGCACCTTTGGAGCCCGCATAGTCCACATATTCGTTCGGGCCGCCAAGCCTCGCCGCCATCGACGATACATTGACGATCGCGCCGCCGCGGCCGCCGCGATGGGTCGCCATGCGTCGCGCAGCCTCGCGCGCGCACAGGTAGGCCCCGTACGTATTCACGTCGAAGATGCGGCGGATGCGCGCCGCGTCCATATCGACGAGTGGCATGCCGGCCGCGACGATGCCGGCGTTGTTGACGAACCCGTCGAGTCCGCCGAACGCCTCGACCGTCGCATCGAACATCGCGATTACCGCGGCTTCGTCGGCCACGTCGCCGGCCAGCAGAATCGCGCGGCCGCCGGCCTGTTCGACCTGCGACGCGGTTTCGCGTGCCGCCGCCTCATTGCTGCTGTAGTTGATGCCCACCGACCAACCGCGTGCGCCAAGCAACCGCGCAGTCGCGCGGCCGATGCCGCGGCTTGCGCCCGTGATCAGAACCGACTTCGCCATGAATCGCCTCGCCGTCAAAAAAGTCGCTTTGAATCGAACCTGAAACGAAAAGGGCGCCACGCAATGTGCGTGGCGCCCGCTTTGCCGCTTACACCGCGTCGCGGTGCTGCGCCCATTTGTCCGCCACGACGGGCTGATAGCGCCGCAGCTTGCCGATCAACGCGGCCGGATCGTGATCGATCTGCAGCGTATCGAAGTACTTCTGCTGCATGAAGCCTTCCTGCACCGTGTGCTCGAGCATACGGATCAACGGATCGTAGAAGCCGTCGATGTTGAGCACCGCCACCGGTTTCCGGTGATAGCCGAGTTGCGACCACGTGAACATTTCGAACAGCTCTTCGAGCGTGCCCGCGCCGCCCGGCATCGCGACGAAGCCATCGGACAGATCCGCCATCATCTTCTTGCGGTGATGCATGTCGGGCACCACGTGCAACGCGGTCAGGCCGGCATGGCCGACTTCCTTGTCGATCAGCAGCTCGGGAATCACGCCGATCGCGCGGCCGCCCGCGGCCATTACTTCGTCGGCGATCACGCCCATCAGGCCAACCTTGCCGCCGCCGTAGACGAGTGCCAGATCGGCTTCCACCAACGCGCGGCCGAAGGCGCGCGCCGCTTGTGCATAAAGGGGTTTGGCTCCGTTGGCGGAGCCGCAATAGACACACACAGCTTTCATGAATTTGCTTCCTTGATGCGGATTGCGCGCGTATGGCGCCCCGATAGCGGATGCCGCCGGCCTGCGCGCGGACCTGCCATGCTAACCCAGTAGAGGTCCGAACCGCAGCAGCCGATGCAAGCCGCGGCGTGCTCCGCTAGTTCGAACGCTTCGCGTCGCCGCGCCCGTGCTCCGCGGTGCCGGCGTGATCGCGCGGCGGCAGATAGTCGTAGAACTCGCGCCTGGGCATGCGGCCCGTGACGAGATCGTCGAACAGTTCGCGCGAGCGGCCGCGCAGATACGGCGCCATCAGCGATACGATCTGCACGCTGACCTGATGCAGTTCCGCGCGAATTGAATCCTGCTCGTTGTATTTGCGCGGATTCATCACGAACTGATATGACAGCCAGTATGTCGCGATGACGCCGATGCTGGTCGACATCACCTGAATTTCCTGCGGCGTTGCGACCATCTCGCCGTCGGCGACCAGCTGTTCGCAGAACTGCTCGGCAAAGCGCACCTTGTGGCTGATGATCTGCTTGAAGTGCGTTTCGAGCATCCGGTTGCGCGCAAGCAGATCGTTCAGATCGCGATACAGAAAGCGATAGCGCCACGTGAATTCGACCATGTATTGCAGGTACGACCACATTTCGTCGATGGTCGCGCGATGGTCGTCGGGAAACCGCAGACGCTTCTCGATCTCCTGCTCGAACTGGCTGAAGATGCTGTTGATGATGTCGTCTTTGTTGCGGAAGTGATAGTACAGGTTGCCTGGACTGATCTCCATCTCTTCGGCGATCGTCGTGGTGGTGACGTTCGGTTCGCCGATCTCGTTGAAGAGCTTCAACGAAAGCTCCAGTATCCGTTCGCGGGTGCGGCGGGGAGGTTTGGCTTCCATATCGTCCTGCCCTGTGGGTTGCCGGGCTAGCACGAAAACCGCATGCGAATGCGGGCGGCCCGGAAGGTTGGTTATTTATGAGAATATTTGAAGATTATAAACCGACCGTTCGAATCTCCGGCCAGCCAATAGAGGGGGTTTCAGGGTATACGTGCGGTCGGACGTTGCGGGTTCGGCTAGCGGTGTGCGCCGGTGGCGAAACCGGCGGCGGGGGGGCGAACAGGGCGGAGTGAGGACGGAGCGGCTAACGCGCATAACACGTTGGCCAAAGTGCATCGCGTGGACGAAACCGGCCAGCATTTCGCGCGCCGGCAATAACGGGTCGCACCAGGCACCGCGCATGCCGGCACGGCATGCACTCAGTGCAGCAGCATGCCGATCCAGCGCACCAGCAACGGACCGACGATCAGCGCCCATGTCATCACGCACATGAACAGCGCAACCATCACCGCGGCGCTGCCGAGATCCTTCGCGCGCCGCGAAAGCTCGTGACGCTCCAGCGAAATCCGGTCGATCGCTGCTTCGACGCTCGAATTCAGCAGCTCGACGATCAGCACCAGCAGCACCGAGCCGAGCAGCAGCACGCGCGACACCGGATCGACCGGTACCACCAGACCGCACGGCACCAGAATCGCCGCAAGCGTCAGCTCCTGGCGAAACGCGCTCTCCTCGCGAATCGCCACGCGAAAGCCGGCGAGTGAATTTTTCATCGCGTGCCATGCGCGCGTCAGGCCGCGATTGCCCTTATACGGATTGAACGGCAGCGGCGCGAGCGGATCGTCGGGACCGAGCGGTTCGTGCGCGTCGGGTGCGTCGGCCCGCGGGGACGGCGAAGGGCGCATGACAGGCTTCCTCGGCGAAATCGGATGCTCAGAATAGCGCATGCGCGCAGCGCCGGCCGGCGAACCGTTGTGCGTGTGTGGGGCCGTGCCGTGGTGCGGCGGCAACTCGCGGCCGTGGTGGCTGTCGCTCAGGTTGCCGCGGTCGCTGCCGTTGCTGCCGTTGCGTGATGCATCGGCATGCGCTGCGTCGACGCCATCGCCGGCAGCGTCGAGCGCGTCAGCCGCCGCGGCTGCCGCAGCCGCGTGCTCGTCATGGATATCGGCGAACGGGTCGTCGCCGGCGTGATCTGCGTCGTCGTGATGCTGCGCGCGGGATGTCACGCGCAGCACGTTCGATGGTCTGGCTCGCATAAGGGGCTTGCCTGTTGCGCGCGTTACGCGGGTGCGTTTTCTTCGCGCTGGTAGGTGCTGCGCGGCAGCGGCTTCAGATGCGCGGCGAATTGCTCGGAAGCCGCTTGCCACGAGAAGCGCTCAGCCCACGCGCGCGCATGGTTGCGATCGATCTTCAGCGCTTCGAGGCAGGCTTCGCGCAGGTCTTCATGCATCGCGCCCGCGCCGCCGTCACCGAGCACGTCGATCGGCCCGGTCACCGGGTACGCGGCGACCGGCGTGCCGCACGCGAGTGCTTCGAGCAGCACGAGGCCAAACGTATCGGTGCGGCTCGGGAACACGAACACGTCGGCGGCCGCATAGACTTTCGCCAGTTCAGGCTGCGACAGCACGCCCAGATAGTTGGCTTTCGGATAGCGCGATTTCAGCTCGGCCAGCGCCGGGCCTTCGCCTGCCACCCATTTCGAGCCGGGCAGATCGAGCTTCAGAAACGCCTCGACGTTCTTCTCGACCGCGACCCGTCCCACATACAGGAAGATCGGTCGCGCCGTGTTCAGCACCTTCGAATCCATCTGGTGGAAGATGTCCAGATCGACGCCGCGCGTCCACAGCACGACATTCGTGAAGCCGAATTTTTCGAGGTCGGACTTCACTACCGGTGTCGGAGCCATCACCGCGAGCGACGCCTTGTGGAACCAGTGCAGAAAGCGATACGTGATCGCCACCGGAATGCCGAAGCGCGCCTGCACGTACTCCGGAAAGCGCGTGTGATACGCGGTCGTGAACGGCAGTTTGTGCCTGATCGCATAGGCGCGCGCGGCGAGGCCGAGCGGGCCTTCGGTGGCGATATGCAGCGCGTCGGGCGCGAACTCGTCGATGCGCAGCCGCAAATGACGCTTCGGAAACAGCGACAGCCGGATTTCCGGGTACGTTGGGCACGGAATCGTCTTGAACTCCAGCGGGGTCAACATCTCGATGCGGTGGCCGAGCGCGCTGAGTTCGCGCGACGTGTTCTTCAGCGTGCGTACGACGCCGTTGACTTGCGGCTCCCATGCGTCGGTGACGATCAT
>DATLOW010000308.1:0-24008 GCA_035536055.1 Paraburkholderia sp. | reverse complement strand
ACGCCGCAGTGGGGCTTCCAGGATCCGGGCTCGTACACGTTCGGCGGCCACACGTTCCGCAACGACGTGCCGCAGGGTCAGGGCTGGGTCGACATGAACCGCGCGATCATGGTGTCGAACGACACGTATTTCTACATGCTTGCGCACGATCTGGGCGTCAACGCGATTGCGAACTTCATGAAGCCGTGGGGCTTCGGCCAGATCACCGGCATCGACATCGCCGGTGAAGCGCGCGGCATCCTGCCTTCCACCGAATGGAAGCGCAAGGCGTATCGCAAGCCCGAACAGCAGAAGTGGTACGAAGGCGAGACCATCAGCCTCGGTATCGGCCAGGGCTACAACTCGTTCACGATCCTGCAGCTCGCGCACGCCACGGCGACGCTCGCGAACAACGGCGTGCTGATGAAGCCGCACCTCGTCAAGGAAATCGAAAACCCGATCTCGCACCAAACGCGCCTGACCGTGCCCAGCGACGAAGGGCGTGTCAACGTATCGCAGGCCGATATCGACGTGGTCAAGCGCGGCATGGAAAACGTCACGTCGAATCCGTCGGGGACGGCGTATCAGGTGTTCCGCAACGCGTCGTATCTGGCTGCCGGCAAGACCGGCACCGCGCAGGTGTTTTCGCTGCAGGGCCAGAAGTACCACGGGCACGCGCTCGCCGAGCATCTGCGCGACCACGCACTGTTTATCGCGTTCGCGCCGGCCGAGAACCCGAAGATCGCCGTGGCGCTGATCGTCGAAAACGGCGGCTGGGGCGCGCAGGCCGCGGGGCCGATCGCGCGCCGCGTGCTCGACTACTACCTGATCGACCGGCTGAAGCCGGGCGTCGAACAGGCCGCGGTGGTCGCGGCGGCCTCGGCCACGCAGGATGCGTCGGCGCCGGTGATCGGCGACGCGCCACAGCAGCCGCAGCCGTTGCAGCAACCGGGACAGACGCCGGCGGTGCAGCCGGTGATGGTCGCAGCGGGTTATACGCCGCTGCCGCCGCCACCCGACGCGCCGAAGCCCAATCTGCAGCAGGCAGCCTCGGCAGCGGGCGCGGCAAGCGGCGCGAACGCGGCATCGACACCGGCGGGCGCGATGACGGGGACGGCCGCATCCGCGGCAACCGCAGGTACTGCCGCGGCAGGCGCGGCGCGTACTCGCGCACACTTGGCCCAAACGCGCGAGACACCGCAAACCGGCGCTGCAGCCGCGTCGGACGCCACCACATCCGCACCGCTCAAGGCCGTGCCGCGCAAATCCGGCCCGCATCAACCGCGTCCGGCCAGCGACGCCGGCCCGGCGGCCGCCGCACCGGCGCGCGACGAACAGGTGGCGCCTGCGCCGCCGCGTGTGCCGGCCACCGGCGGCATCGACGAATAAAGGAGAAAGGCATGCAATTCGACAAGCGCGCCTGGCTCGACCGCATCAAGCAGATGTTCGCGGGCTTCGACAAGCCGCTCGCACTGATCGTGTTCCTGCTGCTGTGCGTCGGCATCGTCACGCTGTATAGCGCAAGTCTCGACGTGCCGGGGCGCGTCGAAGACCAGTTGCGCAACATCATGCTGACCTTCGTGCTGATGTGGCTGCTCGCCAATGTGCCGCCGAACACGCTGATGCGCTTCGCGGTGCCGATGTATACGTTCGGCGTCGCGTTGCTGATTGCGGTGGCGATGTTCGGGCTCACGCGCAAGGGCGCGAAACGCTGGATCAATGTCGGCGTGGTGATCCAGCCGTCGGAAATCCTGAAGATCGCCACGCCGCTGATGCTCGCGTGGTACTACCAGCGCCGCGAAGGGGTGATGCGCTGGTACGACTATCTGGTCGGACTGGTGATTCTCGCCGTGCCGGTCGGGCTGATCGCCAAGCAGCCGGATCTCGGCACCGCGGTGCTGGTGTTCGCCGCAGGTCTGTTCGTGATCTACTTCGCCGGCTTGAGCTTCAAGCTGATCGTGCCGGTGCTGATTGCCGGCGTGATCGCGGTGGCATCGATCGCTGTGTTTCAGGACAAGATCTGTCAGCCCGAAGTGCAATGGCCGCTGATGCACGACTACCAGAAGCATCGCATCTGCACGCTGCTCGACCCGACTTCCGACCCGCTCGGCAAGGGCTTCCACACGATTCAGGCAGTGATCGCGATCGGCTCGGGCGGACCGCTCGGCAAGGGCTGGCTGAAGGGCACCCAGGCGCACCTCGAGTTCATTCCCGAGAAGCACACCGACTTTATCTTCGCGGTGTTTTCCGAGGAGTTCGGGCTTGCTGGTGGCCTCGTGCTGCTGACGCTCTATATGGCGTTGATCGCGCGCGGCCTGTATATCGCCGCGAACGGTGCGACGCTATTCGGGCGCCTGCTGGCCGGCTCGCTGACGATGGCGTTTTTCACTTATGCGTTCGTCAATATCGGCATGGTCAGCGGCATTTTGCCGGTGGTCGGCGTGCCGCTGCCGTTCATGAGCTACGGCGGCACCGCGCTGACCACGCTCGGCATCGCGATCGGCCTGATCATGAGCGTCGCGCGGCAAAAGCGGCTGATGCAGAGTTAGGCGTTCGCGGCGTTCCGTTCGCGGTGCATCGTTGGCCACGCGCCGCTCGCGGCGCCGTTCGACGCGAATCCGCGAGACCATAGAAAAAGAGAGGCGCATGCGCCTCTCTTTTTCTTTGATGCGTTGCGTCGCCCGCCTATTCCGGCTTGGCCTCGTGCGACTCGCGCAGTTGCGCGCTCAACTGCTGGTATTTGAGCCGCGCGGCCGGATCGCCTTGCGCCGCAGCCGCCGCGTAGTACGCGCGCGCCACGTTCAGGTTCTGCTTGACGCCGTCGCCGCCGCGCTCATAGAACGAGCCCGTCACGTATTGCGCGGTCATGTCGCCGCCCTCTGCCGCTTTCTTGTACCAGTAGAACGCCTGCTGGTTGTCGCGCGTGGTGCCGCGGCCGTCGAGAAACTGGTTCGCGAGCGCCAGTTCTGCCTGAACGTGCCCTTGCTGCGCCGCCTTCAGGAACCATAGATGCGCCTGCGTCGGGTCGCGGCCGACGAATTCGCCGTCGTCGTACATTTTTCCGTACACGTACTGCGCGTGCGACATGTTCGCATCGGCGGCCTTGCGCAGCCACTTCTTGCCCTCGTCGACGTTGGCTGGACCGCCTTCGCCGTTGAGCAGCATCATCGCGTAGTTGAATTCGGCGAGCCGGTTGCCGCGTTGCGCCGCTTTCTTGAACTCGGCCAGCGCCGAGTTCATGTTGCCGGCGTTGTAGTCGGCGACGGCGTTTTGCGTTTCGGCATCGTCCGCGGCCTTCGGGGCTTTCGGATGAGCGCTCTGCGCGAACGCCGCGCCTGCGCCCGCACACGACGCCGCCAGCACGCCCGCCGTCAGCAACGCTCGCCCTATCCGCGCGGCGCCGCCGCCTGATGCGCGCATGCGCAACAAACTCTTCATGACCGGACCTCCTGCAGCGCCTGGCGGGTCGTGCGCAGCAGCCACATCACATCGGCGGCGAGCGCAATGAAACGGAAACCGGCGTCGCGATATTGACGCGCACTGGCGACGTCCATCGCGAAGATGCCCGAGGCGACATGCGCATCCTTTGCAGCTTGCACGATGCGTGCCATTGCCTGCTGCACCTCCGGGTGCCTTGAATCGCCGAGATGCCCGAGGCTCGCGGCCAGATCGGCAGGCCCGACGAACAGGCAATCGATGCCCGGTACCGCCGCAATTTGCTCGACCTGCTCGAGCGCGCGCGCCGATTCGATCTGCACGATCGTGGCAATCTGCGCGTTCGCGTTCTGCAGATAATCGCGGCGCATGCCGTACGCGGCCGCGCGCACCGCGCCGGCGACGCCGCGCAGGCCATCGGCGGCTTCGGCGGTCGGGTATTGGGTCAGCCGCACCGCATAGGCGGCCTCGTCGGCGGATTCGACGTTCGGGAACATCAGCGTGCGCGCGCCGGCATCCAGCACGCGTTTGACGATCCACGGCTCAGCCGCCGGCACGCGCACCACCGGCTCGCTCGGCAGATGCGCAGCGGCAATCGCGCGCAGCTGGCCAGTCACGTCGACGCTATCGTTCGGCGCGTGCTCCATGTCGATAAGCAGCCAGTCGAAACCGGCGTGCGCAAGCGCCTCGGCCGCGCTCTCACTGCCGAGCGACAGCCACAGTCCATACAGCGGATCGGGATCTTTCAGGCGCAGCTTCAGCGGATTCGTGAAGGTGCTCATTGACGCGCTCCTGCGCGGCATGCTGCACCGCATGAGGTGTGCAATGCGTGGAAAACTGCGCGGCGCGCAGTGAACGCGTACCGGGTCTGGCCGCTTTTTTGGGCCATGCCGCTCAGGCGGGCCCGGCGGTGGTCTTGCTGCAGCGTGGTGGTAGCCGGCATGTCTCGCTCCGGGTGGTTATCGAAGCGATCATACCGTGACAATAACGCCGGCGACGCGTCGGTCAGTCGCGGACGACGTCGGCCCAGCAATTCGGCGTTTCGTACAGCCGCACGCGTTGCAAACGCAGATTGACGCCATAGTGCGCGTCGTAGACGTTCGCGAGAATCTCGAACGCGGCGCGCGCGAGGTTTTCGACGGTCGGAATGCGGTCCAGCACCACGGTCTTGTGGCCGGGCATCGATTCGAGAAAACCGCGCACCTGCACGTCGCCGCTATAGACGATGAACGCGTGATCCCACTGGTTCACCAGATGCTCCATCGCAAGCGACTTCACATCGGCGAAATCCATCACCATGCCGCGGTCTGACGCGCCCTCGGTCTCGACGACGTCGCCCTGCAGCGTGATCTCCAGCACATAGCGATGGCCATGCAGGTTGCGGCACTGGCTGCGGTGGTCGGGAATGCGGTGGCCCGCATCGAATTCGAGTTTTCGGGTAATCGTCAGCACGGCAATCAGGGGATATTCAGGTATTTGTGAGTTTGCATCGACAGGCGCCACTGCGGATGGCGCTTGCACCAGTCGATCGCGAGCTTCGTGTTGATGTCGCGCGACGGGCCGTCCATCGGCTGGACGAGGAAATACTGGAAGTCGAGTTTCGCGTAGTCGGCGAGGCGCTGGTTTTCCTGCGGAATCACGACCTTCAGCTCGTTGCCCTTCGTGACGACCAGCGGCGCATCGGCCTTCGGGCTTACGCAGACCCAGTCGATCGTATCGAGTACCGGCAGCGAGCCGTTCGTTTCGATCGCGATTTCGAAACCGGCAGCGTGCAGCGCGTCGACGAACGGCGCGTCGATCTGCAGCATCGGCTCGCCGCCGGTGCACACGACGAAGCGGTTGCCTTCGCCGGCCGGCCACTGCGCTGCGATCACTGCCACCAGTTCCTCGGCGCTGCGGAATTTGCCGCCATTCTCGCCATCGGTGCCGACGAAGTGCGTATCGCAGAAGCGGCACACGGCGCTCGCACGGTCTTCTTCACGGCCCGACCACAGATTGCATCCGGAGAAGCGGCAAAACACCGCCGGGCGTCCGGCGTTCGCGCCTTCGCCCTGCAGCGTGTAGAAGATTTCCTTGACCGAGTACGTCATGCTGTTTTGCCTGGTTCTGCGTGATGCGGGTTGGGCGGGTGCCTGTGCGCTTATGTGTCGTTTCCGTATGCGCTTCCGTGCGCGTTTCTGTGTGGGTTCGGAGCTTCGCGTTATACCGGCTCGGTGACTTGCCCGCCCGCAAGATAAGCCTCGAAACCGCGCTTGCGCAAGCGGCACGCCGGACATTCGCCGCAGCCGAAGCCCCATGCATGCAGCTCCGCCCGCTCGCCGACATAACACGTGTGCGTTTCGACGCGCACCAGCTCGACCAGTTCGTCGCCGCCGAGTTGATGCGCGAGCCGCCACGTATCGGCTTTATCCAGCCACATCAGCGGCGTTTCCAGCACGAAGCGGCTGTCCATGCCGAGATTCAACGCGACTTGCAGCGCCTTCAACGTATCGTCGCGGCAATCGGGGTAGCCGGAGAAATCCGTCTCGCACATGCCGCCGACCAGCACGCGCAAACCGCGTCGATACGCGATCGCCGCAGCGATCGTCATGAACATCAGGTTGCGCCCCGGCACGAACGTATTCGGCAAGCCGCTCGCGGCGGTTTCGATCTGGATCTCGCGCGTCATCGCGGTGTCGCTGATCGCGCCGAGCACCGACAGGTCGATCATGTGATCGTCGCCGAGCCGCTCGCCCCACACGGGAAACTGCTGTGCGAGCGCCGCGCGAAAGCCGTCGCGGCATTCGAGTTCGACGCGATGCCGCTGGCCGTAGTCGAAGCCGAGCGTTTCGACCGTCTCGTAGCGGTCGAGCGCCCACGTGAGGCAAGTGGCCGAATCCTGGCCGCCGGAAAACAGCACCAGCGCGCTGTTCTTCGCGTCTTTGCGAGTCACCGTGAAACTCCGTGAATACTCAAATGATCATGTCCGCGCCGGCGTCGCTGCCGACTCAAGCAGTATAGGCCCGGGCCTTGCCGCCCAGTGCCGCGCCGCCTGATGCCCACGATCATCCGGCAGACCACCCGCGCGCAGCGCGGCCACTTTGCCGGAAACGCAAAAGGACTTGCGACCGGACAGTGCAAGTCCTTGAATTTTTGAGATTTTATCATGCGGCACAGAATGCTGCCGGGCGGCTCGCACTTTGATGCCGCGGCGCACTGCGCTTAAGAACTGCGTCCATATAGGAAAAGCCCCAGGAATCTTGCGATTTCCTGGGGCTGAATCCTGGTGGCCTGGGGCGGAATCGAACCACCGACACGCGGATTTTCAATCCGCTGCTCTACCAACTGAGCTACCGGGCCAACGAAGAAGCGAGAGTATAACAAAGCATGTTGTGTCGCTCAAGCCCCTCGCTGAAAATTATCGACACCAAGGCGCCGTCACGCTGACCGCGCGGCGGCGGTCGGCCGATCACACGATCATTCGCTCTTGTTCTTGCCGAGATCGACACCGAGCTGCTTGAGCTTGCGATACAGGTGCGTACGCTCGAGGCCGGTCTTCTCCGCGACACGCGTCATGCTGCCGTTCTCGCGCGCGAGATGGTATTCGAAGTACGCGCGCTCGAACGCATCGCGTGCGTCGCGCAATGGAATGTCGAACGATATCGACGTGGTCTGCGCCGGCGCTGCGGCACCGGCGTTGTCTTGCACGAGCGTCGGCAGCGCCGCCGCCGAAGCCACCGTCGAAGCATTGGTGGGCGACGCCGGCTTGGCCGCCGCACCGCCTGGCGCAGGCGCCGCGCTGCCGCGCGCCAGTCCCTGCTCGACGGCCTTCAGCAGCTTCTGCAACGCGATCGGCTTCTCGAGAAAATTCAGCGCGCCGATTTTCGTCGCTTCCACCGCGGTATCGATCGTCGCGTGCCCCGACATCATGATCACCGGCATCGTCAGTTGCCCTTGCGCGGCCCATTCTTTCAGCAACGTCACGCCATCGGTGTCGGGCATCCAGATGTCGAGCAGCACCAGGTCAGGTGCCGCGCGCAACCGGGAATCGCGCGCCTCCTGCGCGTTCTCCGCGACTTCGACGACATGACCTTCGTCGCTGAGGATCTCCGAGAGCAATTCCCGGATGCCCATTTCATCGTCTACCACCAGGATGGTTGCCATTTACGCTGCCCTTGTCTGCACTGTTGCTTTTGTCGTTCCCTGCGACGCGTTACCGCGCGCCGTCTGCGATCCTGCATGCGGCCCCGGGCCCGGCCCGCTACCGGGCGCCGCATTGTCGGCGAGTTGCAGGAAGAGAATCGAAATCTGCGCACCTTCGATCACGTCGCCCGACCTCAGGCGATTGCGGATGTCGATGCGCGCGCCGTGTTCGTCGACGATCTTCTTGACCATCGCCAGCCCAAGCCCTGTTCCTTTGGCTTTGGTCGTCACATAAGGTTCGAACGCGCGAGTCAGGATGCGCGCCGGAAAGCCCGGGCCGTTGTCCGACACGGTGAGCCGCACCGCGATGCGCGCTTTGCCGTCCGCATCGGGATCGCCATATTCTACTGTCCGCGTCTCGAGCACTACACGCGGATGTTCGATGTCGGCCACTGCGTCCTGCGCATTCTGTAGCAAGTTGTGGATCACCTGACGCAGTTGCGTCGCATCGCCGCGAATCACCGGCAGATCGCCCATCTCGACCGCGATCGCGCTCTTGCCTTCCTCAATGCCGTACAGCATCAACACTTCGCTTACGAGTTCATTAAGCTGCAGGTTCGCCAGCACCGCGGGCGGCGTGCGCGCGTAATCGCGGAAGTCGTCGACCATCTGCTTCATCGCCGCCACCTGATTCACGATGGTGGTCGCGCCGCGCTTCAGCACGTCGGCATCGGACGGCGCGAGCTTGTCGGTCAGCTTCATCTGCAGGCGCTCGGCCGACAGCTGGATCGGCGTCAGCGGATTCTTGATTTCGTGCGCGAGACGCCGCGCCACTTCGCCCCATGCGATCGAACGCTGGGCGGAGATCACGTCCGAGATGTCGTCGAACACGACCACGTAGCCCGAGGTTTGCGTGTCCTCGTGATCGTCCATCGAACTCGCCGCGACCAGCCGCGTGCCGCGCACCAGCAGCGTAAGCGGATCCGCTTCGCCGGCGATCGGCATCGAGAATTGCTGCTGCCAGTGGCCTGCGTCGATCTGATCGTCGCTGCTCGCGGCCTCGCGGTCCGCGAATGCCTTGCGCACCATCGCGCCGAATTCGCTCAGCACCGTGATGCGATCGAGCGCCGAGCCGAGCAGTGCCTGGAACGGTTGACGGAAGATGCGCTCGGCGCCGCGGTTCGCGGTGGTCAGGCGGAACTGCCGGTCGAATACGAACACGCCAGCGGTCAGATTCGCGAGAATGCTCTCGAGATAGGCTTTCGAATGCTCGAGCGCGATCCGGTTGTTTTCGACCGCCGCGCGCGCTTCCGATAGCTGCCGCGTCATCGCGTTGAACGATTGGGTCAGGAAGCCGAGTTCGTCGCGCGACTTGATTTCGCGCTTCGGCGTGTAGTCGCCCTCGGTCACTTCCTTCGTGCCTTGCGCAAGCAGGAACAGCGGCCGCGCCAGCTGATTGCCGAGCGCCAGCGCCAGCATCATCGCGATGAAGGTCGCGAGGAACAGCGCGAGCGTCAGCGTGCCGATATACATCTTGCGCAAGCCGGTGCGGCCAAGCGCCTTCTCCTGATACTCGCGATACGCGCGCTGCACCGCATCCGCATTGCGCGCGAGCGATGCCGAGACCGGTTGAGTGAGTTGCAGGAAGCGGTCGGTCGGCTGCAGCTGCGCGGCGTTCGGGTCCGGAATGCGCTGCACGATGCGCAGCCGCAATGCGCCCTTGCCGCCGTGCACACTCGGATCGCCGTCCACTTCGCCTTCGATCGCCGCAAAGCCGCGGCCGCGCGCCTGCTCGATCATCAGCGGTGTGGGCAGGTCGTTCGGCACCAGCGACGCGTAGTTGCCGGTTGCCTGCGCCACGATATGCATATCCGGCGACGCACCCGACATGCTGCGCGCCGGCTCGACGATGGTCGCCTCCTGCACGCCGAACTGGTCGCGCAGACGCAGCAGCGTCAGCGTCGTGCCGGCCGAGTCCGCATTGGCGAGCTGCTCGGCCATCAGGCGGCCCTTGGTCTGCAGATCGGACAGAGACGCGTCGAGCATGCCGCGCCCGAGGCTCAAGCCCGAGGTCAGCGCGGTCTCGACGTTCACGTCGAACCACGACTCGATGCTGCGCGACACGAACTGGTACGACACGATGTATATGATGCCGCCCGGCACCACACCGACCAGCGCGAAGAAAAACGCCAGCTTCGCCAGCAGCCGCGTGCCGAACTTGCCTTTGCGCAGGCGCGAGATGATCACCACCACCAGCACCGCGACGATCACCATGAAGATCAGCGCGACCGCAATGTTGGCCGTGTACAACCACTGATAGTAGCGGTCGAAAAATTCGGTATTCGCGCTCGCTGCTGCAAGCAGCACGAGCAACAGGACTGCCGTTACCGCCACCGTCGACACCAGCAGACGCACGACGATGCTGCTGACACTGGTGGCGCGGCGCACTCTATTTAGCACGATCGCTCACCGTGAAGGTAAATCGCTTCCAGTCGGAAGCAAGGTTCCAGTCGCGGTTGTTCACCGCATCGATCTGGAACGGCTTGGGCATCAGTGCGATATCCAGCTGCATCCGCACCGATGCCGTGTAGGTTTCGCCCGTATGCACCTGGTTGCGGTCGATCACATGCCAGGACGTAACGTGCTTGATCACCGAAAGCGCCTCGTTCAACGAGCTGAAACCGAGTTGCAGGCCGCCGGTCGACACCCGGTATTCGCGCGTGAGCGGCTGGAACGACAGGCGAATGCTCTGCGAAACGTTCACCGGCTGCTCGTCGAACCAGTACCAGCGCGGCCGGCTCAACTCGAAATCGGTCGTGAAGTACAGCGGGATGCCCTTGTTGACCGCGTCTTCAAGGTTGCTGTTCAGCTCGAATTCGAAGCGCGCGTCGAGGCTCCAGCCGCCGCCGTCCGACTGCAGCGAGGCCCGCTGAACGGCGATCGAATCCGCATACGCCGGCGCGGCGGCGGTCAGGCAAACCGCCAGCGCCAGGCAGAGCGCAACCGCGAGCCGTAACGGAAAGAGGCGTTTGATGATCACCGTTTCTGAAAGCGCGCGTAGAAAAATCCGTCGTGGTCTGGGTTCGAGCCGGTGCCTGATCCGGCGCGGGAACCGGCCGATGTGTCGGCGGGCGCGCGAGCAGCTGCGGGCAGCAGTTGCCCCGGCGCGTCCAATCGTACCGCATCCTGATGGTTGTTTCCAAACCACGCTGCCTGCAACTCGCCCTCATCCGGCAGGATCGAGCAGGTGACGTACAGCAACTCACCGCCAGGTTTCACCAGCGGCCACAGCGCGGACAGGATCCGGCGCTGCTGCTCGACGAGGGCGGGAATGTCCGATGCGCGGCGCAGCCAGCGGATGTCCGGATGACGCCGGACGATGCCGGATGCGGAACACGGCACGTCGGCGAGGATGCGGTCGAATAGCGGGTCTGAGGCGGCGTGCCATGCGGACGGATCGCCGGCGTCGCCGATTACGACCTTTGCCTTGGCTGCGAGGCCCAAGCGTTCGAGGTTCTCGCCGATGCGCTTCGCACGCGATGCATCGCTTTCCAGCGCGACGAGGTCGAGGTCGGCCAGTTCCAGCAGATGGCCAGTCTTGCCACCGGGCGCGGCGCACGCGTCGAGCACGCGCATGCCGTCGTGCACGTCGAGCAGCTGTGCGGCGAGTTGCGCGCCGGCGTCCTGTACCGATACGACGCCTTCGGTGAAGCCGGGAATCCTGTCGACAGGCAGCGGCGTGTCGAGGCGGACTGCGTGCAGGCCGGCCCGGGTGGCGCCGATCCGGTGCTCGCGCAAGGTTTGCAGATACGTGTCGACGCTCGCGTGGCGCGCGTTCACGCGCAACGTCAGCGGGCCTTGCGTGTTGCCTGCGCTAAGCACGTGTTGCCATGCATCGGGCCACGCGCGGCGCACCGCGTCGATCCACCAGGACGGGTAGTTCCAATGCGCGGTCGGGTCGCCAGCGGCATCGGCGAGCAATGCGTCGCGTTCGCGCAGGAAGCTGCGCAGCACCGCGTTGGTCATGCCCTTCGCGAACGAGAACTCGCGGCGGCCACCGATCGCTTCAACCGCCTGGTCGACCACGGTGAACGGTGCGTAGGCGGCGGTTTGCGGGTCGTCGACCAGCAATGCGAATGCACATGTCAGCATGTGCGCGACATGAGGCGGCGGCGCCTTGTGCGTGAGCTTCGCCAGCAGCCACTCGGCGATGCCCAGACGCCGCATCGTCCGGTACGCAATGTCCTGCACGGCGCCGTGCGCCGCGCTCGCGGCGCCGGATGACAACGATGCAAACACCGAACTCAATGCAGCCGGCAAGGCCGCGCCGAGCCGCACGGCGCCGACCGCTTGCGCCGCGCAATCCAGTGCGAAGCCGAGCGACTCCGGTGCCAGATGCAGCTTCGATAGATGCGATTCGCGTGGGCGAATCGGAGGGTGGGCCGGGCGCTGGGGAGACTTTCGGGTCATGAAAAAGGGAACGGTGCAGACGGCGATCGTACGGCCGATGTAAACGGCACATTGTAGCTTGGCCTGCCGGTCGGTCCTTTAGTGTCAGGTGACGTGTGCCCGTTCGGCAACAGCGCGGGTGCGGCGAGCTGATGTCTGCTACGCGGGGCGCGGCGTGGTGCGTTGCGCTTCGATAGGCATCGCGTCGGACCGCGCGGCGGAAATAAAAGGGCGAGCCTTTCGCTCGCCCTGGGTGCATCCGTTTCGGTTTATTCGCTGCTCGCGGGTGGCAGGCCGTGTTGGCGGCTGGACTGCGACCTCGGAGAGCGCGCCGTTGAGGTAGGGCGCGCCACCGTGACACTTAGTCGAAGCGACCCGTACGCGCCATCTCCATCAGGCGTGCAATGCGTTCCTCGGTAGCCGGGTGCGTCGAAAACAGGCTCGCGATGCCACCGCCCGCCAGCGGGTTCATGATCATCATCTGCGCCGTGGCCGGATGCGCTTCCGCAGTCGGGAACGGAATACCGCTCGCGTAGCGATGGATCTTGTCGAGTGCCGACGCGAGCGCTTGCGGATCACCCGAAATCTGCGCGCCGCCGCGGTCCGCTTCGAACTCACGTGCGCGGGAGATCGCCATCTGGATCAATGCGCCGGCGATCGGCGCGAGCAGCGCAACCGCAATGCCCGCGATCGGATTCGCCGGACGGCCATTTTCATCGCGGCCGCCGAAGAACATCGCGAAATTGGCCAATGCCGAAATCGCGCCGGCCATGGTTGCCGAGATGGTCGAGATCAGGATGTCCCGGTGTTTGACGTGTGCGAGCTCGTGCGCCATCACGCCGCGCATTTCGCGTTCGGACAGCACGCGCAGAATGCCGGTGGTTGCAGCGACCGCGGCGTGCTCCGGATTACGTCCGGTGGCGAACGCGTTCGGTGCGTCTTCATCGATCAGATACACGCGCGGCATCGGCAGGTTCGCGCGCGTGGCGAGTTCGCGCACCATCCGGTAGAACTGCGGCGCGCTCGACTCGTCCACTTCCTGCGCGTTGTACATGCGCAGGACCATCTTGTCCGAGAACCAATAGGAAAAGAAGTTCATGCCAAGCGCGATCAGCAGCGCGAGGAACATACCGCGCTGTCCGCCGATCATGCCGCCGATCACGATGAAGAGAGCCGTGATGGCCGCCATCAACATCGCCGTTTTAACCCAGTTGAACATATCCACTACTCCTTGCCCGGAACCGCGGGTGCGGAACTCATGCCGCCGATAACGGCGAGTGATTGTAAGCGAATTGTTAGATATGGACGCGCGGGAAAAATTCAATCATCGGGTCGCGGTAGCGAGCTTCAGACCAAGTCCGACAAATGCGGAACCGACCACACGGTCGAGCCACTTCTTGATGCCGGGTTTGCCGGAAAAGCGGCGCGTCACGCTGCCGGCGATCCACGCGACAAAGCTGTTCCACACGGTACTCATCAGCACGAAGACGACGCCAAGAACCAGAAATGCCAGCGCCTTGTGCGCGCTGCCTGTGCTGACGAACTGCGGAAAGAACGATACGAAAAACAGCACCACCTTGGGATTCAGCACGTTGGTCCAGAAGCCCTGCAGGAACAACTGCCGCATCGACCTGGGCGCCACCGCGACGGCCGGCGCGGTGTAAGCGGCGACTTCCGGTTCGGGTGCGGGCTTCGCAAGCACCAGGCGCACACCGAGGTAAATCAGGTAGATCGCGCCAACGAACTTGATGACCGTAAAAGCGGTTGCCGACGCGGCAAGCAGCGCGGTGAGACCGAATGCGCACGCGAGCGAATGCACGCAACATCCGGCCGAAATGCCGAGCGAAGACATCAGACCCGCCGCGCGCCCCTGCGCGACGCTGCGGCCGACGATGTAAGCGGTGTCGGGTCCCGGTGTGACGTTCAGCAGAAATACCGCGACGACGAAGAACTCAAAATGCGTGATGCCAAACATGAATGCCTCTGAAATTGGCGCATGGCGTGACGGATTCTAACGCGCCGCTTGCGGGCCGCGCGAGTCGGCCAAACGGACGATGGCGACGGCCGCAGCTTGCTGCTATTGTGCGCTGGCTGCCTGAAAACGCTGGCCGGCAGCAAGGCCGAAACCCGTCAGAAACTCGCGCACGGGCAGCCGTTTGCCGCCGGGTTTCTGCAACTGCGTGATGCGCAGTGCGCCGCTGCCGCAGGCCACCACCACGCCGTCCGGCGACACATCGACGATCGTGCCGGGTTGCGCGGCGCCGGACGTGGCGTCGGCGGGCACCGCCGACCAGATTTTCAGCAAGGTGCCGTCGAGCATTGCGGCACCGCCGGGAAAAGGATCGAACGCACGCACCTGGCGCGCCAGTTCAACCGCCGAGCGTTGCCAGTCGAGCGCGGCTTCGTGTTTGCCGATTTTCTCGGCGTAGGTCGTACCCTCATCGGGCTGCGCGGTAGCGGGCAACCCACCATCACGTTCGAGCGTCGTCAAGGCTTCGACGATCAATTGCGCACCCAATTGCGCGAGTCGGTCGTGCAATGTGGCGGTGGTGTCGTCGTCGCGGATCCCGGTGCGCGCTTCGGAGATCATCGCGCCCGTATCGAGGCCCGCGTCCATCTGCATCAGCGTGATGCCGGTTTCGGCGTCGCCTGCTTCGATCGCACGATGGATCGGTGCAGCGCCGCGCCAGCGAGGCAACAGCGACGCGTGGATGTTGATGCAGCCGTGCGGTGCGAGGTCGAGTACTTCTTGCGGCAACAGCAGCCCGTATGCCGCGACCACCATCACGTCGTGCGGGGTGGCGCGCAGCAAGTCGATTGCGGCCGCCGCCTCCGCGGGAAATTTGCCGTTACGGCGCAGCGACGGCGGCTGCGCAACCGCGAGGCCGTGTTCCTGCGCATAGCGCTTCACCGGGCTCGCCTGCAGTTTCATACCCCGGCCCGCAGGACGGTCGGGCTGCGTCAGCACGAGCGGCACCGAAAAGCCGGCGGCATGGATCGCAGCCAGAGCCGCTGCCGCGAATTCGGGGGTGCCGGCAAAAATAACGCGCAACGAATGGCTCATGGGCAGCGGAAAGTACGGAAGGAAACTGGGGCTAAATGAAGTCGATGCGCGTCACATCGCGTGCGCGAGTTTCTTCATCTTGCTCTTGATGCGCGTCTGCTTCAGCGGCGACAGATACTCGACGAACACCCGGCCCATCAGGTGATCCATCTCATGCTGGATACACACGGCCAGCAAGCCTTCGCAGTCGACTTCGTAGGTCTCGCCCTGCTCGTTCAGCGCCCGCACGCGCACCTGTTCCGCGCGCTCGACATTGTCGTAGATGCCCGGCACCGACAGGCAGCCCTCTTCGGAAATCTTCTTCTCGTTACTGGACCAGACGATTTCCGGGTTGATAAACACACGCAGTTCGTCGTGCGTATCCGACACGTCGATCACGATCACGCGCTCATGCACGTCGACCTGGGTTGCCGCGAGCCCGACGCCGGGCGCGGCGTACATCGTCTCGGCCATGTCGGCGACCAGCTTGCGAATCCGGTTGTCGACGCTTGCGACGGGCTTGGCCACCTTGTGCAAACGCTTGTCCGGGTAGTTGAGGATGTTCAGTAAAGCCATGATCTTGAATGGGTTTGAAGCGCCGCAACGGACGCCGGAAATCGCGGATTGGCCATTCGGCCAGCTTGTCGCCCTGGCGGCATACGTAGACGATAGATAGCGATCGAACCGCGTCGATTCAACGTTTCGACAGGCTGGATCGGCAAGCTTTCGCGCTTAAAGCGCGGCGTCACCGTTGGTTTAGGTCGATTTATTTCGGATCGTAAAATTTTAGCATGGCGACCGCGCGCGGTGGCCAGGCGGGGGTTTGGCGTTTCAAATGCAAGCAATAGCGAAAACCGATCATGAAGTCGCCGCCTGGCTGCGGCTCGCGTTGGCGCCCGGACTGCGGCCCGCCGCGCTGCGTGCACTGCTCACCGAATTCGGCTTGCCCGATGCGGTGCTTGGGCAGCCGTTCGACGTGCTCGCGCGCGTCACTAACGCAATCGCGGCGCACGCCGTGCTGGCCGCACCGGGTGCACACTTCGACGCCCATCTGGAAGCCCTGCTCGCATGGCGCGCAGAACCGGGCCACGCGCTGCTCGCGCTGGATGACCCGGCCTATCCGCCCGCCCTGCTTACGATGCCCGATCCGCCGCCGCTGCTATATGTAAAAGGACATCTGGCAGCGCTGCATCGGCGTAGCGTCGCCATCGTCGGTAGTCGCAGCGCGACGCCGCAAGGCGTCGAAGACTCGGCTCGCTTCGCGCGCGCATTGTCGAACGCCGGCCTGTGTGTCGTATCGGGCCTCGCGCTCGGCATCGACGCGGCGGCGCATCGCGGTGCCCTGTTGGGGCCTGCCGGCACGGTCGCGGTGGTCGGTACCGGCGTGGACGTCGTGTACCCGACGGTGCATCACGCACTCGCGCAGCAGATTGCCGGAGCGGGCGCGCTTTTGTCCGAGTGGCCGCTCGGCACGCCCGCGCGCGCCGCGCACTTTCCGCAGCGCAACCGGCTGATCGCGGGGCTGGTGAGCGGCGTGCTGATCGTCGAAGCCGCCATGCGCTCGGGATCGCTGATCACCGCGAGGCTCGCCAATGAAATGGGGCGCGATGTCTATGCGCTCCCCGGGTCGATACACGCACCGTTGGCGCGAGGCTGCCACCGGATGATCAAGCAGGGCGCCAAGCTGGTCGAGACGCCGGAAGACGTGCTGGAAGAACTCGGTATCGATACGACTGCGTCGAAACCTGCGGTGGATCCCGCCGCGCCGTCCGCATCCCCGCTGCCGCCCGACGCGCGCCGCCTGCTGCGGGCGGTCGGCCATGCGCCGGCTACGCTTGAAATCCTCGCAACCCGCACCGAAATGGCGCACAGCGAGCTTCAGGGCGCGCTGCTCGAACTCGAGCTGGCGGGCCACCTGGTCGCACTTCCGGGCGGCCGCTACGTCCGCGCGAGTCACAGCCAGTAACGCGCCGTGCTACATTCGCGCCAAACAACTCGTTAAACAAGCCGCAAGGAACTGTCATGCCCGCGCTGAATCTCGACACCGACCCGGACCGGATCGCAGAACGTGTCAACGAACAACAGACACTGTTCGTTGCCTGTCTGTGCGCGGAATGGTGCGGCACATGCCGGGAGTATCGTGAGGCCTTCGACGCGATTGCCGACAGGCATCCGGACATCTGTTTCGCATGGATCGACATCGAAACGCACGCGGACAAGTTCGACGACCTCGACGTGGAGAACTTCCCCACTATCCTGATCGAAGACGCGGTGACCACGCGCTTTTTCGGTACCGTATTGCCGCAGCCGGGCATCGTCGAACGGATGCTGGTCGATCTGACTGCCCTGCCGGGCTCAGTCGGCGCGCCGAAGTTGAGGCCAGCACTGACAGCCGTCTGACGGAGCGGCCAGCGATTTCAGCGAGCGGCACGCGAATTGCAAAATGCGCGATGGGCGGCCGCCGCAACGCTTGCTCGATGTACTGGCGCGCAATTATGATGGCTCGCCTTTTTCGGGCGTGCCGGTCCGGTCGAAGCGGCGTGTGCTATAAAGCGGTCGTTAATAGGTACGCAACCGAAGCAGCAAACGGGCGTCAAACTGAGGGCCTTGAAGCCTCGCCGAACCCGAATTCACCCACTCACAATAGTCATGTCCAAAGCACTGATCATCGCCGAAAAGCCTTCCGTCGCGAACGACATCGCGCGCGCTTTGGGCGGCTTTACCAAGCATGACGAGTACTTCGAAAGCGACGACTACGTGCTTTCGTCCGCGGTCGGCCATCTGGTGGAGATCGCGGCCCCCGAAGAATACGAAGTGAAGCGCGGCAAATGGAGCTTCGCCCATTTGCCCGTTATCCCGCCGCATTTCGACCTGAACCCGATCGCAAAAAGCGAATCGCGACTGAAGGTGCTCACCCGGCTTCTGAAGCGAAAAGACGTCGACCGCCTGATCAACGCATGTGACGCGGGCCGCGAAGGCGAGCTGATTTTCCGCCTGATCACCCAGTTCGCAAAGGCGCGGCAACCGGTGCAGCGTCTGTGGCTGCAGTCGATGACGCCGGCCGCGATCCGCGACGGTTTCGCGCATCTGCGCACCGACGAAGACATGCAGCCGCTCGCCGACGCGGCGCGTTGCCGTTCGGAAGCCGACTGGCTGGTCGGTATCAACGGCACGCGCGCGATGACCGCGTTCAACAGCAAAGGTGGCGGCTTTTTCCTGACCACGGTCGGCCGCGTGCAAACGCCGACGCTGTCGATCGTCGTCGAGCGCGAGGAGAAGATTCGCCGCTTCGTGCCGCGCGATTACTGGGAAGTGAAGGCGGAGTTCGTCTGCGCGGCGGGTTTCTACGAAGGTCGCTGGTACGACCCGAAATTCAAGCGCGACGAATTCGATCCGGAAAAACGCGACTCGCGGCTGTGGAGTCTGCCGGCGGCGGAAACGATCGTCGCGGCGTGCCGCGGACAGATCGGCACCGTCACCGAAGAATCCAAACCGTCGACGCAGCTTTCACCGGCGCTTTTCGACCTGACCAGCCTGCAGCGCGAGGCGAACGGCCGCTTCGGTTTTTCCGCGAAGAACACGCTGGCCCTCGCGCAGGCGCTGTACGAACGGCACAAGGTACTGACCTACCCGCGTACCGATTCGCGCGCGCTGCCCGAAGACTACATGGACACCGTCAAGCAGACGCTGGGCATGCTGAAGGAAAGCAACAACTATCTGCCGTTCGCCAAGCAGGTGCTCGACAAGGGTTGGGTAAAGCCGAACAAGCGGATCTTCGACAATTCGAAGATCAGCGATCACTTTGCAATCATCCCGACGCTGCAGGCGCCGAAATCGCTGTCCGAGCCCGAGCAGAAGCTATACGACCTGGTCGTCAAGCGATTCCTCGCGGTGTTCTTCCCGGCCGCCGAGTACAAGGTCACGACGCGCATCACCGAAGTGGTCGGTCATCATTTCAAGACCGAAGGCAAGGTGCTGGTCGAGCCAGGCTGGCTGCAGATCTATGGCCGTGAGACGGCCGGCGAAGATGCGAACCTCGTGCCGGTGCAAAAAGAGGAAAAGGTCAAAACCGACAAGATCGCCGCGCAGCAACTCGTGACGAAACCGCCCGCACGCTACAACGAAGCGACGCTGCTGTCGGCGATGGAAGGCGCGGGCAAGCTGGTCGAAGACGACGAATTGCGTGAAGCGATGGCCGCGAAAGGTCTTGGCACGCCGGCCACGCGCGCGGCGATTATCGAAGGTCTGCTCGGTGAGAAGTATCTGATCCGCGAAGGCCGCGAACTGATCCCCACGGCAAAAGCGTTCCAGTTGATGACGCTGTTGCGCGGGCTGGACGTCAAGGAACTGACCGCGCCCGAGTTGACCGGAGAATGGGAATACAAGCTGTCGCAGATGGAGCGTGGCAACCTGCCGCGCGACGCGTTCATGCAGGAAATCGCCCGCATGACGCAAACCATCGTCAAGCGCGCGAAGGAGTACGACTCCGACACCATCCCCGGCGACTACGCGACGCTCGAGACCCCTTGCCCCCATTGCGGCGGACAGGTGAAGGAAAACTATCGCCGCTTCGCGTGCACGAAGTGCGAATTCTCGATTTCGAAGATTCCGGGCGGTCGGCAGTTCGAAATTCCGGAAGTCGAAGAGTTGCTTCAGAAGAAGGAAATCGGGCCGCTGTCGGGCTTCCGCAGCAAGATGGGTCGCCCGTTCTCGGCCATTTTGAAGCTGTCGTTCGACGACGAAATCAAGAACTTCAAGCTCGAGTTCGATTTCGGCCAGGACCAGGGTGGCGAGGACGGCGAAGCGCCGGACTTCTCCGCACAGGAACCCGTCGGCGCCTGCCCGAAATGTCACGCGCGCGTGTACGAGCATGGCATGAGCTACGTGTGCGAAAACTCGGTGGCGAATCCGAAGACCTGCGACTTCCGTTCGGGCAAGGTGATCCTGCAGCAGGAAATCACGCGCGAGCAGATGGCCAAGTTGCTCGAAGGTGGACGCACCGATCTGCTGACGAACTTCAAGTCGTCGCGCACGGGGCGTAACTTCAAGGCGTTTCTCGTCAAGCAGAACGACGGCAAGATCGGCTTTGAGTTCGAGAAGAAGGAGCCGAAGGAACCGTCGGCCAAAACAGCGGCGAAGACGGCTGCGAAGTCCGCAGCGAAGGCGGCTACGAACGGTGGCGCATCGGAGGACGAGGCTACGCATGACGAAGCGTCAGGCGAAGTTGCAACCGCAACGCGCAGCAAGGCGCCGGTGAAGGCGGCGACGAAAACCGCCGCGGTGAAAACGGCTGCAGCGAAGAAAGCGCCCGCGAAGAAGACAGCAGCGAAGTCGACTGCGCGAAAGACCGGCTCTTAGCCGATAAAGATCGCGGCCGCTCAGCGGCCGCGCGATCTGCACAAGCCGTCAACCACACAGCACCTTTCATTGCCTGAAAGCAAAAAAGCGCAATCGCGAACCGCGATTGCGCTTTTTTTCAGCCTGCTGACAGATCAGCCGTGCGGCCCTTCGATGGCCTGCGACAATCCGCCGCACCCCCGCCGTCGCCGCGCGCCTCCTTCAACGCGCCGGCGACTCCGCGCGACGAATCTCAGCGAACGATCCGCGACGGCAGCGGACCACGCGAGCGGTGATGCACCGCCACCGGCTGCTGCGGCCCAAGATCGCGCTCGCCTTCCAGCAACGTCGCGAGCGGCTCGGCGCCATCGAACGCTTCCGGCGGCATCACCGTCATGCCGCCGTCATGCATCGACGACAAAGCGACTGGCTCCAGCCCGTCCTTGATCCACTGCTCGCCAAGCAGGCTATTCGGCGTCTGGCTGAAGTGGTCGACCAGGTGATCGATAAACGTACGCACCTTCGCCGGCAAATGGCGACGGCTCGGATACGCAATGTTGATCTCGACCTGCGGCAGCCGATAGTCGCCGAGCAGCCTCACCAGCTTGCCGCGCGTCGTGTCGCGGCCGATCAGGTAGCTCGGCAGGATCGCGATGCCCATGCCCAGCAGCGCAAACTGACGCAGCATCTCCGTGTTGTTCGCGATGATCACGTTGGTCGGCCGCACGCGAACCTCGCCGTCCGGGCCGGTGAACACGCGCTCGTCACCCCAGTATTCGGACGGCAGCGACAGGCACGGATGCTCGAGCAACTGTTCCGGGCGGGTCGGCGTGCCGTGCTTTTCCAGATAGGCCGGCGTCGCACAAACAGTCATGCAGCCAGTGGTCAGACGTCGGGTGACGATGCTGGCGCTGCGCATATGCCGTGCGATCACCACGCCGACGTCGAAACCTTCTTCGACCAGATCGACCTGGCGGTCGACCAGCGTGACGTCCGGAATCACTTTCGGGTAGCGTTCCGCGTAGGTTTGCAACACCGGCGCGAGGTTATGGAGTCCAAATACGACCGGCGCAACGATGCGTAACGTGCCGACCGGCTCATGATTGCGTGCCACCACCATTTGCTCGACGTCTTCGAGTTCGTCGAGAATCTGACGGGCGCGTTCCAGATAGACCTGACCGGACTCGGTCAGCGACAGACTGCGGGTAGTGCGGTTGAGCAGCCGGGTGCCTAGACGGCTTTCGAGATCCGCGACGTGACGGGTAGCGACTGCGTTCGAAATATCCATCGCGCTAGCCGCGCGAGCGAAACTGCCGAGATCCGCCACTCTGACGAATACTCTCATCGACTGCAAATGATCCATTGACGACTCCTGCTGTGTTGCCGCTTCCTTCCGAGGGACATATACCGGAAGCACATTTGGAATTCTCCTACGACTAGGGAAAACGTGCAGAAGTTGCCCCAACGTGAGCATTTTTAATGAAAATTCGCACCAATATATTCGTAAGCACAATGCAGGGCGTCTGATTGTTCCGAGAACAGAAACAGTCTGCTGCGTCGCAACGCTAGATAGAGGGATCACTCGAACAGCGAAAGCTGCCACTTTAGTAAACGAAAGCTTAAAGAAAACAGCGGCGTTTCGCGTCGACCCGCCGCGGATACGAAAAAGCCGCCCGCAGGCGGCTTGCACGCACCGGAAACGAACGTCCGTCAGGCGACGAGTTTTCCTTCCAGGGCAGTCCGCGTCGCTTTTAGTGCGGGCGGCAACCCATGTTGTAGCGTGTCGAACAGATCGGCGTGCAACGCGAGCTCGTCGCGCCACGCGGCATCGTCGACGGAGATGACCTGTTCGAACTGCTCGCGGCTGAATTCGAGGCCGCGCCAGTCGAGATCCTCGTAACGCGGCGACACGCCGAACGCATGCTCGACGCCGGCCGCCGTGCCCTCGATGCGGCCGACCATCCACTGCAGCACGCGCATGTTTTCGCCGAAGCCCGGCCATGCGAACTTGCCGTCCGCACCCTTGCGGAACCAGTTCACGCAGAAAATCTTCGGCATCGGCGTGTTGAGCCGCGCGAGACTCGCGCCGGTTTTCAGCCAGTGGCCGAAGTAATCGCTCATGTTGTAGCCGCAGAACGGCAGCATCGCGAACGGATCGCGGCGCACCACGCCCTGCTGGCCTGCTGCCGCAGCGGTGGTCTCCGAGCCCATCGTCGCCGCCATATAGACGCCTTCGATCCAGTCCCGCGCCTCCGTAACGAGCGGCACTGTCGTCGAGCGTCGCCCGCCGAAGATAAACGCGTCGATCGGCACGCCCGCCGGGTTCTCCCAATCCGCATCGATCGACGGACACTGCGAGGCCGGCGCCGTGAAGCGCGCGTTCGGATGCGCGGCCTTGCGGCCGGTTTCCTTCGCAATCGCCGGGGTCCAGTCTTTGCCCTGCCAATCGATCAGATGCGCAGGCGGTTCGTCGGTCATGCCTTCCCACCACACGTCGCCATCGTCGGTCAGCGCGACGTTCGTAAAGATCACGTTTTCCTTCAGCGTGGCCATCGCGTTGGGATTGGTCTTCTCGCTCGTCCCCGGCGCGACACCGAAATAGCCCGCCTCGGGATTGATCGCATGCAGACGCCCGTCGCTGCCCGGCTTGATCCACGCGATGTCGTCGCCGATCGTCGAAATCTTCCAGCCGTCGAGTCCTTCGGGCGGAATCAGCATCGCGAAATTAGTCTTGCCGCACGCCGACGGAAAGGCCGCGGCGACATGATGCTTGCGCCCCTGCGGCGACGTGACGCCGAGAATCAGCATGTGTTCAGCGAGCCAGCCTTCGTCGCGGCCCATCGTCGAGGCGATACGCAACGCGAAACATTTCTTGCCGAGCAGCGCGTTGCCGCCGTAACCCGAGCCATAGCTCCAGATCTCGCGCACTTCCGGAAAATGCACGATGTATTTGGTGTCATTGCATGGCCAGCGCGCGTCCTTCGCGCCGGCTTCGAGCGGCGCGCCGACCGAATGCACGCACGGCACGAACGCGCCGTCTGCGCCGAGCACGTCGTACACCTTGCGGCCCATGCGCGTCATGATGCGCATATTGGTTACCACGTACGGGCTATCGCTCAACTCGACGCCGATATGCGCGATCGGTGAGCCGAGCGGTCCCATCGAAAACGGCACCACGTACATCGTACGGCCGCGCATTGCACCATCGAACAGGCCGTCGAGCGTGTCGCGCATTTCGGCGGGTTCGATCCAGTTGTTGGTCGGGCCGGCATCTTCGCGACGCTTCGAACAGATAAAGGTGCGATCTTCGACACGCGCGACATCCGACGGATCAGAGCACGCGAGATAAGAGTTCGGCCGTTTGGCGGGATTGAGCTTGCGCAGCATGCCGGCCTCGACCATTTGCGCGCACAGCCGGTCGTATTCCTGCTGCGAGCCGTCGCACCATTCGACGCGCTCCGGTTTGGTCAACGCGGCGATGCGTTGCACCCACTCGATCAGATTGCGGTGTTTGACCCAGGCAGGCGCGTTGACGTTGATCTGGCCTGCTTCGAAGGCGGGATGATTCATCGAGCTGTCTCCGTTTTAGAAAAGTAATTGAAAACGGTACAAGCCCAGACGACATCGCTAACGGCGGCCGGCG
>DATLOW010000307.1:0-3596 GCA_035536055.1 Paraburkholderia sp. | reverse complement strand
GCAGCGGATGGTGGCCAGCACCGTGTCGCGCGAATGTGCGGTAATCGCGTTGTCGGTGACCGGCCGCGTGCCGGAGCTGGTCGAAAGCTGCCGGCTTGCGCGCAGCTACGGCGCGACGCTGATCGCGTTGACCGCGCCGGCATCGCCGCTTGCGAAGCTCGCCGACTGGTTAATCCCGATCGTTGCGTTTGAAACCGA
This sequence comes from Paraburkholderia sp., assembly GCA_035536055.1. Lineage (GTDB taxonomy): Bacteria > Pseudomonadota > Gammaproteobacteria > Burkholderiales > Burkholderiaceae > Paraburkholderia. The sequence goes on along the minus strand of DATLOW010000307.1, from coordinate 3,398 downwards.
TTTCATCTACAAGCCGTCGTCGTCGCGTTACGCGATGCTGATGGCGCTCGACGCGCTCGTCACCGAGCTTGCGGTCAGCCAGGGCGACGTAAGCCGCGAACTGCTGCGCCGCATGAAGCATGCGCTCGATGCGCATCGCGGCGGCGGCGACCGTCAACCGATAGGAGACTGATCCATGCATTCGCATCCCGAGGCTGCCGATACGCTGATTGTCGACGTGCAACTGTACGACGGCACCGGCGCGCCGCCCGTCGAGCGCGACGTCGCGTTGCGCAACGGACGCATCGCGGCAATCGGCAATCTGTCGAACTGGCTCGCCGAAGAAGTGATCGAGGCGAACGGGCGCGCGCTTGCGCCGGGCTTTATCGACGTGCACACGCACGACGACACGCACGTGATCCGTGCGCCGCAAATGCTGCCGAAAATCACGCAAGGCGTGACGACGGTGATCGTCGGCAACTGCGGGATCAGCGCTGCGCCGGTGCAGCTGAAAGGCGATCCGCCCGATCCGATGAATTTGCTCGGCGCGCGCGACGCGTTCAGCTATCCGACCTTCGCGGCCTATGTGGAAGCGGTGAACGCAGCGAAGCCCGCGGTCAACGTGGCCGCGTTGATCGGCCACACGGCGCTGCGCAACAACCAGATGGACCGGCTCGATCGCGCGGCAACGCAGCAGGAGGTCGCGCAGATGCGGGTGCAGCTCGAAGAGGCGCTCGCGCATGGCGCGCTCGGTTTGAGCACGGGACTCGCGTACGGCTCCGCGTTCGCGGCTTCGACCGAAGAAGTGATGGCACTGGCCGAACCGCTTGCCGCGGCGGGCGCGCTGTACACCACACATATGCGCACCGAGTTCGACGCGATTCTCGATGCAATGGACGAAGCGTATCGGATCGGCCGTCATGCGCGCGTGCCGGTGGTGATCTCGCATCTGAAATGCGCGGGGCCGTCGAACTGGGGGCGCAGCGCGCAAGTGCTCGAATCGCTGGAAGGCGCGCGGCGGCTGCAGCCGATCGGCTGCGATTGTTACCCGTACAGCCGCAGTTCGTCGACGCTCGATGTGAAGCAGGTGACCGGCGACATCGAGATCACGATCACGTGGTCGACGCCGCATCCGGAGGTGGCAGGCAAGCTGATTCGCGACATCGCCGGCGAATGGGGTGTCACGCAGCAGGAAGCGGCGAAGCGTCTGCAGCCGGCGGGCGCGGTGTATCACAACATGTCCGAAGACGACGTGCGGCGCATCCTGTCGCATCCGGCGACGATGATCGGCTCCGATGGTTTGCCGAACGATCCGTTGCCGCATCCGCGCTTGTGGGGCGCGTTTCCGCGCGTGCTCGGGCATTACGCGCGCGATCAGCAATTGATTTCGCTGGAAGAGGCAGTGCGCAAGATGACGAGTCTGTCGGCACGCCGTTTTGGGCTGGCGCAGCGGGGCGAGATCCATGTGGGTTATCACGCGGATCTCGTGCTGTTCGATCCGGCCAGGGTGCGCGATGCCGCGACCTTCGATCAGCCGCAGCAGGCGGCCGACGGTATCGACGCGGTATGGGTGAACGGTGTGCTGTCGTATCGCGACGGCGCGCCGACCGGCGAACGTGCCGGGCAATTCGTGGCGCGCGGCGCGCGGCCCGCGCCGGGCGACGACGTGCAGCGCAATTTTTGAAACTCGATTCGATTACGTGACAGGGAGCAGACGATGAAGCGATATGGTGTGGAAGGCGGCAAAGGGACCGGTGGTCAGCATATGCCGTTTGCGCGGGCGGTCGAGGCGGATGGCTGGCTATACGTGTCCGGACAGACGCCGATGGAAAACGGCGAAGTGGTCAACGGCGGGATTGTCGACCAGTCGCACAAGGCGCTGCAGAACGTGTTTGCGATTTTGGAGGAAGCGGGTTACGGCGCCGAGCATGTGGTGCGTTGTGGCGTGTGGCTCGACGATCCGCGCGATTTCGCTTCGTTCAACAAGGTGTTTCGCGAGTACTTCGGCGAGCATCCGCCGGCACGTGCGTGTGTGGTGTCGAGTATGGTGATCGATTGCAAGGTGGAAGTGGATTGTGTCGCGTATAAGGCGCCGCAGAAGTGACGATGCCGAGCGGCACGTAGAGTTTATCTGAGTGGTCCGGCCGCAAGATGCTGTGGGTTCGCGCTGTCTTCGAACCTCACTCCATCTTGCGTCCATGTCGCGAAACCTGAATATCAATCCACGAACCGCAAAACGATCCGCCGGTTCTGTCTTCCCTTCTTGTCGATCTTCTCGCACACCACGCGGTCGATCTCGCCCGTGTTGCGGATATGCGTGCCGCCGCAGGGCTGAATATCGATGCCGCGCACTTCGATCATCTTGACCGCGTTTGCCGAGCGCGGCGGCAGTGCATAGCGGTTTCTGACCAGCGCGAGTGCGTTGTCATATTCGTCCGGTGAGATCAACCGGGTTTCGACGTCGATGCGTTCCGAGATCAGCGCGTTCAATGCTTCGGTAATCTGCTCTTTGGTCAACGTCATCTCGGGCAGGTCGAAATCCAGGCGGCCCTTGCCTTGACCCATGCTGCAGCCGGTGACCGGCGCGTCGAACAGCGAGCACAGCAGATGCAGGCAGGTATGCATCTTCATGTTCAGGTAACGCGTGTCCCAGTCGATCTGCGCCGATACCTTGTCGCCGGCCTGCAACGTGGCTTCGCTTGCTTCGAGCCGATGCCAGATCAACGACCGGTCGGTATCGTCGCGGTAGGTGTCGACGATGCGCAGATGGCTGCCATCCGGCTGTAGAACTTGTCCCGTGTCGCCGGGTTGGCCGCCGCCGACCGGATAGAAAAGCGTCTGATCGAAGGCGATCAGATTGTCCTTGCGCTCGATGATGGTCGCTTCGAAGCTGTGTTCGTAAGGAAGCTCGTCGAACATCGGCACGGAGGTGTTACTGCTCATTCAACGTCTCCAACTCATAGTGGACTAACAATGCTCTGTTTCGGACTGGAAATGTTCTGTTTCGGCCACGATCGGCGATACGTACGGATACGCGACGCAGACCGACAACCGTTCGACAGCATGCGGATACAAGGCTAACGCAAACACGAGTTTGGCGCCCGCGCGCTCGACACGATCTGCGATCGGTTTGAAAGCCGCGTCGGTTCGGCCTTAGCTTTCCTGTTTCTCGGCGACGTCGACCGTGCGAACGGTTTTCGCCGTTTTGCGCGCGCCGAATCCGGTAGCGTACATCGATGCCGCCAGCAGAATCAGCGCGCCGCCGAATATCTGCTGGAGGTTCATCAGCTTGCCGTACGCGATGAAATCGACGATCGTCGCGACCAGCGGATAAACGAGGCCCAGCACTGCAATGCTGCCGGTGACGGCCTTCTGGTACGCGCCGTACAGCAGCACGTACATGAACGTCGTGTGGAACA
>DATLOW010000306.1:0-4663 GCA_035536055.1 Paraburkholderia sp. | reverse complement strand
CAGAACGCGGTGGACAGCGGCAGCCGCTGCACCTGCTTTTGCGCGCCGACCGCGATGATTGCGCCGATGATCATGCCGATCAGCACATGCGTGAAGCCGCGCGCCGCCATCTTGCCGCTCTGCTGCAGCATGCCGGCGTGGGTTTGCATCATCGCTGCGGCTTTTTCCTTCATCTGCTCGGTATCGACCGGCAAATACGTCGCAATGAACTGCGGCACGCGGCCGCGCGCCTGGTCGATCAGCTGCATCGACTGGTCGAGCAGCTTCTGCACACTCGGCACGTCGTGCTCGAAATGCTCGATGATGCCGGCCGCAAAGCCGACCAGCACGCCGACGATCACCGCCGACAGCCACACGACAGAAAGCCAGCGCGCCCACTGGCTCGACATATGTCGCTCGATGCGCGGCGAAATCGTGTGCACCAGCTGAAACACCAGCATGCCGGCGAGCAGCGCGCCGAGCAGTTGCAGTTCGAGCACTGCCCACATTGCGAGCAGCGCGACGATATAGCTGCCGATCTCGACGGCCGACAACTTCGGCAGGCTCATATCGCTGGTCAGCCTGACCGGTCGAGGGCGCAGATTTTGTACCGGCTTTTCGTCGGTCGCCTCGTTACGCTTGGCCATGGCTCTGTCTTGTCTCCCACCTCAGGTTATGCGCTTTGTTTTGCCGTTCTCGCCAGTCGGTTGGCCGCCTTCGGCTTGTCGCCGCCGGCTGCCGCTGCCGCCTGCGGCGCCGCGCGTTCGAGCAGCGGCGCCAGATAACGGCCGGTAAAACTTGCTTTCGACTGCGCGACTTGTTCAGGCGTGCCCTGGGCGATGATCTGCCCGCCGCCGGCGCCGCCTTCCGGACCGAGATCGATGACCCAGTCGGCGGTTTTGATTACGTCGAGATTATGCTCGATGATCACGACGGTATTGCCCTGGTCGCGGAGCCGGTGAATCACTTCGAGCAGCAGCGCGATGTCGTGGAAGTGTAGCCCGGTAGTGGGCTCGTCCAGAATATAAAGTGTGCGGCCGGTATCACGCTTGCTCAATTCGAGCGACAGCTTCACGCGCTGCGCCTCGCCGCCGGACAGCGTGGTGGCCGACTGGCCAAGCCGGATATAGCCCAAGCCGACGTCGAGCAAGGTTTTCAGCTTGCGCGCGATCACCGGCACTGCCCTGAAGAACTCGTGCGCATGCTCGACAGTCATGTCGAGCACTTCGCTGATGTTCTTGCCTTTGTATTGCACCTCGAGCGTTTCGCGGTTGTAGCGCTTGCCGTGGCACACGTCGCACGGCACGTAGACGTCCGGCAGGAAGTGCATCTCGACCTTCAGCACGCCGTCGCCCTGGCAGGCTTCGCAGCGGCCACCCTTCACATTGAAAGAGAAGCGGCCCGGATCGTAGCCGCGCTCCTTCGCGGACGGCACGCCGGCGAACAGTTCGCGGATCGGCGTGAACACGCCGGTATAGGTGGCCGGATTCGAACGCGGCGTGCGGCCGATCGGCGACTGGTCGACGTTGATCACCTTGTCGAAGTGCTCGAGGCCCTCGATCGCTTCGTACGGCGCCGGTTCCGTCGATGAACCGTACAGGTGATGCGCGACCGCCTGGTACAGCGTGTCGTTGATCAGCGTCGACTTGCCGGAGCCCGATACGCCGGTCACGCAGGTGAGCAGCCCAACCGGCAGATCGAGCGTGACATGTTTCAGATTGTTGCCGTACGCCTCGACGATGCGCAAATGGCGCTCGTCGGGCTGCTTGCGGTCTTCCGGATATTCGATACGGCGCGTGCCGTTCAGATACTGGCCGGTCATCGAAGCCGGATCGGCCTGCACTTCGAGCGGTGTGCCTTCGGAAATCACCATGCCGCCGTGCTCGCCGGCGCCCGGCCCCATATCGACCACGTAATCGGCCATGCGGATCATGTCCTCGTCGTGTTCGACGACGATCACCGAATTGCCGAGGTCGCGCAGGTGTTTCAGCGTCGAGATCAGCCGGTCGTTGTCGCGCTGGTGCAGGCCGATCGACGGCTCGTCGAGCACGTACATCACGCCGGTCAGCCCCGAGCCGATCTGCGACGCGAGCCGGATGCGCTGCGCCTCGCCGCCCGACAGCGTCTCGGCGCTGCGCTCGAGCGACAGATAGTCGAGCCCGACGTTGTTCAGGAACATCAGCCGCGCGACGATTTCCTTGATCACCTTGTCGGCGATATCGCGTTTTGCGCCTTCGAGGCGCAGCGTCTGGAAATAGCCGAGCGTATCGCGCAGCGGCCAGCCGCTGATTTCATAGATGCCGCGCGCGTCTTCATCGTTGCCGATGCGCACGAAGCGCGCCTCGCGGCGCAGCCGCGTGCCTTCGCAGGCGGGGCACGCCTGGTTGTTCTGATATTTCGCGAGCTCTTCGCGCACCGCGACCGAATCGGTTTCGCGGTAACGCCGCTCCAGATTCGGAATGATCCCTTCGAACACATGCTCGCGCACCGACGTGCGGCCGCGCTCGTTGATGTACGAGAAAGGAATGGTTTGCTTGCCCGAGCCGTACAGCAGCACCTTGCGGATTTTTTCCGGCAGGTCTTCGAACGCGGTATCGATATCGAACTCGTAGAACGCCGCGAGGCTCTGCAGCATCTGGAAGTAGAACTGGTTGCGCCGGTCCCAGCCTTTCACCGCGCCGGCCGCGAGCGACAGCGACGGGTGCGCGACCACGCGCTTCGGATCGAAGAACGTGATCTGCCCAAGGCCGTCGCACTCCGGGCACGCGCCCATCGGGTTATTGAACGAGAACAGGCGCGGCTCGAGCTCCTGCAGCGAGTACGAGCAGATCGGGCAGGCGAACTTCGAGCTGAAAAGATGCTCGCGGTCGGTATCCATTTCGAGCGCGATCGCGCGGCCGTCGGCCAGACGCAGCGCGGTTTCGAACGATTCGGCGAGGCGCTGCTTGACGTCGGCGCGCACTTTCAGCCGGTCGACCACCACGTCGATCGAATGCTTGTCGTTCTTCTTCAGCGCCGGCAGCGAGTCCACCTCGTAGATCTTCGCGACGCCTTCGTTGGCCGTGCCGCCGCCGGAGCGCACGCGAAAGCGGATAAAGCCCTGCGCCTGCATTTCCTCGAACAGGTCGGCGTGCTCGCCCTTGCGGTTGCTGACCACCGGCGCGAGGATCATCAGCTTGGTGTCTTCGGGCAGCGCGAGCGCGGCGTCGACCATCTGCGACACGCTTTGCGCTTCGAGCGGAATGCCGTGGTCCGGACAGTAAGGCGTACCGACACGCGCATACAGCAGACGCAGATAGTCGTGAATCTCGGTCACCGTGCCGACCGTCGAGCGCGGATTGTGCGACGTGGCTTTCTGCTCGATCGAGATCGCGGGCGACAGCCCCTCGATCAGATCGACGTCCGGTTTTTCCATCAGTTGCAAAAATTGCCGGGCGTACGCCGACAGGCTTTCGACGTAACGCCGTTGCCCTTCCGCGTAGAGCGTGTCGAACGCGAGCGACGACTTGCCCGAACCCGACAGGCCGGTAATCACAATCAGCTTGTGACGCGGCAAATCGAGATTGACGTTTTTCAGGTTGTGGGTGCGAGCCCCACGGATACGGATTTGTTCCATGAACCTGCGGGAAGAAGGGAAACTAAACCTGCTACTATAACGACTTTTCCAGACCGCCGTTATGGCACCCGGAACATGCCGAAAAGTGCGCTGAATCAAGCGTCTGCGGCAACGGCGCGGGGCCTGACGGAGCTTTAAAATACCCAGACTCGCAGCAAGTTGCGCAGCGGGCGCGCGGCAAGCCGGCAGCAGCGCTTGCGCAGCCTGGCGGGCCTGCGTTGCGTCTGTTGTTGAACCGTAAAACGCACGTCATAAACTGCGGTCGCGGCGCAAAGCGTGGCATCAGGCGTTGCAAAAGAGCGCGGCATGGTGTGACAAAACCGCGCGCTGCACGACCTCGAGTCCGGCGGGCCTGTCGAATCAGCAAGCCGCGGCCCCACGTTCATACGAAAATTCCGTCGATGTCCAATCCATCCGCTACATCCACACGCATGAGCGCGTCCGAACTGCGCGCGACCGTGTCGCTCGCGGCGATCTTCGCGCTGCGCATGCTGGGCCTGTTCATGATCATGCCGGTGTTTTCGGTGTACGCGAAAACAGTGCCCGGTGGCGACAACCTGCTGCTGGTGGGTATCGCGCTCGGCGCATACGGCGTCACGCAATCGTTGCTGTACATCTTCTACGGCTGGATATCGGATAAGGTGGGGCGCAAACCAGTGATTGCAACCGGCCTGCTGATTTTCGCGCTCGGCAGCTTCGTCGCGGCGTTCGCGCACGACATGACGTGGATCATCGTCGGTCGGGTGATTCAGGGGATGGGCGCGGTGTCGTCGGCGGTGATCGCCTTTATCGCCGATCTGACCGCCGAAGAGCATCGCACCAAGGCGATGGCGATGGTCGGCGGCTCGATCGGCCTTTCGTTCGCAGTGGCGATCGTCGGCGCACCGATCGTGTTTCACTGGGTCGGCATGAACGGGCTGTTCGCGCTGGTCGGCGCGTTTTCGATCGTCGCGATCGGCGTGGTGTTGTGGATCGTGCCCGATGCGCCCAAGCCGGTGCACGTGCCGGCGCCGTTCGCCGAGGTGCTGCACAACGTCGAGCTGCTGCGCCTCAATTTCGGTGTGCTCG
>DATLOW010000305.1:0-16184 GCA_035536055.1 Paraburkholderia sp. | reverse complement strand
CGCGCCGCGTAGCTGACCGCGGCGTCCGGTGCTGCATCCGGATAGTGCGTATGGCTTTGCGGGTACTGGCCGGTGCGGGCCGCGGCAAACAGTTCGGCGCGCACCTGGGCGCGGCTAACGGGCTTGGTATCCGCCGCATGGCTGGCGAGCGGCAGGACGACGAGCGATGCGATAACGAGAGCTTGGTTCAGGCGCTTCATGATGATCAACCTTGTGGGTGGTTACCGTGCGTCACGGCATGGGTTGAACTTTAGGATTGGCCGTACCTTGCGTGAACTGCAACGCGGCTCATCAAACCGCTCATTCGACTCAGCGCCGACGCGTCGCGCTCGCCGCCGTCACGGCCGTGCCGCCACCAGCACGGCCTCGCGGGATTTGCCCCACGATTGATGCGTTCGGACGCACAACACTGATTCATTTCGCAGCTCGCCGATCCGGGAAGGTGAGAATGTTCGGGAGCGTGCCGCCGATCGCGGTGGGTGGCGTCTGGGGCCCGGCCGGACGGCCCGCCGCCGCGCGCCGCCGCGGCCGCACCTCCCGTTTTTCCTCACCTTGGCGCGGTACCCGTTCGGGTCGCCACAGCCGCGCTTCACCTCAGTGCAAGCATTTGTTCGCACCGAGACAAGTCCGCCCAATTTCCTCCACCTACGCTTGCGCTCGTGCGATGCAATGAGGCGTACATAGGGTGTGCCGTTGACATCTGCCGCTACGGAGTCTTCCGATGCATACCGGAGTGATCGATCATCGAAATGGCCGGCGGCTTGCCGGCAGGTTCCCCCTCGCCTTGCGCTGGCGCGAGCTGATCGCGTGCGTGGTGTGTCTGCTGGCCGTGCTGGCCTCGGGCCGCGCAATGGCTGCGGGCACAACCACCCCGGCCGAGTGTAAGGCGCTGCAAGCCAAATATCCGCAACTGAAGGGCAAGACACTGACCAACGCAATCAATCCGCACACGCCGGGTTACGAAGCGCTCGACCCGAACGACCCGAGCAAGTACATCGGTTTCGATATCGACCTCGGCGAAGCGATCGGCGATTGCCTCGGCTTCAAGATGGCGTACAAGCCGGTCACGTTCGCGGCGCTGCTGACCACGCTGCAAAGCGGTCAGGCCGACATCGTGATCTCCGACATCTACGCGACCGAAGAGCGCGCGAAGGCCGCCGACTTCATCACGTATTCGAAGGTGTTCGACGGCGTGCTGGTGGCCAAGGGCAATCCGAAGAAGATCACCGGCATCAATACGTCGATGTGCGGCACGACTGCTGCGGAAAACACCGGCTATGTCGAGGTGCCGCTGATCAATGCGCTGGCGCCGGCGTGCAAATCGGGCGGCAAGAGCGAGGCGACGGTGCAGCTGTACGACAACAACGCGAACTGCATTCAGGCGATTCTCGCCGGTCGCGCGGATACGTACATCAACGACGTGAACACCGTCGATCAGGCCGTGAAGGCGTATCCGGACAAGCTCGAAAAGGCGACCGCCGTGACGCTGCCGTACTCGGTGGGCATCGGCGTACCGAAAGACAAGCCGGAATTCCGCGCCGCTGTGATGGCCGCGCTGCTGGCGATCCAGAAGTCCGGCATGCAGAACGAGATGCTGAAGAAGTGGTCGCTGCCCGCGGAAAATATTGAAGCACCCAAGCTGATCGTGTCGAACTGATGGATCTGTTTCTGCATTATCTGAGCCTGCCGTATCTGCTGAGCGGCATCGGGTTCACCATGGCGGTTACCGCGCTCGGGCTCGGCGGCGGTCTGCTGGTGGGCCTCGTGCTCGCCAGCATGCAGCTGAGCAAGGTCGGGCCGCTCGCCGTGTTTGCGCGCGGCTATACGGTGATTTTTCGCGGTACGCCGCTGATTCTGCAACTGGTGTTCGCGTACGACGCGCTGCCGCACATCGGTCTGAAGCTCAGCGCGATCGGTGCGGCAGGTCTTGCGCTATCGCTGAACGAAGGGCCGTTTATCGCCGAAATCCTGCGCGCGGGCGTGCTCGGCGTCGAGCGCGGCCAACTGCTCGCCGGGCAGGCGCTCGGCATGACGCCCGCGGTGATGATGCGCCGCGTGATCGCGCCGCAGGCGATTCGCACCATCGTGCCGGCGCTCGGCAACGAGTCGGTCAGCGCGTTGAAGAACTCGTCGCTTGCTTCGGTGATCGCGGTCGACGAACTGACGCTGCGCAGCACGCAGCTGGCTTCGTCGACGTTCGACTTCTTCTCGATCTTCTTTGCGTCCGGCTTGATGTATCTGCTGTTGACCGGCGCGATTGCGCTGATCCAGCTGATCGCCGAGGCGGCGCTCGATCTGGATCGTCCGGCGGGTGAGCGCTTTGCGCATCTGCTTCCGTGGCGGCGCGCGAAGCAGGGCGAAGATGAACTTGCGGCACCGGCGCGTGCGGAAGGCGCAGAAGGCGCAGAAGGCGTACAGGCGCAAACGCAAGCGGCGCAAGGCGCGATGGTTGCGCACGCAACCGCGAAGACGGGCACGTCGGCCGCTGCGGAAGCTGACCCGCTGGCCTCTCGCGCACCATTGCGCCTTGTCGGCACACCGCGCCCGGACCGCGCGAAGCGTTACGCGGAACTGGCGCAGCGCCCGGCCGCGGTGCGCGTCACCGGTCTGCACAAGCGCTACGGCAAACAGACCGTGCTTGACCGCTTCGACATGACCGTGCAAACCGGCGAAGTGATCGCGCTGCTCGGCCCGAGCGGCTCGGGCAAGAGCACGCTGCTGCGTTGTATCAACCACCTCGAGCAATGGGATGCGGGCCAGATTCACGTCGGCGGCCGCCGTCTCGGCTATCGCGAAGACGGCCGCCCGATGAGCCAGCGCGATCTCGCCAACGAACGCGCGAGCGTCGGCGTCGGCATGGTGTTCCAGCAGTTCAATCTGTTCAGTCATTTGAGCGCGCGCGAAAACATCGCCGGGCCGCTGCGCTGGGTGCACGGCGTCAACGCGATCGAAGCGGACCGCCGTGCGTTCGAGCTGCTCGAGCGCGTCGGCCTCGCGCATCGCGCCGATGCGTTGCCGCGTCATCTGTCGGGCGGCCAGCAACAGCGCGTCGCGATCGCGCGGGCGCTGGCGCCTAATCCGCGGGTGCTGCTGCTCGATGAGCCGACTTCCGCGCTCGACCCGGAACTGGTCGGCGAAGTACTCGAAGTGATCCAGCGTCTCGCGGTAGAAGACGGTTTGACGATGATCATCTCGACGCACCAGCTGCGCTTTGCCGATCAGGTCGCCGACCGCGTGGTGTTCATGAGCGGCGGCAACGTCGTCGAAGAAGGACCGGCGCACGAGCTGCTCACCCATCCGCAACATCCGCTGACGACGCGCTTCCTGAACGTGATGGGCGCGGATCACCGGCTGGAAGCGGCGCCATGAGCGGCACTTGGCGCCGCACTTCGACCCAGTCACTGCCCGGCTTCGTGCCGGGCTCCTCGCGAGGCCAGAACGAAACATGAAGCATCACACTCTTCCCGTATCGCCGGAGACGGTGCATTGGGGCTATTTCAGCAAAGCGGTCGCCCCCGCGCTGACCGTGCGTTCCGGCGACCGCGTGACGATCGAAACGCTGACGCACCACGCCAACGACGACCATGAACGGATGATCGCCGGCGACCCCGGCGCCGAAAGCGTGTTCCACTGGACCCGCGAACACAAGGCGGTGCCGCGGCGCGGCGCAGGCCCGACCGAAGGGCCGTTCAAGCTCGGTTCCGGCGAAGGCGTCGGCGTGCATCTGCTGACCGGGCCGGTAGCGATGGAAGGCGCCGAGGCCGGCGACGTGCTTGAAGTGCGGATTCTCGACGTGCGGCCACGCCCGAGTTGCAATGCGTGTTACGCGGGCCGCTGCTTCGGTTCGAACGTCGCCGCTTCGTGGGGCTTTCAGTATCGCGATCTGATCGAAGAGCCGAAGCCGCGCGAAGTGGTGACGATCTTCGAACTCGATGCATCGGGCGAGCCGTACGCGCGCGCCGTGTACAACTATGTGTGGACGCCGCAAACCGATCCGGACGGCATCGTGCACGAAATGATCGATTATCCTGGCGTGCGGGTCGACCATTCGCTGGTGAAGAAGCGCGAAAACATTCTGCCGAACGTCAAAGTGCCGGCGCGCCTGCATTTCGGCACGATGGGCCTCGCGCCCGCCGAAGCGGACTACGTGAGCTCGATTCCGCCCGGCTACACCGGCGGCAACATGGACGACTGGCGCATCGGCAAAGGCGCGCGGATGTACTACCCGGTGGCGGTGGACGGCGCGTTCTTCTCGGTCGGCGATCCGCATGCGGCGCAAGGCGACAGCGAACTGGGCGGCACCGCGATCGAATGCTCGCTGACCGGCGACTTCGAATTCGTGCTGCACAAGAAGAACGATCTGTACGGCACGACGCTCGAAGGCCTGACGCATCCGCTGCTGGAGACCGACGAGATCTGGTCGGTGTACGGCTTCACGTTCGCCAATTACCTCGCCGAACTCGGGCCGCAAGGGCAAACCGAAGTGGCGAATCACGCGAGCCTCGACAAGGCGATGCGCGACGCGTTCCGCAAACTGCGGCGCTTTCTGATGACCGTGCACAAGCTGAGCGAGGACGAAGCGATCGCGCTGATGTCGGTGGCAGCGGATTTCGGCGTCACGCAGGTGGTGGACGGCAACTGGGGCGTGCACGGGTCGATTCGCAGGAACATGTTCACGACGAAGTGACCGGGCGCGGCACGCGTGCGGCGGTGCTGGCCGCAGCACGCTGGCCGGCGCATGCGACGTCTTCCCGTCGCGCTCCGTATGCGGGCTTGCGTGCCCTGCGGAATGCGCCAGCACGGTGCATATGCGCGACTGTGGCGCAACCGCACGCACGCGTGGACTCAACGCACAGGCGGCGCCTGGTGGGCCGTCTGCCTGTCTTTTACCTTTCGATCCATGTGGCAAGGGGTCGGCGCGCTGTCGCGCGCTCGATGGCGCAAAGGTTGCTTTGCATTGCGCAACTGTAGATGCGTCTGGCATCGCGCGTCGCGCCGACCGGTGTCGGGCGCTGCGCGACGCTTGCGCTTCGCTCGCCACGACCCGGAGTCTGACGTTGGATTCGCCGCTGCGCTTCACCACCGAGTCCTATCCGCAAGCCGAACGGCTGCGCGCGTGGCGCGACGCACTCGAGCGGCTCGGCCTGCGCTGCGGCCCGCTACCGGCGACGCGCGCGCTGCACGGCATGATTCAGGCGCAGACGTCGATTGGCGGCTTTGCGCTGAGTGTGCTGACTTCGGTCGCGCAAACGCTCGAATTGCAGACCTCCGCCGCCGACAGTCTGCTGCTCGCCCTCGTGATCGAAGGCACGGCGACGCTGGTCGCCGATGGCCGACGCGAGCCGGTCGCGTTGCACGACATCGTCTATCTGCCGTCGCGCGAACAGGCTTCGCTCGCATTCGAATCGGCATTTCGCGCGTTTGTGGTGCGCGTGCCGCGCGCAGTGGTCAGCGCGCGGCTGTTTGCGCAGTCGTCGCTGCGCGCCGGTGTGATTGCCGCGGATGCCGGCATCGGACATGTGTTCTCAGGCTTTCTCGCCACCATTGCGGAAAGCGTCGATACGCTGTCGGTCAGCGAACTGCGGCCGCTCGAGCTGGCGCTCGCGGAGTTTCTGGTCGCATGTCTGGCCGGCCATCAGCATGAGGCGAGCATCAGCGGGCTGACCGCGTCGCAGGCGGCGATTTTCGCGCGCGTGTGCCGCACCGTCGATGCGCGGCTCAACGATTCGAACATCAGCCTCGCGGCCATCGCGCAGCAGGAGCGCGTGTCGTCGCGTTATCTGCAGAAGCTGTTCGAGACCGTCGGGCAAAGCTTTTCGACGTATCTGCGGCTGCGCAGACTCGAGCGCTGCCGCGCCGAACTGGTCGATCCGCTGTATGAAAAGATGTCGATCTCGGACATCTGCTTTCGTTGGGGTTTCAACGATCCTGCACATTTCAGCCGCGTATTTCGCGAGCAATACCAGATGTCGCCGCGCGCGTTTCGCCATGAAGCGAGCCTCGAGCTGGCGCGCAATCTGGTGCGGCGCATGTCGCGCGGCGTGCCGCTCAATGCGGAAGCGTTGCTCGCGCACGTGCCGCCTGCCGTGCGCACGGCCGCGAGCGTGCAGCTGGACGATGCGTCGGACCTTGCATTGCAGGGCGACGAAGTCGACACGCTGGTCGAAAATCCGCCGCGCAAGGAGACCACCCGCAAGAGCGGCAAGCCCGCAGCGCGCGCGCCGGACCGTCCGCGTCATCATTTGCTGCGCGCCACGGCGAACACGGTGCACTGGGGCTATTTCTCGCACGACCTGAAAGCGGTGCTGGAAGTAGACAGCGGCGACACCGTGACGATCGAAACGTTGACCCAGCACGCGTCCGACGACTGGGCGCGCATGGTGGCAGGCGACCCAGGTGCGGAAAGCGTGTTCCACTGGACCGCGGAACGCAAGAATGTGAACCGCCGCGGCGCTGGCCCGCTCGATGCGTCGATTTACGGGCGAGGCGCCGGAGAAGGATTCGGCGTGCACATCTGCACCGGGCCGGTCGCGGTGCGCGGCGCGGAGCCCGGCGACGTGCTCGAGGTGAAGATTCTCGACGTGCATCCGCGCCGCTGTGCGAATCCGCAGTTTGCGGGCCGTGCGTTCGGCAGCAACGCGGCCGCGTGGTGGGGCTTTCACTATCGCGAGCTGCTGACCGAGCCCAAGCCGCGCGAAGTGATCACCATCTACGAGCTGGATGCAAAGCTGCCGGACAGCGGTGCTGCCTATGCGCGCGCAGTGTACAACTACCGCTGGACGCCGCAGCGCGACCCGTTCGGCGTGATGCACCCGACCATCGACTACCCCGGCGTGCCTGTCGATCACTCGACGGTCGTCGAAAACCACGACGTGTTGAAGAACGTGCGCATTCCGGTGCGTCCGCACTTCGGGCTGATCGCGGTCGCGCCGCAGCACAACGGCCTGATCGATTCGATTCCGCCTTCCGCGTTTGGCGGCAATCTCGACAACTGGCGCGTCGCGCGCGGCGCGAGCGTGTATTTGCCGGTGGGCGTGCCGGGCGCGTTGCTGTCGATCGGCGATCCGCATGCGTCGCAGGGCGATTCCGAACTATGCGGCACCGCGATCGAATGCTCGCTGACCGGCGATTTCCAGCTGATCCTGCACAAGAAGGCCACGCTCGCCGGCCAGGCGTACGCGGACCTGACTTATCCGCTGGTGGAAACCGCCGACGAGTGGGTGCTGCACGGTTTCAGTCATCCGAACTATCTGGCGGAGTTCGGCGCGAATGCGCAAAGCAAGGTATACGAGAAGTCGACGCTCGACCTCGCGATGCGCGACGCGTTCATCAAGACCCGCCGCTTCCTGATGACGACCAAGGGCCTCAGCGAAGACGAGGCGATTTCGCTGATGTCGGTGGCGGTGGATTTCGGCGTCACGCAGGTGGTGGACGGCAACTGGGGCGTGCACGCGATTATCCGCAAGGCCTTGTTTACCGACGCGCAGTGATCTGCGCCGCGTTGCGCGGCCTTGCTCCGCAGGCTGCTTTTCCGACAGTTTTGTCATCGACGCATCATCGTTGCGCACCGTCTGCTGCGCAAACTGAAGACTATCCGCTGACCGGCGGAGTTCTTCAAAGGAGATCAACGATGACTACCGCAAAACTTTCGCTAGGCGTGGCTGCTGCTGCGCTGATTTTCGCCTTTGCCACGCAAAACGCGCTGGCGCAAGGCAAATCGCGCGCCGAAGTGCAGCAGGAACTGGCGCAGGCGCGCCACGATGGTGTGATTCCGGTAAGCAAGACCAGCTATCCGCCCACCGCGGAGCAGACGGCGCGTAACCGGCAGCTTCATGCGATCTCGAAGCATCCGGGCGAGGCGAGTCCGAATCTCGACCTTCACGACAACGTGGCCGCGCGTTAGTACCGCTGTTGCGCCGCCGCCGGGACCGGCAACGGCCCGGCGGCGGCCGCGCCGTATGCGCTGCGTGAGCGCAGCGGAAAGCGCAGCCAGAATGTGGTGCGCACATGCGGCTCGCTCTGCACGCCGCACGTGCCGCCATGCAATTGCATGATCGACTGCACGATCGCGAGGCCAAGCCCGCTGCCGCCGGCGCCCGGCGCGGACGGCGTGTGCCGCGCCGGATCCGCGCGATAGAAGCGCTCGAAAATACGCTGCTGATGCTCGGGGCCGATGCCCGGGCCCGTGTCGGAAACCGTCAGCAATACGCCGCTGCCGGTTGCGGCGCAGTCGATCGCGACGGTCGAGCCACGCGGCGCGTGGGCCAGTGCGTTTGCCAGCAGATTGCTCAACGCGCGCTGGAACAGCAGCGGATTGGCTTCGAGTGGCGCGCTGCCGATGCCATGCACGACCACCCGCACTTCGGCATCTTCGGCCATCGGTTCGTAAAAGCCAGCCACCCGTTGCGCTTCTTCGCCCGCGTCGAAGCTGTGCAGCGTCAGCTCGCGTTGCGCGCTGTCGGCGCGCGCGAGGAACAGCATGTCGTCGATCATCCGCGACAGCCGTTGATATTCGTCGACGCTGGCTTCGATCACCTCGCGATACTCATCGGCACTGCGTGGGCGCGACAAGGCGACCTGCGCGTGCGCCAGCAGATTCGTCAGCGGCGTGCGCAGGTCGTGCGCGAGATTCGACGAGAACTGGCTTAGCCGCGTAAACGAATCGTCGAGGCGCGCGAGCATGCCGTTGAACGCACGGCCGAGATCCTTCAGCTCGCCGGCGGCCTGCAGTTCCGGCAGCGGCTGCGCGAGGCCGCTGGTCGACATCTGCTCGGCGCGTGCCACCAGTTTGCGCAGGGGGCTGAGGCCGACGTGCGCGATGCCGTATGCGAGTGCGGCGGCGATCAGCATGCCGAGCACCTGGATCAGCACGATCGAATACGCGTATTCGCGCAGCAGCGCGAGGTCGGCGCGGGCGTCGTATTGCACGGCGACCTGTGCGGTGCGGTTGCCGGCCGCGAGCGGCACGTTTGCGATCCGGGTGCGCAGCGAGGCGGCGCGCGCGACAGGCGTGTCGCGCGTCGCGCGCGCTTCAGAGGCATCAGAGGCGTTAGTGGCATTAGCGGCATCGGAAGCTTCGGACGCGGCCACTGCGACTCGCGCGGCTGCGGCGGGCGCAGGCGGTTCGACGATGCCGCCGCGTGCATCGCGCACAAAACCGGGCGTACCCAACACCAGCCTGCCCGCGTCGTCGAAAATCGCGAGGCTCAGATTCGCATGACCATGCAACAGATCGACCCATGTGCCGGCCAGCTCGCGAATGTCTTCCGTCGTGCGCAGCAGCCGCAGATGCGCTTCGAGCGCCGACATCGTTGCACTCGTTTCGGCCGCGGCGCTCGCTTCGATCCGGCTGCGCAGCGCCTCGTACAGCATCAGGCCGCTCAACGCGAGCACCGCGGTGCTCGAGGCGACGATCAGCGCCGCAAGGCGCGCGCGCAGTGTGCGCGGCAATAGTTCACGCATCATCGGCCACCGTCGTCGCGCACTTCGCTAACTTCACGCACTTCGAGCACGTAGCCCATGCCGCGTACCGTGTGGACCAGCTTGGGCTCGAACGCATCGTCGATTTTTGCGCGCAGGCGCCGGATCGCGGCGTCGACCACGTTGGTGTCGCTGTTGAAGTTCATGTCCCATACCTGCGACGCAATCGTCGCGCGCGGCAGGATTTCGCCGCTGCGCCGCATCAGCAGCCATAGCAGCGCGAATTCCTTGGCGGTCAGCAGAATCGTCGTGCCCTGGCGCAGCGCTTTTCTGCGTGTCAGGTCGAGTTCGAGGTCGGCGATCTTCAGCAGCGTCGCTTCGCGCGGCTGGCCGCGCCGCAGAATCGAGCGCACGCGCGCCAGCAGTTCGACGAAATCGAAGGGCTTGGCCAGATAGTCGTCCGCGCCGAGTTCGAGGCCCTTGACGCGATCGGCGACGTCGTCGCGCGCGGTGAGGAACAGCACCGGCGTCTGCTGCGTGCGGCGCAACTGCTGCAACACGGTCCAGCCGTCTTTGCCGGGCAACATTACGTCGAGCACCAGCAGGTCGTAATGCTCCGATTCGGCCTGATGCAGGCCCGAGATGCCATCGTCGATCCAGTCGACCACGAAGCCCGCTTCAGTCAGGCCTTTTTGCAGGTAGCGGCCGGTTTTCGGCTCGTCTTCGACGATCAGGATGCGCATGGCAGATCTCCGCGGTCGGCGGGTTGGGGCGCGGCGGCGGCGCTGCGCGCATAGACGGTGCGGTACAGCACCGGCAGCACCAGCAGCGTGAGCGCCGTCGACGAAAGAATGCCGCCGATCACGACGGTGGCGAGCGGCCGCTGCACTTCGGCGCCGGTGCCGGTGGCCAGCGCCATCGGCACGAAGCCGAGCGCCGCGACCAGCGCGGTCATCAGCACAGGACGCAAACGGGTCAGCGCGCCTTCGTGCACGGCGGCGTCGAGGGGGACACCGTCTTCACGCAGCTTGCGGATAAACGACAGCATCACGAGCCCGTTGAGTACCGCCACACCCGACAGCGCGATAAAGCCGACCGCCGCGGTAATCGACAGCGGCAAGCCGCGCATCGATAGCGCGGCGATGCCGCCGCTCAACGCGAACGGAATGCCGGTGAACACGATCAGGCCGTCTTTGACATTGTTGAACATCGTGAACAGCAGCACGAACACCATCAGCAACGCGGCTGGCACGACGATGCGCAGCCGTGCCGCGGCGCTTTGCAGTTGCTCGAACTGGCCGCCCCATGCGAGCCAGTAGCCAGGCGGCAGCGGCACGGCGCGCTCGATCTGCGCGCGCGCTTCGTTGACGAACGAGCCGACGTCGCGCCCGCGCACGTTCGCGGTGACGACCACGCGCCGCTTGCCGTTCTCGCGGCTGATCTGGTTTGGGCCCGGTGCGACGGTGAGCGTGGCGAGTTCGGACAGCGGCACGTAGGCTGGACGCACGGGCGCGGACGGTGCACCCGATGCAGCCGGTGCGGCCGCCAGCGCGGACGCTGTGCCCGGCGCGCCGAACGCCGCCGACGTTGCGCCGCCTGACGGCAACGCAACCGGCAACCGCGCGATCGCATCGGGATCGGCGCGCAGCGCTTCAGGCAGCCGCACGACCACGTCGAAACGCCGATCACCCTGAAACAGCATGCCGGCGTTGCGCCCGCCCACCGCGGCGGCCAGCGTGTCCTGCGCGTCGCCGAGGCTGACGCCGTAGCGCGCCAGTTTGTCGCGGTCGAATGCCACGGTCAGCACCGGCAGGCCGGCGGTTTGCTCGACCTTCACCTCGGTGGCGCCCGGCACCTGCTCGAGTGCGGCCGCGAGGCGGTTGCCAGTATCGCTAAGCACCGTCATGTCGTCGCCGAACAGCTTCAGCGCGACGTCGCTGCGCACGCCTGAAATCAGTTCATTGAAGCGCAGCTGAATCGGTTGAGAAAATTCGTAAGCGTTTCCTGGCAATTCTGAGAGCGCTGCTTCGATCTCTGAACGCAACTGGTCGTGTGTTTTGCGCGGGTCGGGCCACGCGTTGGCGGGCTTCAGCATGATGTAGCCATCCGACAGATTGGGCGGCATCGGGTCTGCCGCGATCTCGGCGGTACCGGTGCGCGCAAACACGCGGTCGATTTCGGGAAAGCGTTGTTTCAGCGTAGTTTCGATGGTTCGCTGCATGTCAATGGATTGTGAAAGGCTGGTGCCCGGCACGCGCAACGCGGCTACCGCGAGGTCGCCCTCATTCAGGCTCGGCACGAATTCGCTGCCCAGACGCGTGGCCAGCAGCAGCGCGGCAACGACAGCCGCCGCGGCGCCGGCGAGCACACGCCTGGGATGACTGATAAACAAGGTTAGCAGCGGTTCATAGCGGCGTCGCGCCCAGCGCATCAGGCGATTGTCACGCTCTTCGACGCGCGTGCCGACAAAAAGTGCGACCGCAGCGGGAATAAACGTGACAGTCAGCGCCATCGCGGCGGCCAGCGCGATCACGACGGTCAGCGCCATCGGGTGGAACATCTTGCCTTCGACGCCCGTCAACGCGAAGATCGGCACGTACACCACCATGATGATCAGCTGACCGAACACCAGCGGGCGCCGCGCTTCCTGGGCCGCGGCGAAGACCTGCGCAAAGCGTTCGCTGCGCGTCAGCGGCCGGGCCGCCAGCATCTGCGCATGCGCGAGGCGGCGCACGCAGTTCTCGACAATCACCACCGCACCGTCGACGATGATGCCGAAATCCAGCGCGCCGAGGCTCATCAGGTTAGCGCTGATTTTCGCGCTCGCCATGCCGGTGAAGGTGATCAACATCGACAGCGGAATCACCAGCGCGGTGATCAGCGCCGCGCGCACGTTGCCCAGGAACAGAAACAGCACGGCAATCACCAGTACCGCGCCTTCGATAAGATTTTTCTTAACGGTTCGGATCGCCTTGTCGACCAGCACCGTGCGGTCATAGACCGGCACGGCGCGCACGCCGGGCGGCAGCGTGCGGTTGACCTCCGTCATCTTCGCGGCCACCGCGCGTGCCACCGTGCGGCTGTTTTCGCCGATCAGCATAAAGACGGTGCCGAGCACGACCTCCTGGCCGTCGGCCGTCGCCGCGCCGGTGCGCAGTTCGCGGCCCACGTCCACCTGTGCGACGTCTTTCACGCGTATCGGGATACCGCCGCCGCTGCTCAACACGATGTCGGCGAGATCGGCGGCCGAACGTGCCTGGCCGGGCGCGCGCACCAGATACTGCTCGCCGCGCTTTTCGATGTAGCCTGCGCCGAGGTTCTGATTGTTGCGTTCGAGCGCGCGCACCACGTCGCCGATCGTCAGGCCGTAGGCCATCAGGCGTGCCGGGTCGGCCGCGACGACGTATTCCTTCGCGTAGCCGCCGATCGTATTCACTTCTGCGACGCCGGGCACGTTGCGCAACTGCGGCTTGATGACCCAGTCCTGCAGTTCGCGCAGATCGGCGGCCGTATAGCGCGTGCCGTCGGCTTTGCGCGCGTCGGCGGTGGCTTCGACGGTCCATAGATAGATTTCGCCGAGGCCGGTCGAGGTCGGGCCCAACTCCGGCGCGATGCCCGGCGGCAACCCCTCGCGCGCCTGCTGGATCCGCTCGTTGACCAGCTGGCGGGCGAAGTAGATATCGGTGCCGTCTTTGAAGATCACCGTGACCTGCGATAAGCCGTAGCGCGAAATCGAGCGCGTCTCCTGCAGGTGCGGCAAGCCCGCCATCGCGGTTTCGAGTGCATACGTGATGCGCTGTTCGGTTTCCAGCGGCGAATAACCGGGCGCCTCGCTGTTGATCTGCACCTGCACGTTGGTGATGTCGGGCACTGCGTCGATCGGCAGCTTGCCGTAGCTGTAGACACCGAGCGCGGCGGCTGCCGCGGTGGCGAGCAGCACCAGCCAGCGGCGCTCGATCGCGACGCGGATCAGACGCTCGAACATGGTTGGAATCCTGTCGGAAAGAAGAGGGAGTGGGCGCGCGCGTCAATGCTCATCCGCGCTGCCTTTTTCGAGTTCGGCCTTCAGCACGTAGGCGTTTTGCGCCGCATAGCGCTGGCCCGCCTGAAGGCCGGCCAGGATCTCGACGGACTGTGCGTCGCGTTTGCCGGTCTTGACCGGCTGCGCGACGAAACCCTGCCGCCATAGCGCGAACACCGCCGGTGCGCCGTCGATGTCGTACAGCGCATCGGCGCGCACGGCCACCGGAACGTGTTGTGCGCTGACGCCGACGGCCACCTCGACGAACATGCCCGGGCGCCACGTCCCGCCGGGATTGGCCAGCACGACGCGCGCCGGCGCGGTACGGGTCTGCTCGCCCAGCAGCGCGCCGACAAAAGCGACGCGGCCGCGCGCGGTCGATTCGAATGCATTCGCCGAGACCGTCGCGTCGCTGCCGACGCGCACCTCGTTCAGGCGTTGCGCCGGCACCGCCATTTCGGCCCATACCGACGAAAGATCCGCCAGCGTGAACAGATTCGCGTCGGCGGCAACTGCTTCGCCGGGTGCGACGTGCTTTTCGACGATGGTGCCCGCGAACGGCGCGCGCAGTTCATAGCGGTTCAGTGCGCTGGCGGTTGCGGGCGCATTCAGTGCAGCGAGTTTTTGCCGCGCGCTTTGCGCGGCGATTTCGGCTTCGCGCAGTTGCGTTTGCGCTTGCAGATAGTCCTGTTCGGCGGAGATACGCTCTTGCCACAACGACTTTTCGCGGCGATACGTGACCCGGGCCGCGTCTAGCCGGCGTTGCGCGGCGAGCCATTCGCTGCGGCGCTCGGCGAGTTCGGGGCTGGCGACGATCGCCAGCAGCTGCCCCGGTTCGACGCTTTGCCCAATCGACACGGCGACGCGCTCGATCACACCCGCCACGCGCGGCACGATGTGCGCGGTGCGGTCTTCGTTTAGCCGGATTTCGCCGGGCAGCCGCACCGTATCGACGATCTGCGCCGGACCGGCGCGCGCCACTTCGATACCGGAGCGCTGCATCTGTGCGTCGCTGAGCGGGATCGCGCCGTCCGCGCGCGAGAACTGGAACGACGCCGCATGGCCTTCGACTGTGACGTCGATGGTCGCGTCGAACACGTGCGGTTTGCCGATCGGCTCGACGCTGGTGAAACCCGGCGTGGACGCAGCGAAGCGCAAGGCTTCGCGCGCGCCGTCCTGGCGCTGCAGCGATCCCGCGACGCTGACGTTTCGCGTGGCGAGTTTGCCCTTGTAAAACGGATAGACCGCCAGCCGGGCGCCGGCAGGCGTCTCGGACAGTACGATCTCCACGGCGAGCGGTCCATTGATCCGCACGGTGCCGCCGTTCTGTCCGACTGCGCTACTGGTTGCGCGCGCAACCGGCGTAGTGCCGGGTGCGGTGCCGGGCGATTCGTCGTCGTTGCCACGCACGCGGGCATACACGGCGGCGGCCAGTGCAGCGAGCAGCAGCAGCGCCGCGACGATCCATGCAACATGCCTGCTGCGACGGGGGTTCGAAGATTTCATGGTGCAAAGGACGAAGAGTTGGCAGAAGCTGCGGCTGCGCGAGCAGGTGATGCGCCCGTGAGCCGCGCGAGTTCCGCATACGCGCGATGCGCATTGGCGAGCGCCGCGACGTATTGCGAGCGGCCTTGAAACAACGTGCGCTGGGTATCCAGCACATCGAGCAATGCGAATTTGCCGAGTTCGTAGCCGCGCGAGGTTGCGTCCAATGCGTCGCGCGCGGCGGGCAGGACTTCGGTTCTCAGGCGGTTTGCGTCGTAGGCGGCGGTTTCATAGTCCGCGTAGGCCTGCGCCAGGTCGAGCCGGGCACGTGCGCGTGCGTTGGCTTCGTCGGCGCTGGCTTTGGACGCCAGGTGGGTTGCTTCCAGCATCGCGCCGCGATTCGTATCGAACAGCGGCAGCGGAATCGATACGCCGATCACCGCCTGATTGATCGGTGCGCCGCTGGTTGTAATGCGCTTGACGCCGGCGCTGATCGTGAGGTCCGGTATGCGCCTCGATTGCTCGACCGCGATCGCCGCCTGCGCGCGCGAGGTCTGCGCGTGCGCGACGCGCAGTGCGGGACCGCTTTCTGCCCGCTGCAACAGTTGTGGCAGCGGTTCGAGCGTGGGCACTGCGTCCAGATCGCCGCGCGCGATGCGCTCCGGCGGCAGGCCGCCGCCTGTCGCGGTGGCGAGTCGCTCGTGGGCGATCGCCACCTGGCGGCGCGCGCCGGACGCCTCGATATGCGCGGCGCTGACCGCTACCTGCGCCTTGGTGGCTTCGACCGGCGGAACCTTGCCGGCCTGGACGCGTTTGCGGGCGATCGTGGCGGAGCGTTCGGCAACCTGTGCCGCTTCTTCTGCAACTTGCAATTGCCGTTGGGCGGCGAGCAGACCGTAAAACGCGCTGATGACGTCGGCCTGCAGCGCCGCGGTGCGCGCGTCGAGTTCAGCCAGCGATGCCTCGCGGCGCGACGCCGCGGCATCGAGCCGCGCCGTGCGCTTGCCGCCGAGTTCGATGGTCTGATTCAGCAGCGCCGTCGACGTGCGTTCGCGGCCGCTGAGGCCTTCCTGCAATAGCGACAACTCCGGGTTCGGACGCGCGCCCGCCTGCATCAGTGCGCCGCTCGCGGCATCCGTGTCGGCACGGGCGCTGCGTAACAACGGGTGATTGAGTTCGGCGACGGCGAGCGCGTCTTCGAGCGTCAACGGTGGTGCGTTTGGCCGCGCCTCGGCGACTTCGGTTTGGGTTTCGGTTG
>DATLOW010000304.1:0-10747 GCA_035536055.1 Paraburkholderia sp. | reverse complement strand
CTGTCGCGCTTTGCGCCGCCGGCCGTCAAGAACGGTGTCGATCCGGATGCGGTGGAAGTGGCCGCCGACCTGCCGTACGACTTGCCGAACCAGCTGATCGATTACGTGCGCCAGGAGCCGCGCGACGTGCCCACCGCGTTCTGGCGCGGCGTCGGGCCGACGCGCGCCGCGTTCGTGGTCGAGAGCTTCGTCGATGAGCTCGCCGCGCAGGCCAAGGTCGATCCGGTCAAGTATCGCCAGGACCTGCTCGGCAAATCGCCGCGCGCGCTGAATGTGCTGAACCTCGCGGCGCAACAGGCGAAATGGACGCCGGGCGCCCAGCAGCCGGGTAACGGCAAGGGACGCGGCGTATCGGTGTTGAATGCGTTCGGCAGCTACTTCGCGATGGTGGTCGACGTGACGGTGACCAACGGCGAAGTGCGCGTGGATCACGTCACCTGTGCGGTCGATTGCGGCGTGGCGGTGAACCCCGACACGATCGAAGCGCAGATCCAGGGCGGCGCGATTTTCGGCATCACCGCGGCGCTGTACGGCCAGATCACGATCCGCAACGGCCGCGTCGAACAGAGCAATTTCACCGATTACCGGATCCTGCGCATCAACGAGACGCCGGCCATCGACGTGCATATCGTGCAGAGCAGCGAGGCGCCGGGCGGTATCGGCGAGCCGGGTACCTCGGCGTTGCAGCCCGCGCTGGCCAATGCGATCTTCGCGGCCACCGGCAAGCGGCTGCGCAGTCTGCCGGTCGGCGATCAGCTGAAAAGCGCGTAAGCGGAGGCGAGCGATGAACAACACACTGAAGGGTTTCGGTGCGTCGCTTGGCGCATCGCTGGGTGCGGCACTGATGGTGGGCCTGTCCAGTACGGCAAGCTACGCGCAGCCCGCCACCGGCGCGGCCGATCAGGCACTGGTCGCGCGCGGCGAGTATCTGGCGAAGGCCGGTGATTGCGTCGCGTGCCACTCGGCACCGCGCGGCAAGCCGTTTGCCGGCGGGCTGCCGATGACCACGCCGATGGGCCGCATCTACACCACTAACATCACGCCCGATACCGACACCGGCATCGGCAGTTATACGCAGCAGGACTTCAACCGCGCGGTGCGCGAAGGTGTCGCGAAGGACGGCCATAACCTGTATCCGGCGATGCCGTATCCGTCGTATGCGAAGGTCAACGATGCCGACATGCAGGCGCTGTACGCATACTTCATGCATGGCGTCGCGCCGGTCAGACAGGCCAATCGCGCGTCCGACATCAAGTGGCCGATGAACATGCGTTGGCCGCTTGCGCTGTGGAACATCGTGTTTCTCGACAAGACCGTGTATCAGGACAAGTCGGGCAAGGACGTCGCATGGAACCGCGGCGCGTATCTGATTCAGGGCCTCGGCCATTGCGGTTCGTGCCATACGCCGCGCGGCATCGCGTTCCAGGAGAAGGCGCTCGACGAGAGCGGCCGCGCGTTTCTGACCGGTGGCGTGCTCGAGGGCTGGTTCGCATCGAATCTGACCGGCGAGCACAACGTCGGCCTCGGGCGCTGGAGTGCGGAAGACGTCGCGGCGTTTCTGAAGGTCGGCGCCAATCAGCACGCGTCGGCCTTCGGCTCGATGACCGATGTGATCAACCACAGCACGCAACACCTGACCGATGCCGACCTCGGCGCGATGGCTGCGTATCTGAAGACGCTGCCGGCCCAGGGCGGCAACGGCGCGCCGCCGTATACGTATGAACCGCAGGCCACCAAGGTGTCGTTGAACCGCCCGGCCAACCATGCCGGCGCGCGCGTTTATACGACCTACTGCATGCACTGCCACGGCGTGGACGGGCGCGGCTTCGCGCCGATGCTGGCACCGCTTGCCGGCAATCCGAACGTGCTGGAGAACGATCCGTCGTCGTTGATCAGCGTGACGCTGTACGGCACGCACGATCTCGTGATCCAGGGTGTGCCGGCGCCGTATCCGATGCCGCAGTACAAGGACGTGCTGAACGATCGCGACATCGCCGACGTGCTGACGTTTATCCGGCAGGGTTGGAACAACAACGGGAAGCCGGTGAGTGCGGAAGCGGTTGCGAAGAGCCGCGGTGGTGGCGGCTAGGCGGATTGCGGTGGTCGGCGGCATGCGCCGGTCCGCATCGCGCGGAACGGCGCATACGCGCAGCATGACTCCCGGCAAAGCGCTCTACGCGAAGCGCTCGAGCAGTTCGATGGTCGCTGACGGCTCGGTGAGCATGCAGTGATGCCCCGTATCGATGACAGCCGTCCGAACCCGTGGATCTTCTTTGAATCGGTTGTAGAACTGCGTGAACGGCGAGGGTTTCCATCCCGGGCAATGCACATAGGCAACCGGGATATCCAAAGGCAAAGGCGAGACCCGCACCGGCTCATAAAAGGTTTGCGGCGGCTGGAGCGTCAGGCGCGGCGCCGCGAATTCGACGAGGGCGGGGTCCGTCACACCAAACACTTGCAAAGGAATCGGCGGTATCGCGTTGTGCTGTTCGACGAGTGAATCGATGCGGGCGTGCTGCTCCGCCGTGTGATAGTCGATCAGCGCTTTGCCGTCCTCCGGGACGAACGCGTCCAGATAGATCAGGGATTTGATCTTGTCGGGAATCCGTGAGGCCACGCCGGTGACGACCATCCCGCCATAACTCCAGCCGACCAGCGTGATCGATTGCAAAGCCTCCATTTCGACGTGCGCAAGCACGTCTTCGATGTGGGTGCTCAGATCGATGCCGCTCAGGTCCGCTCGACGACGCTCGCCGAGCCCGCTCAAGGTGGGCGCCGTCACGGCATGTCCCGCGCGGCGTAAGCCCGCGATGACGTCGCGCCAAACCCACCCGCCATGCCACGCTCCGGCGATCAGCACGTACGTATGCGTTGTGTTGCTATTCATATTGAGGTTGTCCCTGCCTGGCAAAGGTGCGCGCTGCGCGCGATCATCGTGTAGAAGTTGCTTGAATTCATAGGTTGAAACGATCTGGGTGAATCATCTTCCCGGGAAGATACAGCGAATTTCACTAACCGGAAGATTAAATTTGAAAGGCCTCGGCGAGCCAGTGGGAACACGTTGCACATGTCCTGAAACACCCGCAAATTCGTCATGTTCAGCCGTTGCCGCTCGACGCTATGCTTCGGGAGTTTTCACCACAGCGCGCTGCAGGCTATTTCGATGGACAACACGACCTCTTTCATTCCAGTCAACGTACCGTACGTGGTTGCGGAAGTGGCCGCGGCGGTTGCCGCGTACGACCGAGCGGTGGCGGATAACGACACTTTTCTGCTTCGCTCGCTGGTCTGGCAAGCGCCATGCGCGATTCGCTACGGTGTGGACGGCGAGCGAGACGCGAGCGCCGAAACCGACGAGCTTCACGCCGGCAGTGCTTTTGCCGGCGCGGCAATCGCCGCGCGAAGCACGCTGATCACCAGCTTTGGACATCACTATGCGACGGTGAACACTGAATTCACCTACAAGAACTCCGATCTGCGCGGGCGGCGCACTGTTGTATGGGCGAAGGTCGGTCCGGACTCGCAGCCCGAGGCGGGATTGCATGGGGGCTGGAGGATTGTTGCGTCGCATGACAGTGTCGTTTTCGGCAATCGTGCGCCGGGTAGTACGGATCGCTAATCGAGACACGGTGGAATAAAGCAATCTTCTGCGCGTTTTATCTGGTATGCATGGCGAAATAAACGCAATGCAAAAGACCTCTTTAAAGCAGAGAGGCCGTCGGATTAAAACCCCAGGAGAAACTAGCAATGCGGATAGGCAAACGCGCGATCGTGATCGGCGCGGGAATCGGAGGACTATCGGCGGCCGGCGCGCTGGCCGACAGTTTCGACGAAATTCTCGTGCTCGAGCGGGAGGTCCTTACGCCGGCTATTGCGCCGCGCGCCGGCATTCCACAAGGCCGGCATCCGCACTCGCTGTTGCCCGGCGGAGCGCGCGCGCTCAGTGAACTGTTCGACGACTTTGCGCAGCGGCTTCGCGAGGCGGGCGCAAACGTCACCGACTTCGGCAAGCGAATGCGTTATGAGTTTCCCGGCCAGCAGGCGTTGCCCGAGCGAGAGCTCGGCATCCAGATCCATATCTGCACGCGGCCGCTTGTCGAAGCGGTGCTGCGTCGCTGCGTAGCAGCGCGCCAGCACATCGTCGTGCTCGATGGGCGGCGTGTCACGGGGCTGATACGCGCCGACGATCGGGCCGCGATCAGCGGCGTGCGCTGTGATACGAACACCGGCGCGGTCGAAAGCCATAGCGCGGATCTGGTGGTCGATGCGTCCGGCCGTGGGGAACTGACGCTTGAATACCTCGAACATGCCGGCATGCCCCGGCCGCGCGAGACGACGATCGGCGTCGACTACCGTTACGCGACGTCGATCGTCGAGTTTCCCGATGGAGAACCCGACGAGCTGACGATACTGACCTTCCCGAACGCGCCGCACAGCACCCGCTGCGGCGTACTCGTCAAACGCGAGGATCAGCGCTTCTTCGTGACGATGTGCGGACGTGGCGTCGACGCTCCGCCGACCGAATGGCATGCGTTTGTCGAGTTTGGCGCGACCCTGCCGACCGATTCGCTGCATCGCGCACTGAAGCGCGCAAAGCCAGTGGGAAAAATCGCGCAATTCGCTTTTGAGGAAAGTCGGCGACGCCATTTCGACGAGATCGGCGCATGGCCGGGTGGGCTGATCGCGATGGGGGATGCGGTATGCCGCTTCAATCCGGTCCATGCGCAAGGTATGTCGGCAGCGGCGCAGCAAGCGGTCGTGCTGAAGGACATGCTGGTCGCGCGTCGCGGCCGCGCGAATCCGCTCGACGGCCTGATGGAACAGTGGCTCGCGAACATCGATCCACTAATCGACAACGTGTGGCAACTCGCGGCGCTACCCGATCTGGCGTATCCGGAGGCGCGCGGCCAGCGCCCGCCCGACTTGAGTGATGCGCTGGAATACCAGTCTCAACTGTGCAAGGCAGCGCTGCTCGACCATGGCATACACCGGCTGCTGCTCGAGGTTATCGGCTTGATCAGGCCTGCGCGAGCGCTACACGAGCCGGACGTGGTCGAGAAGGTAAGGGGATTATGCTTGACGTGAACGTGAGAGCGGCCCGTGCATAGAATCGGCCTCGTGGTCTTTCCCGAATTCAGTCTGATAGGGTTCGCGGCGATCACCGCATTCGAACTCGCGAACCTGGTGCTCGGCGAGACGGTTTACGCCGTCACGGTGGTGTCCGAACACGGCGGAATGGTGACCTCGTCCGCGGGTGTTCGCGTCGAGTCGCTGCCGCTTGAGGATCGCGGCTTCGACACGGTGATCCTTGCTTCCGGTGCGGTGGCGGATCCCGTTTCGCCCGCGCTGTGCGACTTCATCAGACGCTCGATGCAGCGTTCGAGGCGCGTTGCCGCACCGTGCACCGGCGCATTCATGCTGGCCGAGGCGGGCGTGCTCGACGGCCGCCGTGCGACGACGCACTGGCGGTTCGCCGGCGAACTGCAGCGCAGGTTCCCGAAGATCAGCGTCGAACCGGATCCGATCTTTATCGTCGACGGTTCGGTGTGGACGTCGGCCGGCATGGCGGCCACCATCGACATGGCGCTCGCGATGATCGACAACGACTTCGGCCGCGACGTGTCGCGCACGGTTGCGCGCAAGCTGGTCGTGTATCACCGGCGCACCGGCGGCCAATCGCAGTTTTCGGCGATGCTCGAGCTCGAGCCGAAATCCGACCGGATCCAGAAAGCCATCGACTACGCGAACGCAAACCTGTCCAAAGACTTATCCGTGGACACACTCGCAAGCATTGCCGCGCTCAGCCCGCGCCAGTTCAGCCGCACCTTTAGCGCGGAGACCGGCTATACGCCGGCGAAAGCGGTCGAACTGTTGCGGGTGGAAGCGGCGCGTTTGATGCTCGAAAGGGGCCGGCATTCGATGGATGTGATCGCCGGGCAGGTCGGCCTTCTGGACCGCGACCGGATGCGGCGTTCGTTTTTGCGCGTGCTTGGCCGGACCCCGCAGGACGTCAGGCGGTCCGCGCGCGCATCGTGATCGGGCGAGCGACGCGGCCGTCGCGGCGAACTTTTCGCGTACCGGTCGCTATGGTATGGTGTTTCGCCAATCCGGCTTGCCGCTGTGGCCGGATTTGAACGCAGACGTGCTGGCGAGCGATATTCCATTGCCGTATCGACGAGGGGATTGCGATGGCCAAAACCATTCTGCTCACGTGGCGCAACATGCTGGGCGATCCGGCGCTGGCGGCCGCGGTGCCACGCATGGCCGATGAAGACGCGCCGGACAAGCCGGTCGCCGACGATGCGGTGCCTCCCGTGCCTCCGGCGCCCCCCGCAGCGCCGGACGCACCGCGCAGCATAAAGCCGCTGGCGATGTTCGTGCCGCACATGGAAGACAAACATCGCGGCAACGCCTTCGAGATCGTGTTCTTCGACGGCGCGGCGGATCACCCTGGCGTATCGCTCGCGAACCATCTGCGCAGCAAGGTGCCGGCCGATCCGGAAGAGCGCCTGAAGCTCTATATCTCCGGCCATGGCGGCGTCGGCATCGACTACATCACCGACGACACGCAATCGCAACGCATCAGCGTGAACGAACTGGCGACGCTGCTGGCAGAGGTGCTGGCGCACCGCGCAACCGTCGCGGCCAACAGCGCGAAGACGCAGATCAACATGGTGTCCTGCCTGTTTGCCCGCACGCCGGACGGCGCCGCGCATACGTCGCCGGCCGCGCGACTGCACCGCAGGCTGATCGATCAGGGCATCTATGTCGATCTGATCGGACGCACCGAAGAGATCGTCGCGTTCGACGATGGCCGCAAGACCGTCAGCGTGCTGGATAGCCGAACCATGGTGGCCGTTTTCGGCAAGCAACGGCGCTTTTATCGCGCCAAGGCGCCCTATACCAAAGTGCTGCATACCGTCGACGGCGACGGTGTGCAGAGCATCCAGCGCGCTTCGTACGGCCGGGCTGACCTGCCGTACGTCAGCAGCGATACGCGGGAGGGCCGGCAGTTGCTATGGGCCGAGCATACGGTCAGCCGCATCGTGAACTTCGTGCAGATCGATGCGACGGGCCGGATCAACGACGCACGCGAACGGAAGCTGGCCGAACTGGTCGACGCCTACTACGTGCTGAATCTGCCTGAGCTGTTCAAGACCAGGCTGGAGGCACTGGTGGACGGCTCCGGCACCGACGAGGACGACAACTTTCTGCTGCACCGCGGGCGGCTAGCCAAGACGCTGGGTTGGCCTTCGGTGCCGAGAACCGCCACCTTCATCCGCTCGTTGCTCGCGACGTTTCCGCCGCGCTGAGCGAAGCAGACGACAAAGGCCCCGCGCACACGCAGGGCCCCTGTTACGCTAAGCGAACCGCGACGATCAGACCTCGATCGCGCCCGGCACGTCCTGCATCACGATCGCCGTCGGCGACGACGTGATCGAGGACGGCAGTTCCGTTACGACTTGCGTCGCAGCCGGATCGCTGAAGCTGCTCTGGCCGGTTTCGACGTGACCGGCGGCGCGCCATGCGAACGCTGCGCCGTCGGACACCGTCAGGTCGTACCACGCGTGGCTGTGCTTCAACGTCCACACTTCCTCGACGAAGCCTTCGGACGGGATCGAGAAATGACGCGTCTGCGCGCCATACGCGTTGTCCGTCACCGACAGCTTCACCGCTTTCTGGCCGTTGTTGGTGATCTTCAGCATCACGTTGCCGTTGGCGGCGTCGTAGCCGACCACCACGACCGGCTTGGCGGCCTTGTTCTGCGTCTTCCTGTCTTGCGGAATCGCGCCGACGAACTGGCGCACGAAACCGTTAGGACCGTAGACGAGGAAGTTGTACACGCCGTCCGTGCCGGCCAGGTTGAACGTATCGGCGATCGCCTTGCCGGCTTCGACCGTATAGCGCCACGGACCGTCGGTACGGTTGGTCGAGTACACGTAGAAGCTTGCGCCGACCTTGCCGGTGTTCGAGAAGTTGATCTGGAATTCGTTGTCCGTGGTCAGCTCCTTGCCGTTGACGTGCAGTTCGTAAGGAATTGCACGGGCGGCGCGCACGCCGGCTTCCTGCGCCTTGATCGACTCGATGCTCGGCGTGGCCGGCACCATCGCCTTCGGGTTCATACAGGACGCGTCCGACAGCGCCTGGAAGTTCGACGTGTTCGGCAGCGTCGGGAACGCGGCGTCCGGCGTGCTGAAGTCGAAGCAGCTCAGCAGGTCGCCCGACACGGCGCGGCGCCATGGGGTGATGTTCGGCTCCATCACGCCGAAACGTTCCTCGATAAAGCGGATCACCGACGTATGGTCGAACACCTGCGAGCACACATAGCCGCCCTTGGTCCACGGCGAGATCACGATCATCGGCACCCGCGGGCCCATGCCGTACGGCAGGTTGTCCACCGTGTACGTGCCGCCGCGCTGCGGGTTCACGACGTTGTGGATTTCGGCGCTGACGTCCACCGTCGACAGGCCCTGGTCGCGGCTCGTCGGCGGTTGCGGCGGCGCGACGTGATCGAAGAAGCCGTCGTTCTCGTCGTAGTTCAGGAACAGTGCGGTCTTGCTCCACACGTCCGGGTTCGACGTCAGCGCATCGAGCACCTGGGCGATGTAGGTCGCGCCGTAGCCCGGCGTCGCGCTCGGGTGCTCGGAGAAGTTGCCCGGCACCAGCAGCCACGATACCTGCGGCAGCTGGTTGGCCATCACGTCGTTCTTCAGGTCGACCAGCGTGCGCTGCGAGTTGCCGCGCGTAATCAGCGGCGAACCGGCCGGCGCGTTGATGTACTGGGTGAAGTTCATCAGCATGTTGGTGCCGAAGTTGCCGTTCACCGGGTCGCTGGTGCTGGTGCTTTGCTGATACACCTGCCACGAGATGCCGGCCGCCTGCAGACGCTCTGGGTACGTGGTCCACGACAGCAGATCGAACTTCGGCGGCACGTCGTTGTCGACGGCGTCGTTGTTGTCGAGCAGCGGGCCGCCTTGCGTACCGGTCGGGTCCACCATGCCGGTCATCAGATACGTGCGGTTCGGGTGCGTCGGTCCCGGCATCGAGCAGAAGTAGTTGTCGCAGATCGTGAACGCATCGGCCAGTGCGTAATGGAACGGAATGTCCGCCCGCACGTGATAGCCCATCGTCAGATCGGTCTTGTTGGCCGGCCATGCATCCATGCGGCCGTTGTTGATCGCGAAGTGCGTCGGATACCAGTTATGGTCGAGGTCGCCGAGACATTCGCTGATCTTGTTGACGTTGTAGCGGAACGGCAGCACCGGCGTCGCGGCATTTTCCTTCGATGGCTGGAACCACACCGGCTGGCCGCTGGCGAGCGGAATCGGGAAGCGGTCGTTATAGCCGCGCACGCCGCGCAGGTGACCGAAGTAGTGGTCGAACGACCGGTTTTCCTGCATCAGCACGACGATGTGCTGGACGTCATTGATCGTGCCCGTCACCGACGCGGCCGGAATGGCCAGCGCCTTGCGGATTGCATCCGGGAACACCGACAGTGCAGCAGCTGCACCGGCAGACGTCGCGGCGGTTTTCAGAAAACGTCGACGATCGAATGTAGACATGAGTAACCCTCTCGTGAGAGATATTGGTATTGCGTTGGGGGAGGCGAACGACTACTGACGTACTGACTGCTGGCGTACTACGGGATCGATCAGTTGCTGGAGTCGGCGGCGGGCTCCGGCGGGTAATGAACGACTGGCGTGAGTTGCTCGGAGATCACCGACGCCGGTTCGGCATGGGTGGGCGCGATCGTTTGAGCGAGCGCCGGCGCGGTGCCCGGTGGATCGACGGTCTCGGTGACGCCCGCGGACATCGAAATCGCCGGTGAAGGCGGATCGATCGGCGGTGTCGGTTCGACGTTAGCCGTGCTTTGCGCTGCGGCGTCCGGCGCCGAGGCGGCGCTGGGCGGATTGGCGCGGGGCGCGAAGTCTGGCGCCGCCGCGGCGCTAACAACGGGCGACGCAACACCCGATTGAGCCGATGCGTCGGTACTGACGGGCGATGCAGCCGTACTGCTGCTCGAGCCTCCATCGCCACAGCCGGTGACCAGCAGCGTACCGGTCAGGATCACCAGGATCGCGGGTGCTTTCATTAAGCCGACCTGTCATGAGCAGTGAGTCTGCGATGGCGAGATCATGATTGCGGGCCGAGTCAGCTTTGTGAATGAAATCACACAGTTTCTAACCAGTTTCCTTTCCATATTATTAATACGCGTATCGCATTTTTACCCGTGATTCACGTGGCATTTTTTATGGAAGAAATAGCATTGGTAAGATTGGATCGAATGAAAGACGGAAAGGAATCTTTTGCACGAAGCCCGTGTGTGCGGGGCCGGCGGCCCCACGCATTGCGCTGCGTCGCGTATATTGGAGAATGGCTGCGGAATACCAATGTCGGATTGGTATATAGAGCATGTCCGATTTAATACAATGGCGTCGTTTTATGCTTTCCGCGTTAAACCTTTCGAGAAGGCTTAAGGAAAGGTTTTATTCACATTTTTTATATTGGACGCTAATAAACGTGATCGACCGTACCGGTCAACGCCTCGCATAGCTGCCAGAGCCGCTTTGCATCGGCTTCGTTGCGCGCCTCGCGCGCAACTTTGGCCGGCCCCACGCGTTCGCCGCGCGCCTCGAACATGCCGAGTGGACCGTAATAGCCGCCGCTGACCGCTTCACGCGCGGTAGCCGCGTAGAGTGTCGGCAACGCGCCGCCGAAGTCGCTATTGAACAGGGTGCCGATCATG
>DATLOW010000303.1:0-8166 GCA_035536055.1 Paraburkholderia sp. | reverse complement strand
CCCCATGTGCGGCGACCGTTTTCGTGTTTGCCGCCTTGCGCCGCAGCGAGTACGTAGCACTGGTTTTCGACGGCTCGCGCGCGCAGCAGCATTTCCCAATGCGCGCGGCCGGTCGTATAGGTGAAGGCCGACGGCACGACGATCAGCGCGCAGTCGCCAAGGCGCCGGTACAGCTCCGGAAAGCGTAGATCGTAGCAGACCGACAGGCCGACCCGGCCGAACGGCGCCTCGAACGTGCGCACCGTTTCGCCAGGGCGGATCGTGCGCGCTTCGTCGAACGATTCGGCGCCTTTCTCGAAGTTGAACAGGTGAATCTTGTCGTAGCGGGCGGCTTCGTTGCCGTGCGGATCGAACACCAGCGTCGTATTCAGCACGCGCGATGCTTCCGGCGCGGTCAGCGGCAGCGTGCCGCCGATGATCCAGACCCGATGCCGGCGCGCCGCCTCGGCGAGAAAGCGCTGGATCGGGCCGTCCTGATACGGCTCGCGGATCGCGAGCTTGTCGGTGTCCTTGAAGCCCATGAAGCAGAAGTACTCGGGCAGCAGCACGAGTTGGGCGCCGTCGGCGGCGGCCTGCGCGATCAGCTTTTCTGCATCGGCAAGATTGCGCTCGCGATCGGGCGTGCTGACCATTTGCAGCGCCGCGACGCGATAAGACGGCGCGACAGACGAAGTTTGCGCGTGTTGGTCGCTCATGAGCTTGCGAAAGACTCCCTTCAGGGGGGGCGGCGATGAACGGCGCATGCGGCATTGCAAAATGTCCGCGAGCCGCGCACCGCGGCGCGCGGCAGCCGCCTACTGCACCAGCGCCCGCGCCGCTTCCGTGGCCGGTACGCCGTCCATATTACCGCGATCGCCGTGCACCCGCTCGACGTGCGGCTTGCGCCACGAGCCGGTGATCGAATAGTCGAGCGCGAACGCATGGCGAATCGATTGCGACAGCGCGATGTCGCCCACCAGCGCGCCGAGGCCGAGCAGCGGATTGATGATGGCCGCGGCCAGCACGCCGGCGCCAACGCTGACGGTCGGGATCACGTGCACGTTCAGGTCCTGGCTTTCATGCGCGAGATCGATGGTGCCTTTCAGTTCGGCGCGCGCCGGCGCGGTGATCATCTGGAAGTTGTCGGTGCGACCGATACCGTCGGCGATCTGCGCGGTGCCCGTCACGCTTTCGAACGGCAGGCCTTCGCCGATCACGTCATGGAAGTTCAGCGTCGCGACGCGCTCGAGGCTTTGCAGGCTCAGCACGCCGAGCAGCGTCGCGACGCCGGGATGCACCTTCAGGATTTCGCCATGGCGCAGGTCGACGGCGAGATTGCCGTTCAGCGTCGCGAAGTCGATGCGCGTCGGGCCGCCGCGCCACGCCAGCTTGCCCGACAGCGTGCCTTGCCCCGCCTTCAGCGTGTGCGGCTGGCCGGCGCGCTCGAGCAGTGCACCGGCGTCCTTCACGTCGAGCTTGAAGTCGAGCGCCGTGCGGCGCGGCGAGTCTTCGTCGGATGTCGCGCCGAAGTCCCGCGCGGTGCGCCAGTTGGCCGTCGCCGTGAAGGTCGCGGCGGGATTGCTGATGTCGAGTTTGTCGAGTTGCCAGACCGGCACGCCGTCTTCGTCGAAGTTGTGCGCGTCGACTTCGAGCCGGCCGATATCGCGCCCGCGCACGATCAGCTCGTTGACGATCAGATCGATCGACGGCATGTTTTGCGCCGGCTGCGCCATCGCCTGGCCGAGCAGGTCCTGTTCGGTTGCCGACGGAATCACGAGCCGCGCGAGCCGCGCCTGCAGCGTGCCCGGCGAGCCGCGCGTCGCGCCCGGCAGCCACGACAGATGGCCCGACACCTGGCTCGACGCGACATTCGCCTGCCACTTGTTGTCGGCGTGCGATGCGCCGACCACGACGTCGTCCCAATGGCGCTTGAGCAGCGTCAGCTCGCCGATGTGCACCGCGAAGCGGTTCGGCGCGAACTGCGCGGTGGTGGCCGACGGCGGCATCGGCGGTACGCCCTGGTTCGCGTTGCGCATCTGCACGAACAGCGCGCGCCATGCGTCGGCGTCGAGCCTGTCGATATCGACGGCGGCGGTTACGCCTTCGGAAGGCAGGTCGGCCGGCCGGTTCACGCCGATCGCGCCGCGCACCACCTTCGGCGCCTGATGCGGTTCCGCGTGCAGCACGTAGGTCGCGGCGACCGGGCCGAACTTCAGATCGGCGCGTTCGAGGCCGGCGCCTTCCGCCGGGGCCGGCCTGAACGACAGGTCGAGCGGCATCGGCGTGCCGACCGGTTTGTCGAACGGCGCCGGGAAGTCGAGCCCGAGGCCCGTCAGGTCGGAATGACCGGTCACCTCGGGCAGGCGACCCTTCGCGCCGCGCACGCTCAACTGGTACGGTGCACTGCCGCTCACGCGGCCGAGAATCTGCGGCGCGAGCCCGCGCAGGTTCAGTTCGCGCGCCGCTTCGACGGCCGCATGGCCGTTCAGGTCGACGGTGTAGGTGCCGTCTTCCTGCAGGCCGCCGTCCGCGTGGAAATCGCCGCCGAAGAACTGTCCGGCCAGATGCTCGACGCGCGCCGTGCGCTGCGTGAACGACACCTTGCCGGTGAGCCGGGACAGCGGTGGCAGGTTTTCCATCGCGAGCCGGTTGTTCTCGAACGACACCGAGCCGGCCACGCTGACGCGCGGCCGCGGTGCCTTCGGATCGAGCGGCGCGCGCGGCACGGTCAGCTTCAGCGCGAGCGCGGCCGGCCCTTGCGCGCTGACTTTCTGCGTGACGTGCTTCGTCATGATGCCGAGCGAACTGTTGTCGACGTAGTCGAGCATGTCCGCCAGCGGGCCGTGGCCGTTGCCGGTAATGACGAGGCTCGACGCGCGATTGCCGAGATCCTCGATCTTGCCGGTCACCTTGCTGACCGCGACCTGTTTGTAATGCGCGCGGTCCACATCGAAGCGCAGCAGGTTTTCCTTCAGCAGGAAGCGGCCATCGATGCCTTCGAAGCCCGGCCAGATGCTCGGCGTGCCGTTCCTCAGCTTGCGCGGCGGGAAGGGCGTCGGGTCGAAGCGGCCGCCGGTGAAGGGCGCATTGATCTCGAACACACCCGCGGTCGGGTCGCGCGAATAAGGGAATTTGTCGAGATTGCCGTGGATTTCGATGGTCCCGCCATGCGACATGCCGGCCTGCAGGCCGTGGCCCAGGTACACGCGCACGCGTTCGGCGATGCTGGTCGGCAGGTAGCGCACGATCCGGTTGACCTGCGCGCGCTCGAATTTTGCGCTGAGGTCGAGTGAGCCGCGGCCGTGGCCGATGTTCGAATAACTGGCGCTTGCCTTGGCCGCAGTGTCAGCGTTCGTGACGCTCAGTTCAGCGATGTCGACCTGAAACGCACGGTGCTTCTCGCCCGGCGCGACGCTCTGCGCGACGGTCCAGCTGCCTTTGCCCTGCAGGCGGTCGAAGGTCAGGCGCGGATCGTCGAATACGCCGGGCAGCGTGATCGCGGCATGCATGGAGTCGAGCGTGATCGCACCGTGCTTTTCGTCGGCGTCGACGGTTCCCCACACATTTTCGACGCCCGGAATGCCAGCCCGCGGATGGCCGCGCGCGGTCAGACCCGGCGGCGGTTCCTGGGCGGCGACGCTGATGCCCTGCAAGTCGCCCTTGAACGTGTAGCGCACGATCGGTTCGGCGCCGGCTTCGTGGCGTTCGCTCGCTGCCTGGCCGGATTCGGGCTTGTCGCGTTCGACTTCGATCTTGTAATTGGCGACGATGCCGCGCGGATTGAAGCGCACAAGGCCGTTCAGCAGCCGGCGCGGCAGCGGCAGCGCGCGGCTGAATTCGGCGAGGATGCCGAGGTCGACGCGGTCGCCCGAAATGCTGAGCAACTGGCCGGCCTGCACGCTCGGCATCCGAAACGTGCCGTCGAGCGTCGAGAACGCCAGCGTGCGCAGCACCGGCGTGCCGTCGGCAAGCGGCGGCTGGCCGAGTTCCGCGTGCAGGTTGCGCAGCGCGACCGTGTATTCGCGGCCTTCCTGATGCAAGGTCCACGAGAAGCGCGCGGTCGGCACGTCGAGTTTCGGCTGCGTCGGTTTCACGCGCAGCGCGATGTCGTTGCCCGACAGCTCGCCGCTCGCCGTCTCGATGCGCCCTTGCGCGAAGCTCAGCCAGATCGCGTTGTCGATGCGGCCGGCGTAAGTCTCGATCGGAAAATCGATGTAGCGCGCGAGCATCGGCAGATCGACCGGCCCGGTCGACAGATATGCGTTGCCGCTCCAGTTGATCGGCTTGCCCATCGCCGCACGCCGGGCGTGCGTGAATTGCGCGCGGAAATCGAGCGGGCCGAACAGCACCTTGCCGTCCGCCGGCGCCTGCAGCGCAAAGCGATGTTGCGCGCCGTCGTTCAGGATCGCCAGACGGATGTGCTGCAGCGCGATTTCCGGCGCGTCGTGGCGCGCGTCGCGCCAGCGCAGCGTGCCGCCGCGCATCACCATCGCCTGCTGGCGCAACAGCCAGGTGGAGAACGTGTCGTTGCCGGTGTGGCCCGACGGCAGCGGCACGCCGGCCACCGACAGCGCGCCGTCGCTATTGCGCTCGACCAGCACGTCCGGCTGGTCGACGATCAGGCTCGACAGGATCGGCTTGAAGGTCCACAGCGAGCGCCACGACACGGTGGCCGTCGCATGCGGAATGGTCAGCGCGACATGGCCGTCGCGCGCGCGAATCGTCAGGTCGGTCACTTCGACGCCCGGCTGGAAGCTGATCCAGTGTGGAGTGAGTTTGCCGATCGTCAGCTGCGCGTGGATTTTCTCGGAGATCAGCGCTTCGATGCGCGGCCGAAACGACTCGACCTGCGGCAGCACGACATAACGCAAGCCGATCACCAGCACCGCCGCGATGAAATAGGCGACCAGGGCCACGCACGTCACAGCGCGCAACGTGTGCCGAAGCATCACGTGGTCTCCTCCGCTGTGGGGCCTGACGCGTCCTGCTTCGTGCGGGTCGGCGGGTAGATTTCGCTCGGACATGCTGAGGCAAGTAGGGCGTATGGTAGTTTTGCGGTCTAGCGTCGAAATGTATCACACGAGGTGTTCGCTGTCGTTCCTGCAAACCCTGTACTGGCGCGGCCTGGCGGCGCGCAGCCGGCTTGCCGGTGAGGCGCGCGGCGAACCGTTTTGCAGTTGCTTGCCAAGCAACCTGCGAGCCAGATTTTTCATGACCTGAACGAAATTGCTGAGTTCCGACTATTCGTATTACGCGTCCCGTGCTTTCGCTGCGCGCCCCGAGCTTGCCGGGCAAGTCGCAGCGCTTGCCGCCGAGCCGGTGACGCGCGCGCGCATCGAGGCGCGCCTCGATGAACTGTGTGCCGAACCCGGTGTAGCAAACGGCGCAGCAAACGGCGCGCCGCTTCGCGAAGATGCACTGAAACGGGCCTTGCGGCAGTTGCGCACCGAGGTGTTTTGCGCCGTGATGGAGCGCGATCTGGCCGGCGACGCGAACGTCGCGGAAGTGACCGGCGCGATGACCGACCTTGCGGAAGCGACCATTCAGCGCTCGCTGGCGGTGCTGTCCGTCGAGCTCGAAGCGCTGTACGGCGAGCCGCGCGGCCCGGAGGGCGAACGGCTCACGCTCGGCGTGGTCGGTATGGGCAAGCTGGGCGGGCGCGAACTGAACGTGTCGTCGGATATCGACCTGATCTTCGTCTACGAAGACGACGGCGAGACGGCCGGCGGCACCCGTGCGGCGATCGCCACGCAGGACTTCTTCACGCGCCTCGGCAAGCGGCTGATCGCCGCACTCGCTGAAGTAACCAGCGACGGCTATGTATTCCGCGTCGACATGCGGCTGCGGCCGAATGGCGACTCCGGGCCGCTGGTGTGCAGCCTCGGCATGCTCGAAGAATATTTCTACGTGCAGGGCCGCGAATGGGAGCGCTACGCGTGGATCAAGGGGCGTCTGGTGTCGGAGCACGACAGTGCGCCGGCGCGCCGTCTGGCGAAGCTGCTCGACGCGATTGCGATGCCGTTCGTGTATCGCCGCTACCTGGACTTCGGCGTGATCAGCGCGATCCGCGCGCTGCACCTGCAGATTCGCCAGGAGGCGCAGCGCCGCGCGTCGATGCGGCCGGACAAGGCCGACGACATCAAGCTCGGGCGCGGCGGCATCCGCGAAATCGAGTTCAGCGCGCAGGTGTTCCAGCTGATCCGCGGCGGTCAGGAGGCGGACTTCCGGATCCGGCCGACGCTGCAGGTGTTGCGTCTCGCGGCGGCGCGTGGGTTGATCGCGGCGCCGGTGTGCGCGGCGCTGTCGGAGGCGTATCGCTTCCTGCGCGAACTCGAGCACCGGCTGCAATACCGCAACGATGCGCAGACCCACGCGATGCCGGTCGACCCCGACGAGCGGGCGGCGCTCGCGCGGTCGATGGGCTTTCCCGATTACGCGGGGCTGATGGTGGTGCTCGATGCGCATCGCGAGCAGGTCGAGCGGCAGTTCGACCAGATCTTTGCCGACAAGATCGGCGGCGAAGGCGGCTGCGGCGCGCCGGAGGACGGCACCGCCGCGTGGGTGTGGAGCAGTGCGCTGGCCGACGACAGCGCCGGCGAAGCGCTGTGCGCGCGGCTCGTCGAGCTCGGCATTGCCGAGCCGGCGGATCTGCTTGCGCGGCTGCGTGCAGTGTGGGAATCGTCGCGCTATGCCGGCCTCGCCGAGCGCAGCCGGCAGCGCTTCGACACGGTCGCGAAGCGCGCGCTCGACGCGGCGCGCTCGCTCGAGCCGCCCGAACGGCGCGGCGATACGCTGGCGCGGCTGTTCGATCTGCTCGAGGCGGTGAGCCGGCGCGGCGCTTATCTCGCGCTGCTGACCGAATATCCGCAGGCGTTGCATCGCGTGCTGTCGGTGCTGGGCGCGTCGCGCTGGGCGGCTGGTTATCTGATCCGCCATCCGCAGCTGCTCGACGAACTGCTCGACGACGAAGCGATCGCCAGCCCGTTCGACTGGCCTGAGTTCAAGCGCACGCTGCGCTTGCGGCTCGCGGCAGCGGACGGCGTGGAGCAGCAGATGGACCTGCTGCGCCACGCGCACCAGGCCGAGGTGTTCCGCATTCTGCTGATCGATCTCGCCGGCAAGCTGAG
The DNA here is from genome assembly GCA_035536055.1 of Paraburkholderia sp. Lineage (GTDB taxonomy): Bacteria > Pseudomonadota > Gammaproteobacteria > Burkholderiales > Burkholderiaceae > Paraburkholderia. Next base: position 1,060 of record DATLOW010000303.1, on the reverse strand, counting down.
CGTCGAGCATGTCAGCGACCGCTTGTCCGAGCTCGCCGACGCGGTGCTGGACGTGACCATCGAAGCGGTGTGGAACCAGCTTGCCAAGCGCCATCGCGACGTGCCGCGGTTTGCGGTGATCGCGTACGGCAAGCTCGGCGGCAAGGAACTCGGCTACGCGTCCGACCTCGATCTGATCTTCCTGTACGACGATCCGGCCGACTGCGCGCCCGACGTCTATGCGACCTTTGCGCGTCGCCTGATCTCGTGGCTGACGACGTCGACCGGCGCCGGCACGCTGTTCGATATTGACCTGCGGTTGCGGCCGAACGGCGAATCCGGACTGCTGGTCACCGATCTCGATTCGTTCCGCCGTTACCAGCTGCGCGAGGGCGATGCGGCCAATACCGCGTGGGTGTGGGAGCACCAGGCGCTGACGCGGGCACGCTATTGCGCGGGCGATACCCAGATCGGCGTCGCCTTCGAGGCGATCCGCGTGCAGGTGCTGACCACGCCGCGCGAGGCCGCGCCACTGGCGAAGGAGATCGTCGAGATGCGTCAGCGCGTCGAAGACGGGCATCCGAACCGCACGCCGCTGTTCGATCTGAAGCACGACCGCGGCGGCATGGTCGACATCGAGTTCACCGTGCAGTACTGGGTGCTGCTGCATGCGGCGCGCGATCCGGAGCTGATCCGCAATACCGGCAATATCGCGCTGTTGCGCGAAGTGTCGCGCTTCGGGCTGATGAGCGGCGACGAGGCTGAAACGGTCGGCGCCGCGTATCGGACTTATCGGAAGCTGCAGCACAAGCTGCGGCTCGACGGCATGGAGAAGGCGCGCGTCGAGCCGGACACGGTGGCGCAGCAGCGTGCTGCCGTGCTGCGGCTGTGGCAGCGGGTGTTCGGCTGACGGGCAGCGCGCTTACGCGGTCAGCATTTCCTTCGCGTGTTTGCGCGTGGTGGCGGTGATCTCCAGACCGCCGAGCATCCGCGCGACTTCTTCGATCCGGCTCGCCTTGTCGAGCGACGTGACGGTGCTGACCGTGCCGCGCTTGCCGTTTGCGCCCTTGGTGCTCTTCGC
>DATLOW010000302.1:0-3233 GCA_035536055.1 Paraburkholderia sp. | reverse complement strand
ACTTCTTCGTCGACATCGAGACGCGCCATGAACAGGTCGCGCAGGATACCGCGTTCCTGATTCTGTTTCTGGGCGGACTCGTCCGGCGTCATGATGTTGATCTGCCAGCCGGTCAATTCGCTGGCGAGACGCACGTTCTGGCCGCTGCGGCCGATAGCGACCGCCAGCTCGTTTTCGTCGACGACGACGTCCATCGAATGCTTTTCTTCGTCTACGACGATCGACTGGACGGCTGCCGGCGCGAGCGCGCCGATCACAAACTGGGCGGGATCCTCCGACCATAGCACGATGTCGACGTTTTCGCCACCGAGCTCGTTACGCACGGCCTGCACGCGCGAGCCGCGAATGCCCACGCAGGTGCCGATCGGATCGATGCGCTTGTCGTACGCGACCACGCCGATCTTCGCGCGCACGCCGGGATCGCGTGCAGCCGCCTTAATTTCGAGCAAGCCCTGCTCGATTTCGGGCACTTCCATTTCGAACAGCTTCATCAGGAATTCGGGCGCGGTGCGCGACAGCTCGATCTGCGGACCGCGCGCGGTGCGATCGACCTTGCCGATATAGGCGCGCACGCGGTCGCCCACGCGCAGGTTTTCCTTCGGAATCAGCTGGTCGCGGCGCAGCAGCGCTTCGACGCGGCCCGATTCGACGATGAAGTTGCCTTTGTCGAGACGCTTGACCGTGCCGGTCATGATGCTTTCGCCGCGCTCGAGGAAATCGTTCAGGATCTGTTCGCGCTCCGCGTCGCGCACCTTCTGCAGGATCACCTGCTTGGCGGCCTGCGCGCCGATCCGGCCGAACTCGATCGACGGCACCGGCTCTTCGAGAAAATCGTCGATTTCAGCGTCGGGCTTCTGCTCGCGCGCTTCGAACAGCAGGATTTCCTGATCCGGCTCCTGCAGGCCCGCCTCGTCCGGCACCACGCGCCAGCGGCGGAAAGTTTCATGCTCGCCGCTTTCACGGTCGATATGGACGCGGATGTCCGCGTCCTCGTCGAAGAGTTTCTTGGATGCCGACGCGAGCGCCGCTTCGAGCGCGGCAAATACCACGTCCTTGTCGACGTTTTTCTCGCGTGCCAGCGCATCCACCAGCATCAACACTTCGCGACTCATTGTTTGCGGCTCCTAAAGTCAACTTTCGGAACAAGGCGTGCTTTATCGATATCCGCGAGCGTGAAATCCAGCAGCGCGGCGCCTTCCTTCCCTTCAAATTCAAGACCGATCGTGTCGCCCTGCGGAGCATGCAAAATGCCGCGGTACGATTTCCGTCCGTCCAATGGCTTCTTCAACGTGATTACCGCCTCGCTGCCTGCGAAGCGCTCGAAATCCGCCAGTTTCTTGAGCGGCCGATCGAGACCCGGCGACGACACTTCGAGCCGCTCGTAATCGATATTCTCGACCGTCAGTACGTGCTGGAGCTGACGCGTGACTTTTTCGCAGTCTTCGATCGCAATGCCAGCAGGCTGGTCGATAAATACCGTCAGCATGCCGCGCCCGGTGCGCTCGAGATCGACGAGCTCGTAGCCGAGACCCACGACCGTCGTTTCAATCAGTTCCGTCAGTTGCACAGTGCCCTCTAAGATGTTCGCGCGGCGAGCCTGCCGGGTTGCCAACGAAACACCTGCGGGCTGCGCGCCAGGCCGGCGCACGGTGACCGTGCCACTCAAGATGCAAAACCACGCTGCCGATATATCGCGCGGACCCGCAATGGAGCCCGCCGCATTCGAACCTGTTCGGCAAAAAAAAATGGGCGAAACGCCCATCATCTTATTGCCGGTGGTCGCACCTGAGCCGCACGCGAAAAACTTCAAACCGACCGCACGCCCAGCGACTTCGTGATTGTAGCCATTTTTCGCCCCAAACGCAAACCGCAGGCATGCGCCGGAGCCACGCATTCACGCGGGATTTGGCGCGAATCCTTGCTGCGAAAGCGCGTATTTGGGCACTTCGATTTCGCCGATCGCGGCACGGGCGCAATCGGCTTTCGGGTGGGCAGAGGCTTGGCGCGTTGGCTTGGAGCGTTGGCTTGGAGCGGCGCGGCAGAATGCAGCGACGCCGCGGGCGCCGTTGGCGCGGCGGGAAAGCCGGGCGCCGCGAAGTTCGTGCCGCCGCGGCACAGCTGCCGCAGCCGCTGCCGCTGGCACAACCGGTCTGGCTACGCTACCGCGCGGCACCGCTGACGGCTGACGGCTCCCGCCGCCGTCCGCCGCCGCGCGCAAATGCGCGCTAGCGGCCCCGCGTCCGGCCGCGCGGTGCGCGATTGCCGCCCGCGCCGGCGTTCGGATTGCCGCCACCGCGATTTGCGTTGCCGCGATTGCCCGCCTGCATGCGGTTGCCACCGCCGCCGGCGCGATTGCCGTTATTGCCGGCCGGCGCGCGATTGCCGCCACCACCGCCTTGCGCGCGGTTGCCGTCGACGTCGCGTCCACCGCGGCTGTTGCGCTTGTCGGTCCGGCCGTCGGAGCGGTTATCCGTGCGATTGTCGGTGCGATTGCCGTTGCGGTTGCCGAACCCGCCGTTCAACCCGCTGTTCAGCGCGTTGAACGCACCGCCCGCCGACCCGCGCCGGCCGCCCGCGCCGCCACTGCGCGGCTGCGAATCGAAGCGGCCGTGCGACATCAGCACCGGCTCGCGGTTGATAAAGCCCATCGAGGTCTGCATCGGATCCGGCTGACGGCGCTCAGGCGCCGCGTTGCGGCCGCCCTTCTCTTCGCTCGGCGCTTTCAGCCCGACCGACGCCATCAGACTACGCACCTGATTGTCTTCAAGTTCTTCCCAGCGGCCGCGCTTCAGACCGCGCGGCAGCGAAATCGGACCGTGCCGCGTGCGAATCAGCCGGCTCACCATCAGGCCAGCCGCTTCGAACATCCGGCGCACTTCGCGGTTACGCCCTTCGGCGAGCGCGACGTGATACCAGTGATTGGTGCCTTCGCCGCCGCCATCGCGGATTCGCAGGAAGTTGGCCGGACCGTCTTCCAGTTCGACGCCGTTCAGCAGCTTCTGGCGCATGCCTTCGGCCAGCTCGCCGACCACCCGCACCGCATACTCGCGCTCGACGCTGTAGCGCGGATGCATGAAGCGGTTGGCCAGATCGCCCGAGGTGGTCAGCATCAGCAGACCTTCGGTATTGAAGTCGAGACGTCCGACCGCGAGCCATTTGGCGGTCTTCATCGGCGGCAGCTTGTCGAACACCGACGGGCGCCCTTCCGGATCGGCGTGGCTGACGATCTCGCC
>DATLOW010000301.1:0-7506 GCA_035536055.1 Paraburkholderia sp. | reverse complement strand
TGCGCGGACAACCCAACCCGGCTGATGCCGACATCCTGATCCGGCGGATACGCGCCGACCACCAGAAAATCCGCGCTCGCCTCCAGCTTGCAATGACCGGTGCCCGCCGGCAGCACGACGACGTCGCCCGCCTGCACGGTGACTTCGCGGCCGGCCGGTGCGGGACCGCCGAGCATGAGCCGCGCGTGGCCGCCGGCGAAGCCGAGCACTTCATGCGTGGATGGATGGAAATGATGGAAGTCGTAGACGCCATTGCGCCACTGCGGCGGCCAGCCGTTGCGCGCGAACGCAGCCTCGAAACGCGCAGCGGGATCGGACCCATCGACGGGCACGGCGGCACGATAGATCAGCACCGGCAGGCGCGGGTTGTTCGGGATCCAGCCGTTGGCCGCGAAGTCGAGGGTTTCCGGCTGCAGCGGCGCACTGCCGGCTGAGGCTGCGCCCGCGGTTTCGCCGAATGCCGCCGGCAGCAAGCCGCCTGCGGCCAGTGCGGCGCTGATGCGCCGGCGTGTCGTATCCGTCATCGAGATTCTCCGCAATCGGTCGTGGTGTTCCAGCTTAGACGAATCAGAACGGCTCATGCGGCGGCGCGCGCAGCGCATGCGCTCACGCATGCGGTGCACGTGCCGCACTGCATACGCCGTTGCGGTGCATCGCGCGTGCCTGCCGCCGGCGCCCGCTGCTTGCGCCCGTGCCGCCGCCACAAGGGCCTACAGCGGAACTCGCAGCAGCATGCGGAAACCGGCACGCATCATGCTTCGTGAATCTTATTCAAGTAACTTGAACAGCATTCACTATGCTTAAAGCAAGCTGCGTCGCCAGCTATCCGCTTACGCGACTGATGCGACCCACGCGAGCGCTGCCCGCCAACCGCGCCGAGTCCCCTGAACCGCCGCCTTCACGCCGCACGGAAACCCGATGACCGCCACGCCCACCCCTGGCGACGCGCTTCACGTCGCCCAGCACGTCGACCCCGCCCGCCTGCTCGATTCGATCGCGGCGCTCGCCACCATCGGTGCGCGCAGCGATGGCGGCGTCGACCGGCCCGCACTGTCGGCACTCGATCTCGAAGCGCGACGCGGTCTGATCGAGCGCGCGCTGGCGCTCGGCTGCAGCGTCGAAACCGACGCCTGCGCCAACCTGTTCTTCCGCCGCGCCGGCCTCGAAGATCTGGCACCGGTGATGACCGGCAGCCACATCGATACCCAGCCGACCGGCGGCCGCCTCGACGGCGCGTACGGCGTATTGGCCGGTTTCGAGTGCCTCGCCGCGCTCGCCGCCGCCGACGTGCGCACGCGCCGGCCGCTCGAAGTGGTGATCTGGACCAACGAAGAAGGCTCGCGCTTCCAGCCGGGCGCGATGGGCTCGAGCAGCTTCGTCGAACCCGAGCGGCTCGCCGCCTACCGCGCGGTGCACGACTCCGCAGGCGTCACCGTCGGCGCGGCGCTCGACGCGCATCGCCACGCGTTCCCGACACTGGCGACGCGTGCCCCCGCCCCCGCGCACGCGTTCATCGAACTGCATATCGAGCAGGGACCACTGCTCGAACTCGCCGATATTCCGCTCGGCGTCGTGACCGGCATCCAGGGCGTGCGCTGGCATTCGGTACGCTGCAGCGGCGCCGCCGCGCATGCGGGCACCACGCCGATGCAAGCCCGCCGCGATGCCATGACGCTGGCCGTTGCGGTACGCGCGCAGATCGAAGCGTTCGCGCTGGCGCTCGGCGGCGCCGATGCACGCATCACGTTCGGCAGCTGGAGCGTCGAGCCGAATTCGATCAACACGATTCCATCCGGCGTGACCTTCACAGTGGACTTCCGCCATCCGGACCCGGCCGTGCTGGCGCGCTTCGATGCGGCGCTCGCCGAATGCATCGCGGGCCACGGCGCGGACGTACAGATCGAAGCGCTGTTCGAACACGCGCCGGTGCACTTCGCCGATGCCGCGGTCACCCGCGTGCGGGCGGCCTGCGACGCACTCGGCGTGCGCTCGCAGCCGATCGTATCGGGCGCCTTCCACGACGCGCTGCATCTGGCCAGGCACTGCGCGACCGCGATGCTGTTCGTGCCGAGCCGCGGCGGCATCAGCCACAACCCGGTCGAAGCGACTGCCGACGATCATCTCGTACTAGGCACGCGCGCGCTAGCGCACTGCCTTGTCGAGCTTTGCAACGAAGCGCGCTAAACACATCTCCATCCGCCCCATCGAGGAAAGCACAATGAGCACTCCGCACTCGCATTCACACGACGACAACGGCACCGCGCTCGGCGAAAACGCCACGCTGCACGAGCCAATCTCCGCCGACGGCACGCCCGAGCCCGGCCGCACCTACACGGTTCCCGCACGCTGCGGCCGCGCAGTGCGGCTGAAAGCAGGCCAGACGATCCGCGTCGCCAACCCGCACGGCACACAGGTCTGCGATACGTGGATCTTCAACGCCGCGCATCTGAGCGAGTTTCTGTCGTTCGAACACACGCGCGCGTATATCGACAAGCTGATTCCGCAGCCCGGCGACCCGCTGATGACCAACCAGCGCCGGCCGATCGCCGAACTGGTGGCCGACACATCGCCCGGCGTGCACGACACACTGATCGCCGCATGCGACCTGTACCGGTACCAGACGCTCGGCGTAAAGGGCTATCACGACAACTGCGCAGACAATCTGCGGCTCGCGCTGAAAGCGATCGGCCTGCGCGCACGCGAAGTGCCGCAACCGTTCAATCTGTGGATGAACATTCCGGTGAAGCCCGACTATTCGATCGAATGGCTTGCGCCAGTATCGAAGGCCGGCGACTACGTCGACATCAAGGCGACGATGGATTGCGTGATGGTGTTTTCCGCGTGTCCGCAGGACATCGTGCCGATCAATGCGTTGAATCCCGTCGAGGTCGAGTTCACGGTGCTGGCCTGAGTGCCGTGCAACGCGTAGCATCGCGACTTTGTTCCGGAGTGCGCTGACGATGAGAAAAACCGCCAACGGATCGGCTGCAGCGGCAGGCACAGCGGTGCGCGCGAAGCACGCGTCGACGGCCGCCGCACCCGCGCAATCGCGCAACAAGCGTGCATCGATCGAAGCGGCGCAGCCGCGCAACAAAAGCGCGTCGAGCGCGTCGGCGCAAACGCCCCCGGCGCGCACGCGTACGCGAGCCCAGGCGACGCAGGCGCAAGTCGCCGCGCCGCCCGCCCACCCCGCCGATTCGCTCGGCGTGCGTCTGAAGCACGCGCGGATGGTCCGCAAGCTGACGCTCAAAGCGCTCGCCGACGAAGTCGGCTGCTCGGAGAGCCTGCTGTCGAAACTCGAACGCGGCCACACAAGCCCATCGCTCGCCACACTGCACAACATCGCGCAGGCGCTCGGCACGCACATCGGTGCGCTGCTCGGCGGCCCCGGTCCCAATCCTTCGCCGGTGCAGCGCGCCCACGAACGGCCGACCGCGGGCTTTCCATCGGCGAACCGGCACGCGTCGATCATGCTCGAACGCGTGATCGTGCCGGCCCCCGGCCAGCTGCTGCAAGGCGACATCCACGTGATCGAACCGAACGCCAGCAGCGACGAGCAGATCAGCCATGCCGGCGAGGAACTCGGCTATGTGATCGAAGGCGAACTGGAATTGACGCTCGGCGACGAGCGCTATCTGCTGCAAAGCGGCGACACGTTCTACTTTCCGAGCACGCTGCCGCATAGCTATCGCAACCCGGGCAGCACGGCAACCCGCGTGCTGTGGGTGAATACGCCGCCGACCTTCTAGGCATGCGCGACACGCGCGGCGTGCATGGCGCAGGCCGCGTGTCGTCCGCTCACTCCTGCGGCAGCCGGAACGGCACCACGCTGTTCTCGTTGTTCGCCTCGACGAGCCGGATCATCTGCAGCATAAACAGGTCGCGCTCTTGCGGCGGCAGATGTTCGATCGTACGATCGTGCGCCCGCTGCACCGCCGGCGCCATCTTCAGCACCAACCGTTTGCCCTGGCGCGTCAGCTTGACGAGCTTGACGCGCTTGTCATACTCCGCCTGGCGGCGATCGATCAGACCGCGCGCCTGCAGCCGCGGCATCACCTCAGCCACACTCGAGCGCTCCAGTCCGACTTCCAGCGCAAGCGTGTTCTGATCGAGCTCGCCCATCGCATCGAGCGCCGTCAGCAAGCTGTATTGCACCGGCGTGATGTTGAACTCAGCGGTTTCCTCGGCAAACAGAAAGCCGTGGATCTGATGCATACGGCGGATCAGAAAACCCGGCCGGTTGAACAGCGGTGAGCGCGCCTGGCACGCTTCGAGTTCTTCGCGCACCGAACGGGTCGCGGCTTCGTCGTTGATCGTTGTCGACATCGGGTCCATTCCATCGAGCGCGCGACGGCCGCGAGACCAGCCGCGCAACGGCATGCATTCTAATGCGAAGCGTGCCCCGGAACAAATATCGGGGTACACCACGCAATTCACCATAATCATGCGCCACGCCTTGATTCGGTGCGGCGCACCCCCGCGCACGCCTTGATGCTGTGCATGATGGCCGCGGCGCGGCCCGCCTGCGCGGGCCGGCGCAATATAGGGCAAACCTCATGCCGGTGCGGCGCGACAGCGCATATTCAATGGCCATGTACAAACCGGCACACTATTTGCGGTACACCACGCATTTTCCATTCGTGCCTTTGAGCCCGTTACCGCATATGACCCAGCTTCTCCTGAAAGGCGGCCACGTCATCGATCCCGCAGCGGGCCTCGATGCGACGCTCGACATCCTCGTCGAAGACCGACGTATCGCCGCCATCGGCCCGGATCTGCGCGCCGGCGCGCCCGGCGCCGACGTGATCGACTGCAGTGGCCGGCTGGTGCTGCCGGGCCTGATCGACACGCACGCCCACGTGTACCAGTACGTAACGGGCCGCTTCGGCCTGAACGCCGATATGTGCGGCGTGCGCTCCGGCGTCACGACGCTGGTCGATCAGGGCGGCGCGAGCTGCATCACGATGCCGGGCTTTCGCCATTTCGTCGCCGAGCCGGCGGCGACGCGCGTGCTGTCGTTTATCTCCGCGTACATCGTCGGCGGTCTCGAAGGCCATTACTACCCGGACCTGTACCGCCCCGAATGTCTCGATGCGGCCGCTACCGTCAAATCCGCGGCAGCCAACGCGGACCTCGTGCGCGGCGTGAAGGCGCATGCCGAGATCGGCGGCTTCGCGCGCTGGGGCCTGTCGGTGATGAAGATTGCGTCGCAGATCGGCCGCGATGCGCAGCTGCCGGTGTACATCCACTTCGGCCAGCTGTGGCCGAAGCCCGAAAGCGGCGGCCTGCCGGTCAATCCGGATTCGATCTTCAACCAGGTGGTCGACACGCTGAAACCCGGCGACATCCTTGCGCATCCGTTCAGCCGTCACCCGGGCGGCTTCGTCGAAGAAAACGGCAAGCTGCATCCGCTGGTGCCCGAAGCAGTCGCACGCGGCCTGAAGGTGGACGTCGGCCACGGCTCGCATTTCAGCTTCAAGACGGCGCGCATCGTGCTCGACGCGGGCGTGGTGCCCGACACACTCGGCGCCGACATGCACGGCTACAACACGCACGTGCCGGCGCCCGCGGGCACGCCGGACAGCCATCCGGACGAAGAGCATTCGTTCCTCGGCCGCACGCAGTTCAGCCTCGTCAGCGCGATGACCAGCATGCTCGCGCTCGGCCTGCCGCTCGACCACGTGGTGCGGATGGTCACCAGCAACGCGGCGCAGATGATCGGTATGGCAGACGAACTCGGCACGCTGAAGGTGGGCGGCGTGGCCGACATCAGCGTGCTCGACGACCGCCGCGGCCGCTGGGTGCTCGAAGACAACGAAGGCACGCAGGTCGTCACCGACCGCATGCTGACGCCGCTCCTTTGCGTGCGCGACGGCGTGCGTTACGACGCCGATGCGCCGAGCCTGCCGCTCGCACGCGCAGCCTGAACGCAGCGGCAAACGCCTGAACGGAACACAGCAGCAGACCCCGGAAACACGGAAGCGAGCGCAAGGAACCCGATACATGATCAAACGCCCGTCGCAACAACCGCTACCGCAGCGCCCGCAAGGCATCGGCGCATCGCTCACGCGCAAGGAAGACGCGCGCTTCATGCACGGCCGCGGCGAATACGTCGGCAATATCCGCATGGTCGGCATGCTCGACGTCGCGTTCGTGCGCAGCCCGATTGCACACGGCCATATCGTCGGCGTCGAGAAGCCGGCGGGACTCGAGCACGCGGTCTATACGCTCGCGGATCTCGAAGGCGTGCAGCCGATCGTCGCGAACTCCGGCCTGCCGGGCTTCAAACGCTCCGAGCAGCCGGTGCTCGCGCACGGCAAGGTGCGCCAGGTCGGCGAGATGATCGCGATGTGCGTGGCCGAAACGCGCGCGCAAGCCGAAGACATCGCCGCCCAGGTGTTCGTCGATTTCGAGGAACTGCCGGCCGTGGTCGACATGCTCGACGCGCGCCGCGAAGGCAGCGCGCTGGTGCACGATCACTGGGGCGACAACGTCTTTCTGGAAGCCTTTGTCGACGCCAACACGCAGTTCGACCTCGACGCAATCCGCCAGCGCGCGCCAATCCGCGTGCAGCGTAAGTTGCGCACCGCGCGCCAAAGCATGGCACCGATGGAAGGCCGCGGCGTGGTCGCGCACTGGGACCGACGCCTTGCACAGCTGATCGTGCACACGTCCGCGCAGATGCCGCACATCACCCGCACGGGTCTCGCGCAATGCCTCGGTCTCGACGAAGGCCAGGTGCGCGTGATCGCGCCGGACGTCGGCGGCGGCTTCGGCTACAAAGGCATTCTGCTGCCTGAGGAAGTGTGCTGCGGCTGGCTCGCGATGCAACTGGAAAAACCGGTCCGCTGGATCGAAGACCGCCGCGAGCAACTGACCGCCAACGCGAACTGCCGCGAGCACGACTACGACATCACCGCGTACGCGGATCGCGACGGCCGTCTGCTCGCGATCGACTGCGAAGCCACCGTCGATTCGGGTGCGTACTCGTCGTATCCGTTTTCCGCGTGCCTGGAAGCGGCGCAGGTCGGCAGCATTCTGCCGGGCCCGTACAAGATGGACCGCTACCGCTGCCGCACGTGGTCGGTGGCGACCAACAAGCCGCCGATCCTGCCGTACCGCGGCGTGGCGCGCACCGGCGTCTGCTATGCGATCGAAACGATGATGGACGCGATTGCCGTGCAGGCCGGTCTCGAGCCGCATGAAGTGCGGCTGCGCAATCTGGTGCAGGCGCATGAGATGCCGTTCGACAACATCACCAGCAAGCACTTCGACAGCGGCAACTATCCGGAAGCGGTGCGCCGCGCGGTCGCCGCCATCGATCTGCCCGCGGTGCGCGCGCGGCAGCAGCGCGGCGAGCCGGATGGCCGGCGCATCGGCTTCGGTATCGCGGTGTTCTGCGAGCAGGGCGCGCACGGCACTTCCGTGTATCACGGCTGGGGCATTCCGATGGTGCCGGGCCGCGAACCCGCGGTGCTGCGCCTGACGCCCGACGGCGTGCTCGAA
>DATLOW010000300.1:0-17478 GCA_035536055.1 Paraburkholderia sp. | reverse complement strand
CAACGGCGCGGGCGCGTTGACGCTGAAAAATCTGCCGGCCGTCGACGCGCCGCAACGCCTCGCCCTCGAAGCGACCTTCGCCGACCCGAACGGCGAGGTGCAAACCATCAGCGGCAGCGCGACGCTGTGGCCGGCGGCCGTAGTGGCGGGCGTCAAGTCCGGCCAGTGGGTGTCGGTCGGCAGCCGGGTGCCGGTCAAGGCGCTCGCGCTCGATCTGCGGGGCAAGCCGCGCGCCGGTGTCGCACTCGAAGTGCACGGCATCGCGCGCATTACGACGTCGACGCGCAAGCGCATGGTCGGCGGCTTCTACGCCTACGACAATCACACCGAAACCAGGGATCTCGGCACGCTGTGCAGCGGCACCAGCGACGACCACGGTTTGTACGCGTGCGACGCACGCCTGAACGATGCGGGCAATATCGACCTGGTGGTCACCGCGAAGGACGACGGCGGCCATGCGTCGACCGCAACCACCTCGGTGTGGGTCACGCGCGCGGACCAGCTATGGTTCGGCGGCGAAAACACCGACCGCATCGACGTGCTGCCGGAAAAACACGCATACGAGCCCGGTGAAACCGCGCGCTTCCAGGTGCGCATGCCGTTCCGCCAGGCCACCGCGCTGGTCGCGGTCGAACGCGAAGGCATCGTCGAGACGCGCGTCGTGCAGCTCAATGGCGACGATCCGACCATCGAGCTGAAAGTGGACGAAGCGTGGGGGCCGAACGTATACGTGTCGGTGCTCGCGCTGCGCGGGCGGATTCGCGACGTGCCGTGGTACTCGTTTTTCACATGGGGCTGGAAAGCACCGCTCGAATGGGCGCGCGCGTTCTGGTACGAAGGCCGCTACTACGAAGCACCGACGCCGCTCGTCGATCTGTCGAAGCCGGCCTTCCGCTACGGTCTCGCCGAGATCAAGGTCGGCACCGCCGCGCACCGGCTCGCGGTGACCGTCACGCCGGATGCGAAGTCGTACACGGTGCGCGGCAAAGCGCATGTGAAGCTGCGTGTGCAGTTGCCCGGCGGCAAGCCGGCGCCGGCCGGCACGCAGATCGCCGTGGCCGCGGTCGACGAGGCACTGCTCGAACTGATGCCCAACGACAGCTGGAATCTGCTCGATGCGATGCTGACGCGGCGCGAATACGGCGTCGAAACCGCCACCGCGCAGATGGAGATCGTCGGACGGCGCCACTTCGGCCGCAAGGCGGTCCCCGCGGGCGGCGGCGGCGGGCACGCGGCGAACCGTGAGCTGTTCGATACGCTGCTGCTGTGGAATCCGCGCGTCACGCTCGACGCGCATGGCGAGGCCGCGCTCGACATCCCGCTGAACGATTCGCTGACGAGCTTTCGGATCGTCGCGATCGCTGCCGTCGGCACCGGTACGTTCGGTACTGGCAGCGCGTCGATCCGCAGCACGCAGGACCTGCAGCTGATCTCCGGCCTGCCGCCGCTGGTGCGCGAAGGCGACCGCTTCCGGGCGCAGTTCACGCTGCGCAACACCACGGCGCGCGCGATGAAGGTGGCCGTTAATGCGCAGGCACCAGGCCTCGCGCTGCCCGCGCAGAACGTCGAGCTCGCCGCCAACTCGGCACGCGAGATCGCATGGAACGTGACGACGCCCGACGGCCTCGCCGATCGCGCGCTGCCCGCGCTAACGTGGAACATCAGCGCGGCGGAGCAAGGCGGCCCGCACGCCGCCGATGCCCTGAAGATCACGCAGCGCGTCGCCGCCGCGATACCGGTCACGGTGCAACAGGCGACGCTCGCGCAGATCGACGGTACGCTGTCGATGCCGGTGGCCGCGCCGACCGACGCTACGGCCACACAACAGGGCTCGCTGCGCGGCGGCATCGCGGTCGCGCTGCAAGCCCGGCTCGCCGACGGCCTGCCGGGCGTGCGCCGCTGGCTCGAGCGCTACCCGTACAGCTGCCTCGAGCAGCAAAGCTCGCGCGCGCTCGGCTTGCGCGATCTGCCGATGTGGCAGTCGGTGATCGCGAAGCTGCCGGTGTATCTGGACCGCAGCGGCCTCGCGAATTACTTCCCGCCCGGCGACGACAGCCGCGCTACCGGCAGCACCACGCTGACCGCCTATCTGCTCGCAGCCAGCGACGAGGCCGCGAAGCTCGATGCGCGCTTCGCACTGCCCGACGATCTGCGCAGCAAGCTCGCCGGTGGCCTGACCGCCTTTGTCGAAGGCCGCCTCGAGCGCAACGAGTGGGCGCCGCGCAAAGACCTCGATCTGCGCAAGCTGGCCGCGCTCGAAGCGCTGTCGCGCTTCGATGCGGTCGAACCGCGCATGCTCGATTCGCTGGAAATCGCGCCGAACCAGTGGCCGACCTCGGCGGTGCTCGACTACTACGCGGTGCTGTCGCGCGTGAAGAACATCCCGCAACGCGACGACAAGCTCGCGCAGCTCGAGCAGATCCTGCGCGCACGGCTCACGTATCAGGGCACTCGCCTGACGTTCTCGACCGAAACCGGCGACGACCTGTGGTGGCTGATGACCAGTCCCGAGACCAATGCGGCGCGACTCGCGCTGAGCTTCGTCGATGCGCCCGCCTGGAAGGACGAGATGCCGCGCCTCGTCGCCGGGCTGCTCGCGCTGCAGCACAACGGCGCGTGGCAGACCACCACGGCGAACGTGTGGGGGTCGCTGGCGGTCGAGCGCTTCTCGCGCGCGTTCGAAAGCGCGCCGGTGAGCGGACGCACGCAGCTGAAGTTGGGTGCGCTCGAACGCACGGTGACGTGGCAGGATGCGACGGCTGCCGATGCAGCGGCGCGGCCGGCGGGTATGGAGGCGGCGGTCGTGTCCGGTGCGTCCGGTGCGTCCGGTGCGGCTGGTGCGGCTGGTGCGCGCGCCGCAGTCGCTGCGTCTGGCGCATCTGCCGCATCGGCGTCTGCCACAGCCACCGCCTCCGCTGCCGCGCCGTCCGCCATGCCAGCCACGCGCAGCGCCGGCGCGCGCAGCGTGCTGCTGCCGTGGCCGCCAGCACAATCCGGCGCGCAGCAGCTGACGCTCACGCAGGACGGCAGCGGCAAACCATGGGCCACGATCGAAAGCCTCGCGGCCATCGCGTTGAAGGCGCCGTTCGCCGCCGGCTACCGGATCACGAAAACGATCACGCCGCTCGATCCGGCTGTCAAAGGCATCTATACGCGCGGCGACGTGGTGCGCGTGCATCTCGACATCGACGCGCAAACCGATATGACGTGGGTCGTCGTCAACGATCCGGTGCCGGCCGGCGCGACGATTCTCGGTTCCGGGCTCGGCCGCGATTCGGAAGCCGCCACGCATGACGAGAAGACACCGGACAGTGTGTGGCCGAGTTTCGTCGAGCGCGGCTTCGACGGCTATCGCGCGTACTACGCGTTTTTGCCGAAGGGGAAATTCCCGGTCGAGTACACGGTGCGGCTGAATAACGTCGGCAGTTTCGGTTTGCCGCCGACGCGCGTCGAGGCGCTGTACGCGCCTTCGACATACGGTGTGCTGCCGAATGCGACGCTCGTCGTGCAGCCGGCTTCCGGCACGCAGGAGGCGGTGCAGGCAGGCACGCAAACCGGCGCAAAAGCGGGCGAAAAAACGGCCGCACTCAGCAACGCACAAGCGGGTGCGCAAACCGGTGCGCAAGCGGGCACGCACGCAGCAAGCACGACCCATGCAGCGGACGTGAAAAGCCCCGCGAGCGCAAGCCGCGCAATCGGCGCAATCGGCGCAACCGGCGCAACCGGCGCCGCCAGCGCTGCAAACGCAGCGGCATCCGCCGCGCACTGAGATCGCCAAGGCCGCCTCGATGACACCGCGCCGCACCACCGCCCCGCTCCCGCAGTCCGCCGCCGCGCGCATGCGTCGCGCGCTGCGCGCGGCCGTTGTGTGCACAAGCTTGTCGCTGCTGCCGCTCGCCGCCTTCGCGCTGCCCAGCTTCGACGACGTGCGCACCCAATGGCGCAGTTCGGACTGGCTGCTACTGTCGCGCGACGGACAAACGCTACAGCGCACGCGGGTCGACAGCCGCGAGCGGCGCGGCGAATGGGTCGCGCTGGCCGACATCTCGCCAGCACTGCGCGCCGCGATCGTGGTGTCCGAAGACAAGCGCTTCTACGAACACAGCGGCGTCGACTGGCGCGGCGCGGCGGCGGCGGCGTGGGCGAACCTGTGGAATACGCGCACGCGCGGGGCGTCCACGGTAACGATGCAGCTATCCGGCCTGCTCGCCGAACAACGCGAGCGCTCCGGCCAGCGTTCGCTCGCGCAGAAGGCCGGCCAGGCGCTCGACGCGCTGCGCCTCGAGCGCAGCTGGCGCAAGGATCAGATTCTCGAGGCGTATCTGAATCTCGTGCCGTTTCGCGGCGAAACGATCGGTTTGTCCGCGCTGTCGCTGACGCTGTTCGGCAAGGCGCCGTCCGGCCTCGACGATCGCGAAGCCGCGGTGGCCGCCGCGCTGGTGCGCGCGCCGAATGCGCGATACCAGCAGGTCGCGGCACGCGCCTGCCGGATTCTGCGCGACCTGCAGGCCGCTGCGCGTTGCGCGAATCTCGACAGCTTCGTCCAGCTCGCGTTCGCGCGTCCCGCGCCGGCGCTGCTGACGACTGCGCCGGATGCCGAATCGGCCGCACCGCATTTCGCGCGCCGCGTGGCCGGCGAACTGCATCCGGCCGCCGGCGCGCGGATCCGCTCGACGCTCGATGCGAACCTGCAGCGCTTCGCGAGCGCGACGCTGACGCGTGCGCTGACCGAGCTGAATGCGCGCGCCCATCCGCGCAACGTGCAGGACGGCGCGGTGGTCGTGCTCGACAACGCAAGCGGCGACGTGCTCGCGTGGGTCGGCTCGTCGGGCCCGCTGTCGGCGGCGCCCGAGGTGGACGCGGTGCTCGCGCGCCGTCAGGCCGGCTCGACGCTGAAGCCGTTCCTGTATGCAGAAGCGCTCGACGAACGGCGCCTGACCAGCGCGACGCTGCTCGACGACGCGCCGCTCGATCTCGCCGCCGGCGGCGGTCTCTATATTCCGCAGAACTACGACAAGGACTTCAAAGGCTGGGTCAGCGTGCGCACGGCGCTCGGCTCGTCGCTGAACGTGCCGGCAGTCCGCACGCTGGTGCTGGTCACGCCGCACCGCTTCGCCAGTACGCTGGTCGCGCTCGGCCTGCCGCTCGACCAGAGCGGTGATTACTACGGCTTCAGTCTCGCGCTCGGCAGCGCCGACGTGACGCTGTTGTCGCTGACCAATGCGTATCGCGCGCTCGCCAACCAGGGGCTCGCGACCCCCACCTTCGATGTCGTGCCGCATCCGGCCGGCGCGCGCAAGGCGCCGCCGCAAGCCACCGCGCGCCGCGTGTTCAGCGCCGATGCGAGCTTTATCGTGACCACCGTACTCGCCGACAACAACGCGCGCACGCGCACCTTCGGCTTCGACAGTCCGCTCGCCACGCGCTTCTTTTCGGCGGTCAAGACCGGCACCAGCAAAGACATGCGTGACAACTGGACGATCGGCTTCACATCGCGCTATACGGTCGGCGTGTGGGTCGGCAATGCGGACGGCGCACCGATGTGGGACGTGTCAGGCGTGAGCGGCGCGGCGCCGGTATGGGCGGCCGTGGCCGCCTATCTGCACCGGCAGGTGCCGAGCACGCCGCCGGCGCCGCCGCCCGGTGTGGTGCGCACGCACATCGCCTTCGAGCGTGCCGTCGAACCGGCGCGCGACGAGTGGTTTCTGCGCGGCACGCAGATGCAGACCATCGCGCTCGCCGCCGACGCGCGCAGCGCGGCTGAAGCGTCGCACAGCAGCCCGTCCGCGGCAGCATCGTCCCGCTCGTCGATCGCATCGAACGGCGCGGCCCGCATCGGTGCGCCGACCGACGGCACGCTGTTCGCGCTCGATCCGGATATCCCGGCAACGCGTCAGCGGATTGCTTTCGAGCGCGCGAGCGGCGCGTCCGAGCACAGCCAGTGGCGGCTCGACGGCAAACCGCTGGGCCGCGCGCCTCGCGTGTTATGGCCGCCGTGGCCGGGCCGCCACGTTCTCGAACTGGTCGATGCGGACGGCCTCAGCACCGATATCGTGCACTTCGAAGTGCGCGGCGCAGCCGTGCGTGTGGCCGCGCCTGCGCGCGCGGACGCAGGTTTGCAAGCGGCGCCGCGCGCAGCGAAAGATCAGGCGAAAGATTGACCGCGCAGTGCGCGAAAACCCTGCTTTGTATGCGTATTGGCGCATAAACCGCAGTTGCCATACCGTTTTCGCAATAATGACGCACAAAGTGTTCTATGCTTGACGCAGCGCTTTCTGACTGGATACGTAGTCCGTTCCCGGCTGTCTTGCCCTCAATGGAGTGCCCTGTCATGTTGAAGAAGCTCTGGATGCTTTGTCTTGCGCTGGTTCTGACGCTCGCCGCGGGTCTCGCGGCGGCCGTCGAAGTGAATACCGCCGATCAGGCGGCGCTGGAATCGGTCAAGGGCATCGGCCCCGTCCACGCGAAAGCCATCATCGACGAGCGCACGAAAAACGGCCCGTTCAAGGACGCCGACGATCTGGCGGCGCGCGTCAAAGGCATCGGGCCGAAATCCGTCAAGAATCTCGAAGCCGCGGGCCTGACCATCAACGGCTCGGGCGCGCCGCCGTCGGGCGCCGCGAAGACGCCGAAGTCGTCTACCGCCAAAACGACCAAGCCGGCCCCGGCGGCCAGCGCCGACGCCGCGATGGCCAGTGCGCCCGCCGCCGCGTCGGACAGCAAGTCGTCGAAGAAGAAAAAGAGCAAGGCCGCCGCCTCGGCGCCGGCCGCATCGGGCGCCTGAGCGGCGCGTGCGGGGTTGCCTGGGCACCGCCGGCCGCAGCGCCGCGCGTCGGCATGCGAGGCCAGCGCCGCAGCGAAACCTGCGTTGCCATTGCGCGTTGCACGCGAAGCGCAGCGGCCACCGATAAGCGTCACCGGATTCACGCGACGGATGCGCACCGATGCCATCCGTCGCACAGTCGGCCGCGCAGTGCGCCGGACGCGGCTGGCTGCCCTGCTACGCGGCGTGCATCGTCGTTCCTTGTGCCGGTCGTTGCGCACGCAACGACCACGAGTTGTCCGGAGCCGCGCGGCACGCGGCGTGTTCATCGCCGGTCCGCGCTTCGTGTGCCGGCCCTTCTCTTCAAGTGAGACTGTCATGAGCCTACTCGACACGATCGGATCCCTGTTCGGCAAATCGCCCGAGGGCGGCGGCAGCCAGCAGGCGCTCATTGCGAGCGCACTCGAGTTCATCAACAACCAGCCGGGCGGGCTGAACGGCCTGATCCAGCGCTTCCGCGAAAACGGCGCCGGCGACATCATCAGTTCGTGGATCGGCACCGGCGAAAACAAGGCGATCAGCGCTGATACGCTGCACAACGTGCTCGGGTCGGAAACCGTCACGAACCTCGCGGCGAAAGTCGGCGTCGAGCCCGAGCAGGTCACCGGGCTGCTGTCGCAGGTATTGCCGCACGTGGTCGACGCCGCTACGCCGAACGGCGAAGTACCCGCGGACGGCAAGCTCGATACGTCGAACCTGGCCGGTGCGCTCGGCGCACTTTCCGGGCTGTTTGGCGGGAATCGCAACGCGTAGCGAGGTGTGCGCGAAGTGCGCGTGATGGGGCGCCTGCATGTGCCTGAAGCGGCCCTGATGCGCACCTGATGCGCACCTGAAACAGGCTTAAAGCGGCGGCGCGGCACGCGGCCGGCCGGCGGGCTACGCAGCGCGTTCGCCGGCACCGGGCAGCGTCGCGGCACCTCGCTGCGCATCACCGCTCGCCGCCGCATGGTGGGCGGCCCGGTCTCGCGTGCCGCCCGTCGTGGCGGCGCCGTCGAGTGCGGTCGCGGGCGGCGCGGGCCACTGCGTTCGGGTGTCGGTACGAGGCCTTGTGCCGGTGAGCTCGTGCGCGACACGCCACACCTCGTACCGCTGCCGCTGCAGATTCAAGGCCGGCTGCAGCCGGATAAAGCCTCGATACACGGCACGCGCGTCAGCCGCCGCGCGCTGCAGCGCACGTAGTTCATCGCGCTGTGCGCCAAGTTCGCGCCGCTCCCGCACGCCACCTTGCGCCGCTCGACGCAGCGCGTTGCCGAACGCGCGTCGCGCCTTCGTCAGGTCGCGCGCAGTAGCCCGCTCGTTCTCCAGGTACTGGATACCCGATCTCGAGGCGAGCATCTGCCGTTGTTCCAGCAACAGGTCTTGCATCGAAAGATGGCCGAGTATCTCCTGCACATCGCTTTCGCGACTGGCGCGGGGCCGCGCCACCCCGGACGCGCCAGGCTGCGCCGCGGCGTAATAAGACCACTCGCCGCTCGCGCGGTCGTAGCGGACCGGATACGGCGCGCTACGCGGATTGCGCCAATCGACGATCGCATAGGTGGCATTCCGGGTATCTGGCACGACCCGATACGCTTTGTCATCGCGCAGTATCCACTGGTTCGGATTGCCGGCGATCGCAAAGGTACCGGGGTGAAACGATACGGCAGGCTGGAAGGACGGCCTCATGTCGAGCGCGTAGTGTTCCGGCCATGCAGGCGCAGGCGCAGGTGTAGATGCAAGCGCCGGATGATGCGCAGCCTCCGGCGCCACCGGGTGGCGGATCGCAGACAATACAGCCGCACTGCCAGCGCTCGGCCCAGGCGTCGGTGGGAAGGTTCGCAGGTTCTGCACGGTTTGCGGCATCTGCCGTACCGGCGGTTCGGATCCCGGAAGATGCCCGGCGCCCTCGGGCGCCCGCGGGTTAGTCATGTTGAAGCGGCTGGTCCACATCGGTCGGTTCCCTCTTCGGTTGCTGCAGGTGTGGTTCGGCAAGGCGCAGCATGTCCGCGTATGCGGCTAGCGCGCCCTCCCGGTAGTGCAACTGATCTCTTGCCTGCTGCAGGCCGCTGCGCCACTCGCGCAGTTCGCGCTGCTGCATCCGCAGCAGGTAGCCAAGCCCCGCCTCGCCTTGCTGCTGCCGCGACTTCAGGCGGTCGTACCAATCCTCCGCGCCGCGTATGCGTGCTTCGCGTGACCGGACCTGTCGCTGCGCCGCGTCGCGCGCGCTTTGCGCCGTCTGCATCGATGTCTGCAGCGCCATGTGCATTTGCTGGGGGCGTTGCGCGCTGTCTTCGGGTACCGCTGTCGCCGTCAGCAGCGTGTGCCGTTGCGCTGCGATGCCGGCGCTTCGGCCCGCCGGCGCAGAGCCGCCAGCGCCAGGCGCAGAGCGGCCCGCTTCGACCGTTGGCAGCCGCAGTGGCGGGCGCGCCGGCAGCGGACTCACCGCCGACACTTCAGTTGCCGGCGGCTGCGCCGCTGAAGGCGCGGGAAAATGCTCGATCGCTTCGTGGACAAAATATGAGTGCATGTCGCGGCCTGATTCACTGGAAGTTACCGGCGTTCGTCAAACGATGTACCGCGGCGCGACCGGCGAACCTTGGCGGTTTCCGCTCGACGCCGCCACCGCGGATCGACAGGTTCGATGATAGGCAGGGCCGACGGCACTGCGGCAATACCCACGGATTGCATAGCGGCGCGCGTGCCATCGCTCGCCGAACCGCGTGCTGGCTCGTGCCCGTCACAGACGTTGCAGCGAACGGTGCACCTCCGCGTGTTCCGCCCGTAGCCTGTCGATGTCGCTTTCAACCTGCCTTAGCGTATCGGCGAGTTGCAGCGCGGCGCGCGACCGCTCGCCGCTTTCCCGCTCGGCGCCGTCCAGGTCGCGCTGCCAGCCGCGCATCTCGTTGGCTTGCGTGGCGAGTACCGCATCGAGCCCGGCTTCGCCTTGCCGGCGCTTGCCGTCGAGTTCGTCGAACAATCGGGTGGCCTCGCGCAGGCCGTATCGGTGGACCTCGACCCGCTGCCGTGCCGCGTCGACGGCACGCTGTTCGTGCGCAATCGATGCTTGCAGTGTCGTGCGCACGCCCGCGAGCTCGGCAAGTTTTTGGTCGAGCTGTGTCTGCTTCGCTTGCAAGCGTTGCCGCTCCACGTGTCGCGCGCCGTCGTCGCCACGATCCGAACCGCCTTGCAACCCCACGCCGTCGTGATGCACCCAGCACCCGGTGGACGAATTCTCGTCGACCGGCGCATGCGAACGGGCCGGTACGATCAAACCGGTCACGTGCCGACTGCTGGTGCCAACGGCTACGCCAACTGGTTGCGCATGCAAACGGTTGGCGACTCGCGCAGCATGCTGCGCGACGGCGGCCGCGGGCGGGCCGAGCCCGATGCGTGGCGGTACGCTCGCGTGACTCTCGGGGCTACCGAAAAAATGAACCAGCAGGTCGTGCGTGGACGGTATATGCATCGCAGCTCCTGAGTGTGGCTCCCAAACGGGTTCGAGCGTCGAATGATGGACTTCGCCAGCCGCAGCGCAACGAAACACGCCACCTCACGCGTGCGTCGCCTGCATGCGGAGAGACTGGACAGCGTCATGCTATGCAACGCGCGTCCATGTAAGGCGCTGTCTATTCATTGCATTGCTTCGCAGACACGGCACGGATGCGCGCGCAAAAAAACGGGCAACGAATCGCTTCGTTGCCCGTCTTGCCGTCTTGCGGCCCAGCGCGCCGCTGCTGAGCGCGTGCCGCGGCCGCTTAGTGCACGACCCGCTCGAACACCAGCTTGCCGTTCTGCACGTCGACCGGAATCACGTCCTTCGGTCCGAACTTGCCGGCCAGAATCAGCTTGGCCACCGGGTTCTCGATCTCCTGCTGGATTGCGCGCTTCAGCGGCCGCGCGCCGAACAGCGGATCGTAGCCGGCCTTGCCGATCAGCTCGAGCGCGTCATCGGATACGACCAG
Organism: Paraburkholderia sp.; assembly: GCA_035536055.1. GTDB lineage: Bacteria > Pseudomonadota > Gammaproteobacteria > Burkholderiales > Burkholderiaceae > Paraburkholderia. Next base: position 6,714 of record DATLOW010000300.1, on the reverse strand, counting down.
CTGCATATCGAGCTTCGCCAGTCGCTCGTGCACCCGCTCCAGCTGGATCTTCGCAATCGACTGGATGTTCGCGCGGTCGAGCGCATGGAACACCACCACGTCGTCGATCCGGTTCAGAAACTCGGGGCGGAAATGCAGCTTCACTTCTTCCCACACCGCGTCCTTCACCGCTTCCTGCGAGTCGCCGACCATCGACTGGATTACCTGCGAGCCGAGGTTCGACGTCATCACGATCACCGTGTTCTTGAAGTCGACGGTGCGGCCCTGGCCATCGGTCATGCGGCCGTCGTCGAGCACCTGCAGCAGCACGTTGAACACGTCCGGATGCGCCTTCTCGATCTCGTCGAGCAGGATCACGCTATATGGTTTGCGGCGCACCGCTTCGGTCAGATAGCCGCCTTCCTCGTAGCCGACGTAGCCCGGCGGCGCGCCGATCAGCCGCGCGACGCTGTGCTTTTCCATGAACTCGCTCATGTCGATGCGGATCAGGTGCTCTTCCGAATCGAACAGGAACGCGGCCAGTGCCTTGCATAGCTCGGTCTTGCCGACGCCGGTCGGGCCGAGAAACAGGAACGAGCCGTACGGACGATTCGGATCGGACAGCCCCGCGCGCGAGCGGCGAATCGCATCGGCCACCGCACTGATCGCCTCGTCCTGGCCGACCACGCGCTGATGCAGCTTCTCTTCGATCTGCAGCAGCTTTTCGCGCTCGCCCTGCATCATCCGCGATACCGGAATGCCAGTCGCGCGCGACACCACTTCGGCGATTTCCTCCGCACCGACCTGGGTGCGCAGCAGACGCGGACGCGTCGGATTGTTCTGCTCCGCCGCTTCGGCCTGCGTGACCTGCCTGAGTCGCGCTTCGATCTGCGGCAGCTTGCCGTACTGCAGCTCGGCGACCTTCTCCAGCTTGCCCTCGCGCTGCAGGCGGGCGATTTCGGCACGCGTCTTCTCGATCTCTTCCTTCAGCTGCGCGCTGCCTTGAACCGCGGCTTTTTCCGCGGTCCAGATTTCTTCGAGATCCGAATATTCGCGGTCGAGCCGCTGGATTTCTTCCTCGATCAGTTGCAGACGCTTTTGCGACGCTTCGTCTTTTTCCTTCTTCACCGCTTCGCGCTCGATCTTCAGCTGGATGCGGCGGCGGTCGAGCCGGTCCATCTCTTCCGGCTTCGAATCGATTTCCATCTTGATCTTCGACGCGGCTTCGTCGATCAGATCGATTGCCTTGTCCGGCAGGAAACGATCGGTGATGTAACGATGCGACAGCTCCGCGGCCGCGACGATCGCCGGGTCGGTGATATCGACGCCGTGGTGCAGTTCGTAGCGCTCCTGCAAGCCGCGCAGGATCGCGATGGTCGCCTCCACCGACGGCTCGTCGACCAGCACCTTCTGGAAGCGCCGCTCCAGCGCCGCGTCCTTCTCGATGTACTTGCGGTACTCGTCGAGCGTGGTCGCGCCGACGCAATGCAGTTCGCCGCGCGACAGTGCCGGCTTCAGCATGTTGCCCGCGTCCATCGCGCCTTCGGCCTTGCCCGCGCCGACCATCGTATGGATTTCGTCGATAAAGACGATGGTCTGGCCTTCGTCCTTCGCGATGTCGTTCAACACCGCCTTCAGCCGCTCCTCGAACTCGCCGCGATATTTCGCGCCGGCCAGCAGCGCCGCCATATCGAGCGACAGCACGCGCTTGCCCTTCAGCGTTTCCGGCACCTCGCCGTTGACGATGCGCTGCGCGAGTCCTTCGACGATCGCCGTCTTGCCGACGCCCGGTTCGCCGATCAGCACCGGATTGTTCTTGGTGCGGCGTTGCAGGATCTGGATCGACCGGCGGATTTCGTCGTCGCGGCCGATCACCGGGTCGAGCTTGCCGGCGCGCGCGCGCTCGGTCAGGTCGATCGTGTATTTCTTCAGCGCCTCGCGCTGGCTTTCCGCATCCTGGCTGTGCACCTGCGAGCCGCCGCGCACCGCGACGATCGCCGCTTCGAGCGACTTGCGGCTCAAGCCGTGTTCGCGCGCAAGACGCCCGGCATCGCCCTTGTCGTCGGCCACCGCGAGCAGGAACATTTCGCTCGCGATATAGGTGTCGTTAAGCTTCTGCGCTTCCTTGTCGGCCTGATTCAGCAGGCCCGTGAGCTCGCGGCCGATCTGCACGTTGCCATCGGTGCCCTGCACCTGCGGCAGCCGCGTAATCACATCGTTCAACGCGGTTTGCAGCGCCTGCACGTGCACGCCGGCGCGCGACAGCAGCGAGCGCGCCGAGCCGTCCGCCTGCGCGACCAGTGCGGCAAGCAGATGAACCGGTTCGATGTATTGATTGTCGCGGCCGACCGCAAGGCTTTGCGCGTCGGCTAGTGCTTCCTGGAATTTGGTGGTGAGTTTGTCGATTCTCATCAAGAGACCTCCAATTTCGAATGTCATCCAAATGAGGTTTCTGACCCGCGTTTCAAGACGCTTTTTGCGATGTTCGACAACAAAATCCGCCGATTGGACACAGAACCGACATCAATCCGCAACGCCGGTCAAGCGCCGCGACAGCTGCGCCGATCAGGCTTCGGGGATAATCGGCACGACCGACTCGAGCTGCACCGGCGCGGGCGCCGGCATGAAGCCCAGCAGCGCGAGCAGCGGCGCGTTCGGCTGCGCGATGTCGCGGATGGTGTGGCGGTCGAGCTCCGCGAAGAAGGCGCTGCGCGCGCTCTCCAGCACACCCTTGAGCCGGCATTGCGAACGGATCGCGCAGTCGCGATGCGCGCCGCCGGCGTCGGGCAGGCAGGCGACCAGCGCGAAATCGCTCTCGGCCGCGCGCACTACCTCGCCCACCGTCAACGCGGACGAATGCTCGAACAGCCGCAAGCCGCCATTGCGACCGCGCACCGTCTCGACCCAGCCGAGTTCGGCCAGCCGCTGGACGACCTTCATCAGGTGGTTCTTGGAGATTCCGTACGAGTCGGAAATGTCCTGGATCGTTGCGAGCCCTTCAGGACGAACGGCGAGGTAGAGCAACACACGCAACGAGTAGTCGGTATAGTCTGTCAGTCTCATGTATGCAAAATCGCGATCGGCGAAGACGGGCCGCCAACACGACGCCCATCTTTTCCAAGGTTGCCGGTTCCGCTCTATCGCAATAACATGCTTCCATCACGCATCTTAATGCGACGTTTGTCGTGTTATTTCGCGTAACTATAAACGCTATGCATTCGCCGCATCAGGTCTTTTTGCGAAACCCGCGATGGCTATAGGTAAGGGCCGATTGGCGTTTTGTGGTGTGACCGGTTTTTCGGCCGAATCCGCTTTTGTCTGATCATTGAATGAACCCGTCGTTTGCTCCCGCTGCCGCAGTCGTGCGGCAATCCGAACCAACCGAATCGAACATTCGTGCGCTCGTTTACGCATTCTATGAGCGCGTGCGCGCCGACCCGCTGCTGGGCCCGGTCTTCGAGCAGAAGCTCGCGGGACGCTGGGACGAACATCTGCCGAAGATGTGCGCGTTCTGGGGCAGCCTCGTACTCGGCTCGAAGCAGTACCGCGGCAATGTGCAGCAAAGCCACCAGCCGCTCGAAGGGGTCGAGCCGCGGCATTTCAGCCGTTGGCTGTATCTGTTTCTGGATACCGTCGAAGGGCGCTATGAACCCGCCGCGGCGGTACGCTTTATGGAGCCTGCGTTGCGCATTGCGCAGAGCCTGCAGCTAAGCCGCTTCGGTTGGGACTATCAGATTCCCGCCGAGCAGCAGGCGCTGCTCGAGCGGGTCGCACCGCGCCGCAAGCCGGAGGATGGCGCCGCGCCTGATGAGCCGCAGCGGCCGCGCGGCGAACCGTTTCCGGCGAAGATCATCGGGCGCGCGGTGGATGAATGATGGTGTAACGCGGCCGGCTACGGCGCCTTCAGATCGATGTTGGCCGAGCTCAAACCCCAGCGCTCGATGGCGGCGTCGTCGGTGACGCGCGCGTCGACCCAGCGCTCGCCGTGCTCGGTTGTTTCCTTTTTCCAGAACGGCGCGTGCGTCTTCAGATAGTCCATCACGAACTCGCACGACGCGAACGCGTTGCCGCGATGCTTCGAGGTGGTCGCCACCAGCACGATCTGATCGAGCGGATACAGCTTGCCGACCCGGTGCACGATCAGCACCTCGGTGCCCGGCCAGCGCTCGCGCGCGGCGGCGACGATCGTCTCCAGCGACTTCTCGGTCATGCCCGGGTAATGCTCGAGTTCCATCGCCTCGACCGTGCTGCCTTCGTTCAGGTCGCGCACCGTACCGACGAAGCACGCCACCGCGCCGACCTTCGGATTCTGCGCGCGCAGCGCGGCCACCTCGGTGGTCAGGTCGAAATCTTCGGTTTGCACGCGCACGGTCATCGCTCGCTCCTCAGCCGCCGGTGACCGGCGGGAAAAACGCCACTTCGCACCCTTCGGTGACACGCGTGCCGGCGTCGGTCATCACGTGATTGCAGGCCATGCGCAACGCGCGGCCTTCGGCGAGAGTCTCGGCCCACACGCCGCCGCGCACGCGCAGCCATGCGCGCACGTCGCCGACCGTCGCGATGCCGGCGGGCAGCTCGACCGCTTCGTCGGAGGTGCCGAGCGCTTCGCGCACGCTGGCAAAATACTTGAGCTGGATCTTCATGGGCGGGTTCGCGTGGCTTTGCAGGTTCAGTTTCAGTTTCAGTTGCGGGTCGCGGCGGGTCGCTGGGCGTATGGCTCGGACTGTGTGTCGTTTGCGCGGGTGGGCGCATTGCGTTGCTGTCGCGCTCAGTTCAGCAACTCGGAAAACGGAATGAAGCGCACCGTTTCGCCCGCGCTGATCGCGTGATTCGGCGGGTTGTCGATCAGGCCGTCGCCCCAAACCGTCGAGGTCAGCACCGCCGAACTCTGGTTCGGAAACAGGTCAAGGCCGCCTGCCGCGTTGACGCGCGCGCGCAGGAACTCATTGCGGCGATCGGCTTTCTGCTGCGTGAAGTCGGCGCGCAGCGACAACGCGCGCGGCGTCACCGTGCGCACGCCGGCAAGGCGCAACACGAACGGGCGCACGAACAGCAGGAAGGTGGCGAAGCTCGATACCGGGTTGCCCGGCAGACCGATGAAAAACGCTTCGCCGGCGGCCCGCGCGACGCCGGCGGCCGCGCCCTGCGGCGCTTGCGCCTGAGTTGCCTGCGTTGCCTCGCCGGCGGCCGCGCCGCGGCGCACCGCGCCGAACGCAAGCGGCTTGCCGGGCTTCATCGCGATCTGCCACATCGCGAGGCGCCCTTCCGCTTCGACGGCCGGCTTCACGTGATCTTCGTCGCCGACCGATACGCCGCCGGACGTCAGAATCAGATCGTGCTCGCGCGCCGCGTCGCGCAGCGTGGCGCGCGTCGCGGCGAGCTGGTCGGGCACGATGCCGTAGTCGGTCACTTCGCAGCCGAGTTTGTCGAGCAGACTGCGCAGCGTGAAGCGGTTCGAGTTGTAGATCGCGCCCGGCTTCAGCGGCTCGCCGGGCATCGTCAGTTCGTCGCCGGTGAAAAACACCGCGACCTTCACGCGGCGCACCACGCTCAGGCTCGCGCAGCCGACCGAAGCCGCAAGGCCGAGCGCTTGCGGCGTCAGGCGCGTGCCGGCCGGCAGGATAACTGCGTGCTTGCGAATGTCGGCGCCTTGCTGCGTGATCCATTCGCCGGCTTTCGGCGTATGCAGCAGCGTCACTTCGTCGCCGGCGCTTTCGGTCTGCTCCTGCATCACCACCGCGTCCGCGCCCGGCGGCACCGTCGCACCGGTGAAGATGCGCGCCGCCGTGCCCGCCGCGAGTGGCTGCGGCGCGTGGCCGGCCGGAATGCGCTGCGATACCGGCAGGCGCCGGTCGCCGTGCGACAGATCGGCAAGCCGCACCGCGTAGCCGTCCATCGAGCTGGTGTGCATCGGCGGCACGTCGAGCGGCGATACGACGTCCGCGGCGAGCACGCGGTTCAATGCATCGAGCGTGGCAAGCGTCTGAACGCCCGCGACTTGCACAGCCGCGCCGAGCAGCGTGGCGAGCGCGTCGGCGGTGGACAGCATCGGCGCGCGCGGCGCGGAAGATGGATTGGCGGGAGTGGACATCGGTTCGTGGATGGGGCGGGCGGTTGAAGTGAATATTGTAACGGGCGTAGCGCACCGATGGGCGAGCGCAGCCGGCGCATCGGCGAGGCCCGTTGCGACTGCGCGCCGGACTAACGGGTCGGACTAACGGGTCGGACTGACGGCTCGGACTGACGGGTCGGACTGACGGGCCGGACTGACGGGCCGGACTGACGGGTCGGACTGACGGGTCGGACTGACGCGCTGGACTCCGCGCCGGACTTGCACGCCGACCCGATACGCCAAACTCACGCGCCCGCCGTACGTGCCAGCCTTACGCCCCCGTCTTCGCCGCAACGAACGCCTTCACCTGCTGCACATCGTTGCCCAGCACCTCGAAGCGCTGCGGCAGGGCCTCCAGCCCCGCAAACGCCGCCGGCCGCTCCGGCTCGCGCTCGAGGGCTTCGCGAATCGTTTCGCCGAACTTGATCGGCTGCGCGGTCTCCAGCACGATCATCGGGATGCCCGGCTGCAGATGCTCGCGCGCCACCTTCAGACCGTCGGCGGTATGCGTGTCGATCATCGTGTCGTAGCGCTGGAACACGTCGCGAATCGCCTCGACGCGGTCCGCATGCGAGCTGCTGCCCGACACGAAACCGAATTCCCGCACACGCGCGAAATCGCCG
>DATLOW010000299.1:0-40536 GCA_035536055.1 Paraburkholderia sp. | reverse complement strand
GGAAGGAGACAGTCAGATGGAACAAGGACAGGTGGCAGTCGGCACACGCGGCCGCTGGTACGACGGTTTGACGGCGATGCACTGGCGTGTGCTGCGCGCGAGCTTTCTCGGCTGGATTTTCGACGGCTACGAAGCGCTGGTGCTGGTGGTGGTGCTCGCACCGATGCTGCATGCCGTGCTGACGCCCGCGCAGGCCGCCTCCACGCCGGTCTATGCCGGCGTCGTGATCGGCATCACGCTGCTTGGCTGGGGCATCGGCGGTCTGGTCGGCGGCATTCTGGCCGACTACGTCGGACGCAAGCGCATGATGCTGTGGTCCGTGCTGCTGTATGCGCTGTTCTCCGGTTTCACGGCACTGTCCGACACGATCTGGACGCTGTGCGCGCTGCGCTTTCTGACCGGTCTGGCGATGGGCAGCGAGTGGAGCACCGGCATCGCGCTGCTGTCCGAAACCTGGCCCGAAGAGGCGCGCGCGAAGGGCGCGGGCTTCCTGCAATCGGGCTTCGGCTGGGGCACGCTGATCGCCGCCGTGCTGTGGTATGCGATGTCCGCATGGCATCCGCTTGGCGCACAGACCTGGCGGGTGATGTTCGTGCTCGGCGCGCTGCCGGCGCTGTTCGTGCTGTATATCCGCCGCAACGTCAACGAATCGGAGAAATGGCAGCGTGCAGTGCGCGAGAAGCGCTGGAACGCGACCTCCACGAACGGCACCGGCCTCGCCGCGCCGGCCGACAGCAAGCGGCCGTTCACGCTCGCGCAGCTGTTCACCGAACCCGAAGCGGCGCGCCGCACGCTGATCCTGCTGGTGCTGTCGATCGTCACCACGGTCGGCTGGTGGGCGATCTCGAGCTGGCTGCCGACCTATACGGTTGCGATCGCAAAGGCCGAGGGCGTCGCCGATCCGCTGTCGTGGGGCTCGAAAGTGTCGATCGCGTACACGCTTGGCGCGATTGCCGCCTACATGGTGGCCGGTTTCGTCGTCGATGCGATCGGCCGCAAGGCATTTCTGTCGCTGAGCTTCGTCGGCTCGCTGCTGACGACCATCGTCACGTACAAGCTGACCTCGAGCGTCGAAGCGATGATGGTGCTCGCGCCGCTGAACGGCTTTTTCACGCTCGGTTGCGCCTATGTGTGGATGGCGATCTATCCGGGCGAGCTGTTCACCAGCACCGTGCGCTCGACCGCGATCAGCTTTGTGTTCAATGCGGCGCGCCTGATTGCATGGGTGTTTCCGATTATCGCGGGCAGCATGATCAAGTCGTTCGGCGGCGTCGCGCAGGCCGCGCTCGCGCTCGGCTCGGTCTATGTGATTGGCATCGTGCTGCCGTGGTTCCTGCCAGAGACGCGCGGCAAAGGCATGCCGGACTGAGCGCCGGCTGCGCAAGGCCGCGCGCGCAGCGCGCCGTGGCCTGTTAAGGCAGCCTGTCTGCCTATCTTCAAGCACCGGGTGTCGAACGCGGTTCGTGCGGCCATCTGCCGTATGACCGCAACATAACGAAACGGTAATCTTCGCGACGGCGAGCGGCAAGCCGCGCGCACCTATGATCAGCCGGTCCGCAGTGCATGCGGCGCGTGCGCCGGCGCAGTTCGCCGGTTTCACGCGTTCGATGCGTGCGCAACCATTCGAACTCTGACAAAGGTGCGTCCAGCATGTCCAATCGTTCCCGTGTTGCCACCATCGCCGCGACCGTCGTCGCGATGGGCGTTCTGTGTGCGGCTGGAGCCGCCGCGTTCATCTACTCCGGTGTCTACAACGTGTCCGCCAGCGACAAGGATGGCGCGCTCGTCGCGTGGATGCTGCACACCACGTACGAGTCGTCGTTGCACCGGCACGCGGGCCACGATCTCGCGCCCGCGGACCTGATGTCGCTCGACAACATTCGCGCCGGCGCACGGCTCTACGACGCCACCTGCGCGCTGTGTCACGGCGCGCCGGACCGGCCGTTGAGCGCGATCGGGCAGGGCATCCAGCCGGCTGCGCCTCATCTGCTCGGGGCGCAGCGCCGCAACAATCCGCAGCAGACCTTCTGGGTGATCAAGCACGGCGTGAACATGACGGCGATGCCGTCGTTCGGCAAGACCCAGTCGGACCAGACGATCTGGCAACTCGCAGCGTTCCTGTACGACGCGCGCGGCATTTCGAAGGACCGTTACGACGCGCTGAAGAGCGCGCCTTGATTGGGCAACGCGGGCACGCGCGGTACGTCGCGCGCAGCGCGTGTGCCGCATCACACACTCGCCAGTTCGCTGCGCTTCGGCACCGGCGCATGCCCGGTTTGGTGCCGCGAGCGGCCCGAACTCAGATAGTCGGCAATCGAGTCCTGCGTGATCTCGCCGAGATAGTTGCCGTCCGCATCGAGTACCGGCAGCCACGACGAGCCGAACTGATACAGCTTCGACAGCACCACGCGCAGATTGTCGTCCGGCGCGGCGACGGCGGGAAATGAGCTCAGCTTGTCGCTGCACACGCCTTGCGCGCCCCGCGCCGCACGCCGCGCGACGAAGCCGAGCGCGCGATGCGCGCCATCGACGACGGTCAGATAGCGGCTGTCGGCGTCATCCATGGTCGCGAATGCATCGGCGAGCGGCGTGTCGGGCAGCGCCGTGGGCGGCTGCGTGGCGGCGTCGCCGGCGCGCACCAGCAACAGGCGTTTCAAGGTGCTGTCGTGTCCGACGAACTGCCCGACGAAATCGTCGCGCGGATGCGCGAGCAAGGTGTCCGGGTGGTCGAATTGCACAAGCTTGCCGCGACGAAACACGGCAACGCGGTCGCCGAGCTTGATCGCTTCATCGATGTCGTGGCTCACCATGATCACGGTCTTCTTCAGCTGCCGCTGCATCTGGAAGAACTCGTTCTGGATCGCCTCGCGGTTGATCGGGTCCACCGCGCCGAACGGTTCGTCCATCAGCAGTACCGGCGGATCGGCGGCGAGCGCGCGGATCACGCCGATGCGCTGCTGCTGGCCACCCGACAATTCGCGCGGATAACGCTTCAGATACAGCTTCGGATCGAGCGCGACCATCGACATCAATTCGATCGCGCGCGCCGCGCAGCGCTTCTTGTCCCAGCCGAGCAGGCGCGGCACCACCGTGATGTTCTCCTCGATCGTCATGTTCGGGAACAGGCCGATCTGCTGGATCACATAGCCGATGTGCCGGCGCAGATCGACTTCATCGAGCGTGCCGGTGTCTTCGCCGTTGATCAGCACGCGGCCCGAAGTCGGCGCGATCAGCCGGTTGATCATCTTCAGCGTAGTGGTCTTGCCGCATCCGGAAGGCCCCAGAAACACGCAGATTTCGCCTTCGCCGACCGTCAGGCTCACGGAATCCACGGCGCGCACCGGCTGTCCGTCCTTTTGCGTGAAGGTCTTGGTCAACTGGTCCAGTTCGATCATGTCTTTTGCACTCCCTTAGGTGTCAATGCACGCTGCAGCGCCTGCAGCAGCAGGTCCACCACGATTGCGAGAATGCTGACGAGCACCGCGCCCACCAGCAGTTTCATCATGCTGCTCTGGCCGATCGCACGGATGATCAGCGTGCCGAGGCCGCCGGCGCCGATCACTGCCGCGATCGTCATCACGCCGATGTTCATCACTACCGCGGTGCGCACGCCCGCCAGAATCACCGGCACGGCCAGTGGCAATTCGACCAGACGCAGCCGCTGCCACGCGGTCATGCCGATACCGATGCCAGCTTCCTTGATGCCGGCATCGACGTTGCGCAGCGCCAGATACGTGTTGCGCAGGATCGGCAGCAGCGAATACAGGAATACCGCGGTGATCGCGGGCACGGCGCCGATGCCCTGGCCGAAGCGCGAGAAGATCGGGATCATCAGGCCGAACAGCGCGATCGACGGCAGCGTCAGGATGACGGTGGCAAGGCCGAGCAGCGGCGCGGCGAGCCACTCGTAGCGGCTCATCAGGATGCCGAGCGGCACGCCGGCGACGATCGCGCAGCCCACGGCGAAGCCAACCAGATAGCAGTGCTGCAGCGTCAGCTGCAACAGCTCGGGCCAGTTGGCGGATAGATACTCGAATAAGCTCATCGATGGGTTCCAGTCGTTCAAGGCAAGCGGTGCGTGCGCAGGAAATCCGCTGCGACGGCCTGCACCGATTGGCCGTCGATATCCACACGCTTGTTCATCTCCAGCATCGCGTCGTTGTTCAGCGCGGCCGCCAGCGCATTCAGCTGGCCCGCGAGCTGCGGGTTCTGCTGCAGGATCGGCGCGCGCACCACCGGTGTCGCGTTGTAGGCAGGGAAGTAGTGGCGGTCGTCTTCCAGCGGCACGATGCCGAACCCCTTGACGCGGCCATCGGTGGTGTAGACGAGCCCGACGCCCAGCTGGTTGTTATGCAGCGCCGTGTAGACGAGCCCCGGGTCCATCTGCCTGGTTTCCGCGCGCGAGAACTGCATGCCGTAGGCCGCTTCGAGCGGCTTCAGGCCGTCGGCGCGGTTGGCGAATTCGGCGTCCATGCCGAACACGTGGCGCGTGCCTCGCGGATCGCTTGCCATCTTCGCGGCCAGCTGCGAGATCGTGCGGATGCCGGTTTTACGCGCCACCTCGGCTGGCAGGCCGAGCGCGTACGTATTGTTCAACGGCGACTTGTTCAGCCACACGAGGCCCTGTTTCGCATCGATCTGCTTGACGCGCAGATACATCTGGTCGGGCGTCATCTTTTCGGTGAGCTTGTCGTAGACGAGCGCGGCGGTGCCGGTGTATTCCCACGTGATGTCGAGCTGGCCGTTTTGCTGCGCGCTGCGCAACAGCACGCTACCGAGGCCGGTACGCGCGTCGACCGTATAGCCGCGCGCGCGCAGATACTGCGTGGTGAGTTCGACCAGCACGTACTGTTCGGTGAAATTCTTGCCACCGATGACAAGATTCGATGCCGATACCGGCAGGCTGACGCATACCGCGACGAGGCCGAGCAGGGCGGCGCCGCGCATGCGCAGAAAGCGGCCCATCAATCGATCGATTTGCCGACGCATCATAAAGCCACCCCGCGACGGCTCAACAACTGACGGCTCGCTCCAGACACGACCGCATCGAGCAGCAGCGCAAGAATGGCGGTCGCGGCCGCGCCGATCAGCAGCATCTGATCGTTGTTCAGATAGATGCCGGGGAAGATCAGCGTGCCAAGGCTGTCGGCGCCGATCAGATACGCGAGCGGGGCGGTGCCGACATTGATCGCGAGCGCCGTGCGAATCCCGCCGACGATGATCGGCAATGCGTACGGCAACTCGACGCGCAACAGCGATTGCGTACTCGTCATACCGATACCGCGTGCCGCCTCGAGCAACGCGGCAGGCACGTTCTTCATGCCTTCGTACGCGTTGCGCGTGATCGGCAGCAGCGATGCGAGAAACAGCGCGACGATCGCCGGCGCGTCGCCGATGCCGAATACGCCGAGCGCGATGGCCAGCACCGCCAGCGACGGCACCGTATTGCCGACGTTGAATATCTGCATGAAGGCGTCGGCCACGCGCGCTAGCGCAGGGCGGCTCAGCAGCGCGCCGGCAGGTATGCCGACCACGATCGCAAGCGTCATCGAATAGCCGACCAGCAGCAGATGCCTGACCGTGTAGTAGACAAGGTCGCCTGAATACTGGCGCCAGGTGTTTGCGTCGATTGCGCGCGCAACCAGCACGACGGCGAGCGCAATGACCAGCAGGCTGCCCGCAATGCGGACAGTGCGTCGATTCAGCAAAATAAACCTCCGGTGTTGAAGCGGGGCGGGGCCTGCATCGCGAACGTTTTTGTCGCAATGACTACCACGCATGGAAGTTTTTACATGGGCTGTGTCGCTCTGGACTGCAGACGCCAGTTCGCTTGCGTTGCCGCGCGCGAATGGTCGATGCGGTGCGAGAGCCAGGCGTGTGGCCCGTTCCCGCTGGGTCAATCGGGTGTGTTTAGCGTGCTGGGGCGCTCGCACAGTGGGGCGCGCAGCGAACTGAACGGGCGATAGGACGCAAGATATGTGCCCAATTGTCGTTCAATGCGTGTGGAACGGCTCGCGGAGGCGAGGGTCGGAACAGCTTGTGGTGTGCCACGAGCGCGGCTACAGCCGCTACGCAGATCAAGCCCGCGCGCGGACGATTTCGTCGAGTGTCTTTGCGACGGTATCGATTAACGGTGGCCAGCCGCCGCCCGCATGCTGGCGAAACAGATACATATCCTTCGGATACCACGGCGATTGCGCGCCGCTACGATGCCAGCGCCAATCCACACCGCTGTGCGGCAGCATCAGCCAGCATGCGACGCCCAGCGCGCCCGCCACGTGCGCCACCGCGGTGTCGACCGTCACCACCAGATTCAGCTGCGCGACGAGCGCCGCGGTATCGGCGAAATCGCGCAACTGTTCGCCCAGACACAGCACGCGCCCTCGTTCGCTGTACGGCAGCGCCTCCTGCTCGGCCGGCCCTTTCTGCAAACTGACGAACGACGTGCCCGGCACCGCCAGCAGCGGCTCCAGTTCGGCGAAGTGACGCAGCGAGCGGGCCGCGTCGTGATGGTGCTCGGGGTTGCCCTTCCACACCAGACCGACGCGGATGCCCTGCTGCGGCAGCCGCGCTTTCCAGTAGTCCATCCGCTGCGCGAATACGCCGAGATACGGAATGTGCGCGGGAATCGTCTGCGGTGTCGTGCCGAAGTGCATCGGCAGGCTCAGCAACGATTCCCAGTAGTCGTGCACGCGCAGTTCGCGCGGGTCGGTGACGACCGTATCGATGCCTTCGACGGTGCGCAACAGCGGGCCCAGTTCGGGTTTGCACGCGAGCGTCAGCTGCGCGACGCCCAGCCGCTTCAGCAGCGGCGCGTAGCGCACGAACTGGATCGCATCGCCATAGCCCTGCTCCGGCAGCAGCAACAGCGATTTGCCGGTCAGCGCTTCGCCTGCCCACTTCGGAAACGGCAGCGTGCCGTGCTCGCCGAACAGCGGCCCGCGCGCTTCGTACAGCGGCCATGCTTGCGCGTAGTGGCCGTGCGCCAGCAGAATCAACGCAAGATTGAAGCGCGCGATGTCGAGCTCGGGCTTCAGTTCGAGCGCGCGGCGATAAGCGCTTTGCGCTTCGTCGGAACGGTGCAGGCTTTCCAGCGTGTCGGCGAGATTCGCGTGGATTTCGGCCGACTCGTCGTAGTGTTGCAGCGCGACCCGGTAATGCTGTTCCGCTTCGTCGAAGCGGCCCGCGCGGCGCAGATCGTTGCCGAGATCGTTGTGGTCGAGCGCGGCCTGCGGCACGCCGCGCGGCATGTTGCGGGCGCCGTAATACGGGTGGATCGCGTGGCGGGACACGGGGCGGGTCATCTGAAGCGGTTCCGGTTCGCGCAAGCATGCGCGGCAAGCATGACAACTTTGCGGACGCGTGGCGCGACGATGCGAGCGGCGCTGATGAGCTGCAGGCGCGCTGGCGTGCCGGGCGCCGTCGTCATCGGGTACGTCACGATGCGCGCTGCGCCGCTGCGTCGAGCGTATGTTGCACGAACGCTCCCATCGCATCGAGCGCACGGGCACCGTCGTCGAGCTGCGGATAATACAGCGTCCACGCGTGAATCATCTCGGGCCATGTCTGCAGTTCGACGCGTACGTCGGCCAGCGCCGCGGCCCGGGCGAGCCGGATCGAATCGTCGAGCAGCGTCTCGGCCGTACCGACCTGGATCAGCAGCGGCGGCAGGCCGCGCAGATCGGCGAACAGCGGCGAAGCGAGCGGCGTGCGCGGCTCGGCGCCGTGCAGATAGGCGGCCGCCGCTTCGAGCAGATACGGCTTCTGGATCAGCGGGTCGACGTCGGCCTTCGACAGCATCGATTCGCCGCTCATCGCCAGATCGGTCCATGGCGAACTGAGCCACACGCAGCCGGGCAGCGGTGTGCCCGCGTCGCGCAGCGCGACGAGCGTGGCCAACGCGAGGCCGCCGCCGGCACTCTCGCCGGCCAGCACGAGCTCGCCCGGCGCATAGCCTTGCGACAGCAGATAGTGGTAGCCGGCCAACGCGTCGTCGAGCGCGGCCGGAAACGGATGCTCGGGGGCAAGCCGATAGTCGAGCGCGAGTGTGCGCACCCGCGCGACGCGGCCGGCCTGCGCCACGAGGTGCCGGTGGCTTTCGATACCGCCTGCGATATACGCGCCGCCGTGCAGAAACAGCATGGCGCGCTGCGTGTGCGCGACCGGCGTCGTGGTCCATTCGGCGCGCACGCCGCCTGCATCGACGGCTTGCAACCGGACGTCCGCCGGGATTGCATACTGGCTCGTCAATGCGACGAGCCGCGCGCGTCGTGCGGCGAGTCCCTCCGGCCGCGGCAGCGACGCAAGCAGCGCACGGACGGTGGCGATCTGTGAATCGGCCATGGCTTGTCTCCAGAGCGGGGGGTGGCGGCAGTATGGCATGCAGGCGCGCTCGTTGAGCGGCACTGCCGCGCCCACGGCGAGCAATTTTTCGCTGCCGCCGGCGAGCGCGGCGCGCACCGCGTCGCTGGCGGCGTCGTGCGTCCGTCGGGGCGCATGCTGTACATCGCGTCGACGCCGGATGATGCGCGGCGCCTGGTCGCCAATCAACGCAAGCGACACCGCCCGCGTCGTTACCACGATAAAACGCTCGAATCTGCTCCAGAAAATAAACGCGTGCAATACGTCGTTTATTTTTGTGTGCCGATTTTAATCGGCTTGGGGAAATCACGATTTTTTTCGGATTAATTTTATGTCCAGCATTATCGATATGGGACGAATTACCCGAAGCGGGGCAGACGGTAAATAGCGCGTCAGTTTCTGCATCGATTCAGGGCGTGCGTCATTCAACTTGCATAGCGCTGTCGGGCGCGCCAACAGGCTCTTGACAAAGCCCTGCCAAACCTCCTATTTTTCCTGTGCTGCCACTCATTACCAAATCTTTCCGAGGCGGCGCCATTCCGAAGGCTGTATAGATTACCGAATAATAGTTAGCCATCTTTAGCAGTTTGGCGGATTTTCTACATCCGTATTTTCTGATTGTTAGATAAAAGAAAGGTTCGTATCAGCCGCTTTAGTTGCAAGCCGGCGTCAGCTTTCTGTTTTCTGCTGTTTTTCTGCATTAGCGCCGGCGGCGCAGGCGGTCGTTCGTTTTTAGCGGTAGCTCAATTTGACGACAGGGACAGAAATGAAATCAGACCGTATTTTTATCAGACGCCGGCGGGTTTATCCGGGCCGGCTTGCCGCAGCGCTAGGCTGCATCGTCGGCGCGGCGTTGCTCGCGGCGTGCGGCGGCGGCGGCGACGGCGCTTCGCCGGTATCGAGCGTGGCACGCCAGGCCGCGCAGCAGGACCCACAGCCGGCCAACCAGCCTTACGTCGATCCGGTCGCGTATTCGACGCGCGCCAATGCGGGCATCGACCTGGCGAAGGTGTCGGAGAATGCCGCGGTGATGCATTACCAGTGGACCGCTGGCCAGAAGACCATCAACTACACGACCACCACCGGCCACCTGACGGTACCCGACCTGACCACCGGCAAGCCCGAGGCCACCATGTCGTACGTTGCGTACACCGCACCGAGCGCGGATGGCTCGCCGCGGCCGGTCACGTTCGTCTATAACGGCGGCCCGGGCTCGTCGTCGATCTGGCTGCGGCTCGGCTCGTTCGCTCCGACGCGGGTTGCGACGCCCGACCCGTTGCTGACCAACTGGCCGAACTATCCGCTGGTCGACAATGCGGAAAGCCTGATCGATACCACCGACATGGTGTTCATCGACCCGCCGGGCACCGGTCTGTCCGAAGCAATCCTGCCGAACACGAACCGCCAGTTCTGGGGCACCGATCCGGACGTCAACGTGATGCGCGACTTCGTGATGCGCTATCTGAACGCGAACAACCGCAACACGTCGCCGATCTACCTGTACGGCGAATCGTACGGTACGCCGCGTACCGACATGCTGGCGCTCGCGCTCGAATCGGCGGGTGTGCATCTGACGGGCATCGTGCTGCAGTCGTCGATCCTGAACTACTTCGCCGATTCGATCGAAGCGGTGGCGATCACGCTGGATACGCTCGGCCTGAAGCTCGATACCGATACGCTCGCGGGCTATATGCCAGGCTATGCGGCGGTGGCCGCGTACTACAACCTGGTGTCGCCGCGGCCGATCGATCAGCAGGTGTACGCGGCGCAGTCGGAGACCTTCGCGACCGGCCAGTACAACCACCTGAAGCAGTACGCGCAGACGTGGGTGTTAAGCCAGCTCGGCATTCCGGATGCGCTCGGCACGCCGGTCTATCCGCCGAAACGCACACTGCAGTCGTGGGCGGTGGCGTCGAGCATGAACCTGCAGGCGTTGAACGGATATTTCAACCAGCAGCCGTTCGGCAACGCGATGATTCCGGGCACCACGATCGGCCGCTATGACGGACGCGTGTCGCTGCCCAACTCCGACCCGCGCCTGCAAACCGACGGTGACCCGTCCGACATCCTGATCACGCAGCCGTTCACCAATGCGCTCGCCACGCAGATGCCGCAGTATCTTGGCTATACGGCGCCGAACGCGACCTACGTGCCGCTGAACGACAGCATCATCAACCTGTGGGACTTCTCGCACGCGGGCCAGCCGCTGCCGGATACGCTGCCCGATCTGGTCGGCGCGATCACGCTCAATCCGCAGCTGAAGGTGCTGTCCGAGAATGGCTATCACGATCTGGCCACGCCGTTCTTCACCACCGAGAAGGAACTGGCGCGCATGCAGACCGTATCGGGCCTGAATCCGAACCTGCAGGTGAATTTCTTCCAGGGCGGGCACATGATCTATCTGGACGACACGGCGCGGCCGCAGATGAAGACCGACCTCGCGACCTTCTATCGCGGCCAGCCGATTCCGCTCGCGCTGACGCTGTGGAATCTCGCGGCGCCGTGGCCGGATGCGAGCCCGGCCGATACGCCGACTGCGACTGCGCAGGCCACCGACACGGCGACCGCCACGGCGACGGCCACCGCGATTGCCGCACCGGCGCAGTGAGCCTGACACAACAACCTGCATGACGCCCCGGAACTGAGCCGGGGTCCTTGTACCTCTTTATTGCGAGTGATCATGTCAACAATCGATAGGGTGAAACGTGCCGCGTCGCTGATCGTCTTCGGCGCGGTACTGGCGAGCGCGCAGGCGGCCGAGACGCAGTCGGTCGCGCCGGTGACGCTGCCCAAAGGCGGGCACGGCGTCGATGGCCCGTTCTTTCCGACCAACCGTCCCGGCCCGGTGCAGTCGACCACCGGCACGCAATTGCAGCAGCAGGCGCAGCAGCGCATCGAGGCACGCCTCGCCGGCAATACCGCGCTGGCCAACGGCGGCACGGTGACCAAGGCGCAGGCGCAAAGCAATGGGCTGGGCTTCATCGCGAAGCACTTCGACCAGATCGACAGCGCGCATAAGGGCAGCGTTTCGATGAACGACGTACGGCAGTACCTGCAGCAGCGGCGCGAATGATGGCCGGCTAGTACCGCGCTCTGCGCGGATGCGGCGGCCGAACCTCGTATCGGCCGCCGCAGCACGGGCGCAGGCATCAACTCTGTTTATGCAGCAGCTGCCACTGTCTGGGCGTCTCGCCGGTCATCAGCCTGAACACACGCGTGAAATGACTTTGCGCCGCAAAGCCGCAGGCCTGCGCGATACGGGCAAGCGAATCGTCGCTATGCGCGAGCCGTTGCTTGGCTCGCTCGATGCGCCGCTTCATCAGCCAGCGGTGCGGCGTTGCGCCAACCTGCAGCGTGAAGGCGCGTGCAAAATGGCGCACGCTCAAGCCGGCGGCATCGGCAAGCGACGCGATAGACAGGTCTTCGTGCAGATGCGCGTCGGCGAATTCGATAACGCGCTGCAGACGCCATGCCGGCATCGCGATGCGGCGCTGCTGCCGCGCGTCGGCACCGGCGCGTTGCAGCAGATGCGTGATCACCGCGATCAACGCGCCATCGGCGAGCAGCCGGTCGGTGGGCGCTTGTTCGAGCGATGCGTGCCACAGCCGCAGCATCGACTGCGCGATAAACGCGTCTTCCCACGGCTGCCGCGTCAGCGCATCGAATGCGCGCGGCAGATCGGACGCGAGTGCGCCACCGAGCACGCTTTCCAGTGTGTGCGTGGGCAGCGTCAGCAACAGCAGCGTGCGCTGTCCGTTGACGCGCCAGTTGCTCTCGATCCCGGCCGGCAGCACCAGCAGATGTCCGGGCGCGGCGCTCGCGTGTCGCCAGCCGCTACCCATGTTCCACGACCACCGGTTGTGTGCGCTGACCACGAGCGGCAGCGCGAGCACGGTTTCCGGCACGTCCGGATCGGTGAAGTCGTGATCGGACTGCATCACCTCGATCATGCTGAACGGCAGGCGTCCGGCAAGGCCGCGATGCCGCTGCGGAAACACGCCGTAGGCGGACTCGCGCAGGAACTGCGCGTAGCTCTGCCAACAAGGCGCTGCAGCCTTGGACTCGGGGCCGTCGGCTTGCTCGTTGACTGCGTCGGGCAGGGTGTCGGTTCGCATGGCACGATCGGATGGCGCGTTAGCGGTGGCCGGCATTTCGCCGGTGTACGACCGACATTAAGCGTGCCGCGCGGGTCGATCAATCAACCCCGACGGCAAATCCTTACGCGTTGCGTAACGAATTCACGTAACCGAGCCCGGTAACCGAGCCACGCAGCGGATCGGCTCAGACCGCCGACGGCAGCGCGGTCCGATAACGCATCAGGCCGTTGCGCAGGTGCTGCGCCAGTTCCATCACGGCGGGCGCGCTTTGCCGCGTCGACAGATGAAGATTGACGGAGAAGCCGGGCAGCGTGGGCAGGCCGCTTTGCGGCGGCAGGATATCGAGTTCCGGCGGCACCGTGGACGCCAGAAATGCGGTAACGGCAAGGTCGGAGCGCACCGTCGCGACGGTTGCGTCGTGACTGCCGCTTTCGAACATCGTGCGCCACGATAGCTCGTGTTTGCGCAACGCTTCCAGCACCGGCCGCCGGAAAGCACACGTCTCGACCACCATCGATATCGGCAGCGGACGCTTGCGGTATGCGGTGCCGCCTTTGGCGCCGACCCACACGAGCCGGTCGACCGCCAGGCATTCGCCACGCGACGACCCGGGCAGTTCTTCGACCAGTGCGATGTCGATCTTGCCTTGCTTCAGAATCCGCAGCAACTCGGGCGAAGCCGCGCAAACCAGCACGAGTTCGACCTGCGGATGCGCCTGGGCAAAGCTTTTCAGAATCGAGCCGAGGTGGGTGCCGACCAGATCTTGCGGCGCGCCCAGGCGCACCTTGCCCTGCAGCGTGCCCGCATTCATCTCGGCCAGCAGGCCGTCGTGAAGATCGAGCAAACGCCGCGCATGGCCGAGCAGACGCTCGCCGAGCGGCGTCAGACGCACGTCGCGATGCTCGCGAAAGAACAGCGGTCCTGACACGGATTCGAGCCGTGCAATACGTTGGCTGATTGCGCCTTGCGTCAGGTGCAGCGCATGTCCGGCTGCGGTCATGCTGCCTTGATCGGCAATCGTAATGAAGGCGCGCAGCAAGCTTATTTCAAGGTTCTGTGTCATTGCATTAGTGACCCTAATGATAGCGATCAGAAACTATCGTTTTTCGCGGTTAAGTCGTTCGGATAGAGTAGGAACGTCATTGTGATCGATTGAGGCAGTTGATGTTTGCATATCTGTTGGCAAAATTTTGCGAGTGGCTCGAGCGCGCGGCGCAAAGACGTAGTGTGGATTTCCTCGTGTGTGCGGCGGATCTCGGCGACCTCGAACGGCGCATGCGCGTGCTGGAGCGGCAGGACTGATGGCCGCAGGCCGCGCGCGAAGCAGCGGGGAAGCACGGTGCTGATGCACGACAACTATCTGCCGCTGCTGGTCTATGTGGTGGTCTCGACGATCTCACCCGGCGGCGCAACGGCAATGGCCACCGCGTCGGGCGCACAGTTCGGCTACCGGCGCTCGGTGCCGTGTCTGGCCGGCACCGCAACCGGTCTCGCGTCGATGGCTGCGTTTGCTGCAGCCGGACTCGCAGGCGTGCTGCTGGCGCTGCCTTCGTTGCAGGTCGGCATGAAGGCAACCGGTTCGCTGTATCTGCTGTGGCTTGCGCTGCGCGTGGCGCGCAGCGGGCGTCCGTCTGCCGATACGCATCTGCGCAAGCCGATGGGCTTTGCAGGCGGCGTATGGATGCTGTGGCACAACCCGAAGGCGTGGGCGGTAACGTTGGGCGCAGCCGCGTCGTTCGGTGCGCTCGCACATGGACCGTTGCAGTTGGGCGCGCTGCTCGGCGCGTCGTTCGGGATGGGTGCCGTGATGTCGCTATCGGTGTGGTGCATTGCCGGTTTGCTGCTTGCCCGGCTGCTGAAAAGCGAGCTTCAATGGCGTGTTCTGAATGCGACGCTGGCGCTGCTGCTGGTGCTGTCGATCGTGTCGTTGTGGGTCGAATAACCTGGCTGGTGCCGCTTGCTGCAAGAAGAAGCATAGGTTGACGATCGGCTCAGCGAGATCAGGGCGAATCCGTGCGCGGTTTGCGGCTGGCAGCGCGCGCAATCGCGCGGCACGCAGCGCAGACCTTCAGCAGGGTCGGGTCGCGTTCGCGGATGCTCAGGAAGCTGATGCCGATTTTCTGCTTCATGCGAAAGCGCGCATCGAGCGGGATGAAGTGGACCCGGTCTTTCAGCAGTCCGCGCACTCTGCCCGGCAGCAGCGTGTAGCCGACGCCGCCGCTCACGAGGCTCGTCAGCGAAAAGATGTCGCCGACGCTCATCGTGACGAGCGGCGTGGTGCCCGCTACCTGAAACGCCTGGTGAAAGCCGTCATAGGTCGCAAAGCCCTCGTGCAGCGCCACGAAGGGTTCATGCGAACAGTCTTGCAGATCTATCGTCTTATGTTTCGCGTAGCGCGAGCCGGTGGGCGCGGCGAAAAAGATTTCGTCTTCGAACAGCTGGATGGTCTGAAACTCCGGTCCGAGGCCCGATACCGCTAGCAAGGCCGCATCGATCGCGCCTTGCGTCAGGCGTTCCAGCAGGTCCGAGTTCGGACCGAGCGTCAGCTCGACTTCGAGCCCGGTGCCGCGCGACTTCAGCTCGGCGATCAGCGCCGGCACGGTCTCGAGCGTCAGCGAATACAGCGAGCCGAGGCGCAGCAGCGACGACGAGTAGCCCGCTACCTCGCGGGTGGTGCGAATGCCGATCGCCATCGCGGTCAGCACGGTGCGCGCGGTGGTGGCGAGGGTACGCGCCGCATCGGTCGGAATCAGCAGCCGGCCCTGATGCTCGAACAGTTTGCAGCGCATGCCGTTTTCCAGCGAATGCAGCGCACGGTGCACGCTGACCGTGCTTACATCCAGTATTTCGGCCGCTTTCCCAAGGCTTCCGCCTTCGAGGAAAGCGAGGAGAACTTCAAGCCGACGAAAAGTCACTTCCTCGTCAATTCTGTCGTTCATGTGGTGCGGCTCCGAAGGGGATCCTGATCCGTCAAGCGTGCGAACCTCGCTGGCTAACGCATAGTCTATGCGAACCGCGACGAATCGATCGGCGAACGATGCGCGCGCATCGTTTGATCCGCGAAGATGGTTGCTGCCGCATCGAATCTGGAATCGAGTCCCACGTCGGCAGGACGCTCGGATCAACTTCGTTTGTGCTGTTGCTGCCAGCGCTTCGGCGGCTCGCCGGTGATCAGCCGGAACACGCGGGTGAAATGGCTTTGCGCGCTGAAGCCGCAGGCTCGCGCAATCTGCTCGAGGGTGTCGTCGCTATGAGCGAGCCGTTGCTTGGCTCGCTCGATGCGGCGATTCATCAGCCAGCGGTGCGGCGTTTCGCCGACCTGCTGCGTAAAGGCCCGCGTGAAATGACGCACGCTGAGGCCCGCGGCGTCGGCCAGTGTGGCAATGCCGAGGTCTTCGTGCAGATGGGCGTCGACGAATTCGGTCACGCGCTGCAGGCGCCACGCCGGCATCGCCACGCGGCGGCCCGGCTTTTCGCCGGCGCCGGCGCGCTGCAGCAGATGCGTGGCGAGGGCGACCAGCGCGCCGTCGGCGAGCAGCTGATCGGTCGGATCGTGCGCGAGCGTCGCGTCCCACAGCCGCACCATCGTCTGCGCGACAAACGCGTCTTCCCATGGCGCTTGCGTCAGCGCATGAAACGAGCGCGCCAGATTGTCCGGCAACGCGCAGTCGAGTACCCGTTGCAGTGTGGCCGAGGGCAGGGTCAGCAATAGCAGCTTGCGCTGCCCTTTGACGCGCCAGCGGCTCTCGACGCCGGCCGGCAGGATCAGCAGGCTGCCCGGCGCGGCGCTCGCATGCCGCCAGCCGTTGCCCATGTCCCACGACCAGCGGTTATGCGCGCTCACGGTGAGCGGCAGCACCAGCACCGATTCCGGCACGTCCGGATCGGTAAAGGTATGGTCGGACTGATCGACGTCGATCATCCTGAACGGCAAGCGCCCCGCGAGGCCGCGATGCTGTTGCGGAAACATCGAGTACCCGGACTCGCGATAAAAGTCGGCGTAACTCTGCCAGTCATGCCTGGTATCACTAAGCGTGGCATCGACAGCAGCCGGATCGCTCGACGCGAGGACGGCGCGGCCCGGGGGGAGCGGCGACAGCGACGGTAACGGCTTCGGTTCTGCACCACACGAGGGCGCGCTGTCGGATGCATTGGGCGACTTTTCCGCGGTAACGCGATGCTGCTGCTCCTGTTGCACTGCTTCTTTTGACTGTCTTTCGCTCTGCATCGAATTGCGCGGCAGTGCCGCATGGCCTGACTGATGCGCAGGACTTTATCGCATCCGTCGTTGCACGATTTGACTGTAGCGGACACCTGCTGACTGAAAAGGCCACCGCGCGACACGCTTGCGTTACACCGGGGAATAAGCGCCACAGGAAGCCGTTTATCGATGCAAGCCGCGCGCCGCCGCGAGCGTGGACAACGCGCATACGCATCGATTGGCGCGCCGTGATACAGGCAAATCGTAGAGGAACTTATGCAGCCCGCAGAGCATGAAGTAACGGAATCGGTATTTCAGTACATCTCAGTGTGGAAAGTGCTGTCGGGCGACCGCCCCGGCGCCGACCTGAGCGATCGGCAGGGGCTGTCGATGTGCTGGGCCGACAGCCGGTTTCCGTTCTGGAATGCCGTGTTCGTCACCGATACGCTGGCCGATGCGCCGCTGCTCGCAAGCCGCCTGCGCGAGGCGGCCGCGTATATGCGCGACAAACGGCACAGCGGTCTGGTCTACCTTTGCGAAGACTACCTGAGCGAGGCCGCGCGACAACAGCTGGACGGCATCGTCGCCGACGCCGGACTTGCGTTCACGATGAACATCGCCGGCATGGCCGGCAATATGTTGCCGTACGACGCGGCGCTGCTCGCGGCGCCGCTCGAATTCCGGCGCGTCAGCGACGAAGCGATGCTGCAGACCTACGGTGAGATCAACGCGCAAGGCTATGGCTTCACGCGCGAAGCGGGGCGCGAGGCGCTGGCCGGATCGAGGTTCTGGAGGTCGACTGCGTACAGTTTCATCGGCTATCGGGACGGGCAAGCGGTATCCACGGCAGCGGCCATCGTCAATGGCGGCCGGCTGTATCTGGCACTGGTCGCCACGCGTCCCGATGCGCAGCGCAACGGCTATGGCCTTGCCACCGTGCGTTACGCGTTGCAGCAGGCCTACGATGCGACCGGCCTGACGCGCGCCGTGCTGCACGCATCGCCGGCCGGTTTGCCGGTTTATCAGCGCGCCGGTTTTCACGTAACGACGCGCTTCCTGACCTATGGGCTGGCTGAACAACGTGCTTGACGCGGTCGCCCGCCTGCGGTGCCGCGTCAGCGCGCGAATGGCTCGCGTAGTGGCGCGCTCAGTTGCGCTGCCCTGCGGCTTCGAGGATCAGCTGCGTGATCTCGTCCGGATGCGAAATCATCGAAAGATGGCTCGACTTCAGTTCGATGGTCCTGGCCTTCATGCGCTTCGCCATAAAACGTTCGAGATCGGGATTGATCGTGCGGTCTTCGGTCGACACCGCGTAGAAGCTCGGCTTCGAGCGCCACGCGGCATGGGTCGTCTTGCCGGCGAGCAGCGCCTTGTGGAACGGTTCCTGCACCGCGTACAGCACCTTCGCCTTGTCGGCTGGCAGGTCGCCGCCGAAGTCGCGCAGGAACGCTTCCTTGGTCAGACGGCCCTCGTCGCCGTCGAACACGATGCCTGCGGAGGCCGGCGGCGTCGGATATGTCTTGGCGAGCGCCGTATAGTCCTCGCCGGCATCGGGTGCGCGTGCCGCGACATAGACGAGCGCCGACACGTTCGGATGAACGCCGGCTTCGGTGACGATCATGCCGGAGAACGAGTGCCCGACGAACACGGTCGGACCGTCCTGCCGGTCGAGCACGCGTTGCGCCGAAGCCACCGCATCGGGCAGCGTGGTCAGCGGGTTCTGCACGGCCGTCACGTTCATGCCGGCGGCCTGCAGGCGCGCGATCACTTCGGTCCAGCACGAACCGTCGGCGAACAGGCCGTGCACCATCACGACGTTGCGCGCCTTCGGCGGCGTCGCATCGGCGGCCAGAGCAGAGGTGGAGACCAGAGAGGCGGCTGCGGCGGCCAGCATGGCGGCTGAAAAATCACGTCGGTTCATCGTTGTTCTCCTTTTTGGTTTCAAGAGGGCGAGCAGCATGGCTGGATGCTTCATTCAGGATCATAGGCGAGTGCCGATGCTATGCAATGCATACGATGTGTATACGCCGACAAACATTGTTTCGACGATAATCGGCCCCCCCGCGCCGCCGCACACGGCTCTGTCGCGCATCCGGCGGCGCCTCGCGCGTTGCGTGGCGGTCACGCCACGGCCGTTGTGCGCAAGCGATGTCCGTCATGGGCAATCCGCGTTTCCACACGCCCGATAAAGTCGGGCTGGTGTCTTTTGTCGACCGAAACCTTCGATGAACGGGCTTAGCAAAATGGAACAGGATCAGGCCGCCGCCACCTTACCGGCGGATGCGGCAGCTTTAGCCGACGCTGCGGATCTGTCTTCGAAAATGTTCGAGATGATTTCCGCCTTCAAGATCTCGCAGGTGGTCCGCGCGGCGTGCGTGCACCAGCTCGCCGAACATCTCGACAATGGGCTCGCCACACCGGCCCGAATCGCCGCGGCGGCCTCGCTGGATGAGGATGCAACTTTCCGGCTGATCAGAGCCTGCGTATCGATCGGCCTGATCGCGCACGATCGGGACACGCACACGTTCGCCGCGACACCGCTATTGCGCACGTTGCGCGCCGATCATCCGGCGTCGCTGCGCAGCTACGCGCTGGCCCAGACGGGCACCTCGCACTGGTTGCCGTGGAGCCGTCTCGACGAATCGGTGCGGACTGGCGAACCGCAAGCGGAGGTCACGCTAGGCTTCGGCCTGTGGGAATACTTCGGGCTGTTCCAGGAAGAAGGCGCGACTTTCTCCGACGCGATGCGCGCGGCGGCGGTCGCGTTCGACCGCGAAGCGCGCCAGCTTGTCGATACAGGCCAGACCCGCACCGCGGTCGACGTCGGCGGGGCGAGCGGCAGCTTTATCCACGCGCTGATGGAGGCGAATCCGGCGCTGTGCGGCGCGGTGTTCGACCGGTGCGACGTGGTGGGTGCCGCGATGAGCGCTGCGTTCAAACGCGGACTCGGCAACCGGTTCTGCACGGTGGCGGGAGACTTCTTTACCGATGCGCTGCCGCCGGCCGACCTGTATCTGCTCAAGCTGATCCTGCACGACTGGGATGACGAAGCGTGCCTGCGCATCCTGCGCAACTGCCGGCGCTCGATCAACGAAGGCGGACGGCTGGTGGTGGCGGAGATGATCGTCGGCAGCCGCGCCGATACCGGCTTCGAACCGCTGATCGATCTGACGATGATGGTGGTGCTGGGCGGCCGGGAACGCAGTGCCGACGAATTCCATGCGCTGCTGGCGCAGGCGGGCTTTGCGGTCACGTCAGTCAGGCCGACCTCCACGCGCTTCTGGCTGATCGAGGCCAACGCAGTTTGAGCGGCGGCCGCGGCCGCAGCGCGCAGGTTCCTGCAGGTTCCTTTATCGCAGCTCGCTTCCTCCATGCAAAACAGTCTCGAATCGAAGTTCGAGCCGGCCGTGCCCGGCTATGCGACGCTCGCGCTGTGCTTTCTCGTCGTGCTGATGGACGGGTTCGACACACAGACGATCGGCTTCAACGCGGTAGCGATCGCACGCGATAGCGGCATCCCGATTGCCGCGTTCGGTCCGGTGTTTGCGGCCGGGCTGCTCGGCGCGGCGCTGGGTGCCTGGTGTCTCGGGCCGGTGGGCGACCGCTACGGCAGATGGCCGATCCTGCGCGCGAGCGTCGCGCTGTTCGCGGTGTTTTCGTTCGCGTTGCCCGCGATGAAAACGCTCGATCAATTATTGATCTGCCGGTTACTGACCGGTGCCGGCCTCGGCGGCGCGCTGCCGAATCTGCTCGCGCTGTCCGCGCAGCAGGTGCCGCGGCGCCTGCGCGGCGTTGTGACGGGCGTGCTGTTTGCCGGCATTCCGGCTGGCGGATTCGTCGGCGCGATGTTGACCGCGCGTATCGCCCCGACCTTGGGGTGGCCGTGGGTGTTTTACGTGGGCGGCGCGTTGCCGTTGATGATGGTCGTGCTGATGGGCGGGACGCTGGTTCGGCGGCGCGAAGGTTGGATGCCTGCGCGTCGTGCTGCCGCGGCGGCCGGCGGACGAAGCGAGGTAGCCGCACAAGCCGCACAAGCCGCAGCCGCGCCGACGCCAACCCATGCGGCGACACGAAACATGCCTTTGCATCAGGCGGTGCTGCAGGCGCTGCAGTCGATCGGCGGCGCACCGACCGCGCTGCTGTGGACCGTATCGCTATTGTGCTTTGTCGTGTTGATCGACGTTGCACTGTGGAGCGCGCCGCTGCTGCACCACCAGGGTATGCCGGAAACCACGGCGGCGTTGGTCGTCGGCGCGTTCAATCTGGGCAGCGTGGTGGGGACCGCGTGTGGCGGCCGTTTGCTGGATCGCTATCCGGCCTGGGTCGTGCTGCCCGGCAGTTTTGCCGGCGGTGCGGCCGCGGTATGTCTGCTGGGCCTCACCGGTGCGGGCCCGCTATGGCCATTCGTTTGTGCCTGTCTGGCAGGTGCGTTTATCGGTTCGGCCAGTGCGCAGTTGCTGGCGTTGGCGGTGTTGCTGTATCCGGCGGCGCTGCGCGCGACGGGTGTCGGCGGTGTGGTGGCGGTGGGGCGCTTCGGGCAGGTGTTCGCGCCGCTGGCAGTCGGGCTGCTGCTGAAGCAGGCGGTGCCGGTCGCGCATATCTATCTGGTCATTGCCGCACCGGCAGCGCTTGCGACCGGACTTGCGCTGCTGCTGTGCCGCTCGAAAGCGGTACTGCGAGGTGTCGCGTCAGCCGGGTAGGCTGTGCTACCCGTAGGGTGGCCACGCAAACCTCAGACAGACGTACCGCCATCGCTTGCGACATTGCGCAGCCAACGCCGTACGCCGTCGATCGAGCGGAAGTCTTCGAGGCTGCGCGCCGCGAGCTGCGGGTAGGTCGCGGCCGCCATGTCGCTTAACGCACGGCCGGGGCCGAGCTCGAGAAAGGCGCTTGCTCCGTGTTCGACGCATGCGGCAAGACAGGCATCCCAGCGCACCGGCTGCTCGATCTGTCGCGCCAGCTTGTCGATGCCTGCCGCGACGTCGATGACCGGCGCGGCGTCGATGCCGGAAAAGAGCCGCATGCGGGGCAGGTCGGGGCGAACATCTGGACGAACCGCAGGGCTAAGTACGGGGCCAACTGCGTGGCCAACCGCGGGGCCAACCGCGGGGCCAACCGCGTGGCGAACCGCGTGGCGAACTGCGGGGCCAACCGCGGAGTTAACCGCGACGACCGTCGCCGCAAGTGTGGAAAACGCCGCCGCGGCGCCCGCGAGGAAGCGCGTATGCGACGCCACTTCGACCGGCAGCGCCACGATTCTCGACGCGCCGGCCGCGCGCGCGGCGGTCGCGATATCGGTCAGCGCCGCGCGCCGGCCGGCAATCACATAGGAGTCGGCCGGGTTGACGATCGCGATCGCGGCGTCGCGGCCGTCGCATAGACGCTCGACAACGCTGCGCTCGAGACCGCGCACCGCGATCATCGCGCCGTCGAACGCGCTGTGCGTCTTCATCAGTTGCGCGCGTGCGGCGGCGAGTCGCAGCACTGCGGGCGGCTCGATCAGCGACGCTACGCCCCATGCGGCCAGCTCCCCGACGCTGTAACCGGCCACGCAGCACTCCGCCGGCCACGCGTCGCCGAGCGCCGCCGCGGCGGCTAGCGTCTGCAGCGTGCAGAGGATTTGCGCGGAGCGGTTGTCGCTCAACATCGCGCTGTCGGCATGCGCGAGCCAGGAGTCGACGGGCGCGCCGAGCAGCCGCGCCGCATGTTCGAATAATGCCGGCGCCGCGGCGCGGGTCAAACGGAACATGGCGGGATGCTGAGCCCCTTGTCCTGAGCAGAGGATGGCGAGTTTCATTCGAAGGCGCCCTGATCGGCTTCGCATCGATCGACGAACAGGCTCATCGCAAGCAGATCGGCCGACCCGCCCGGGCTCAGGTTGCGCGCGATAAAGCGCGTGTGCACAGCGTGAGCGCGATGCCGCCACGCGGTTTGCATCACGCTGCCCGCGGCGAGGAAGCCGCGCGCTTCCTGCTGCGCGTACCGCAAGCCCGCCATGCCGCGGCGATGGAGCAGGTTGGTGTCGTCGAGCCGTGCGATCAGTGCGAAGCACGCGTGCACGCGTACCGCATCTGCCGGTGCGTCGGGTGCGCTGCGTGCGATGCGCAGCGCCGGCAAACCGACGTGATAGAGACTCGGGAAACCCGCCGCGGCTTCCGCTCGCGCGCCTCCGACGCCATATCGCCGCGCGGCTGCCGCGCCATGGCTATCGGCCAATCTCGCACCGGCGAGAATCTCCGTCCCCCAGCGCCGCGCAACGATCTCTCCCAGGCTCGCGTGCCGATACGCATGGTGCGCGACGCGCGCGCCTGCCGCGGCGCAAAGCAGTCCCAAACCGAAGATGGCACCGCGATGCGTGTTGATGCCACCGGTCGCGACCAGCATCGCCTGCTCGGCGCGCAAGCCGATATGGCGCAACTCGGGCATGCCCGCGTGACGGCCGCCGGCTGCCGCGAGTGCGGCGAAGAAGGGCAGCAGCGCGTTGGTGCTGGCGCGGAAGGTCTGTGCATCCATATCGGCATGACTGCCGCTGTCGATATGGCTGACGAGGCCGGGTTTGGGCCACGTGTCGAGTTCGGCTAACAGGCATGCGGCACCCCGTTCCGCGAGCGACGACGCAGACCGCGCCTCGGCGGGCAGTACGGCGAATGCACGGTTGACACGAGGGTTCACGCAGAGCTCCAAAGTGTGAGTGCGCGCGCAGCGCATGCGGCGGCGCTTGCCGTCCGCCGCGCGAGCGCGCGACATCGCCGCGGTGGCCGCGTCGTAACATCGACGTTGCGGCAATCGCACGGGCGGCGCTGTCGCTAACGCCGGCGCAGCGGCACGCGCAGTGGCGGTTGCCAACGCCGGCGCCGGTGCCGACGCCGTTTTTCGAGCCGCAAACGCAGGCGCTGCCGCAGCGGCGCCCGGCTAGCCGGCATCGGCAGCGAGCCGATACACGCTTGCACGGATATGTGCGGCCTTCAGCCGACCCTTGCGCTGCAGACCCAGCTGGTCGCGCACATCGCCGCCGTGCGCGGCCTGTGCGGCAAGCGCGCTTTCCAGCTGCGGCGCAAGCGGGATCTGCGGGTCCCAGATTTGATGCACCGCGCCGGTTCGCGCGAGATTATCGAGGCCCGGCGCGAAAATCGGGTTGGTTTGCGCCTTTTGCTCGAGCGTTTCGATCGGCAGCTTCGTTACGCGCGCAATCGACGGCAGGTCCATCACTTCCGGATGCGCACCGGGCAACGCCACCAGCGTACGGGTGGCGAGCGCCGTGGCGAGAAACGCGCCGGCCGCGGTGGTGCCGTACAACAGGCCGATGGTCGGATGACCGCATGCGTCCGCATAGATCAGGCACTTGGCCAGATGCGCCAGATATTCGTTCAGGCCCAGCAGCTCGTCCCGTTTGCTCATCCGCTGGCTACTGCTGTCGACCAGCACGACGATCGGCTCGCGTTGCGCGCGCTCGAGCACGTCGAGCAGATAGCGCGACAGGCGCGCCGCTTCGTCGACCCCGGGCGCGACGCCGTTCGTCACACCGATGATCTGCACCGCGTCACCGGTCGTACGCGTCGCATGGCCATACAGAATGCCGTCGTGCCCGTCCAGCTGGCAGCCATGCGGAAACAGCGATTGCAGAATTTCATCGAGCGTCATCGCTGGCCTCCCGGATCGGTGCGCCCTGTTCCATGAAGCCGGCGTAATCGAGTTCAGGCAGCGCCGCAGGCAAGCCGGCGCCCATTGCGCGCCAGATCTGCAGCGCGTCGTCGCACTCGCCGAAGCGGACCAGCCGCCGCTCGAGGCGCGCCTGTTCCCGCAGCAGCGAGTCGAGTCCGGCCGCGGCATGTTGCGCGAGCAGCACCAGCGCAGTCGCGCGGAATGCGCCGATCGAATCGTCGACGAAGCGCTCGGCCGAGCCGCACAGCCAGCGGTGCTTGCCGCCGGTGGTACGCCACACCAGGGCGCGGTCGCGCGAATCGAATTCCTCGATGCCGCGATGGGTTTCGATCACCTCCGGACCGGACACGCCGATCCGGCCTGCTTCGGACACCGCCAGCGCCGAGCAGCATGCGGCGATCAAAGCGCCGCCGCCAAAGCATCCCGCCCGTCCGCCGACGAGGCCGATCACCGGCACGCCGGCAAGACGCGCCTCATACACCGCACGCATGATTTCGGCGATCGCCAGTTCGCCGGCATTGGCCTCCTGCAAGCGGACCCCGCCGGTGTCGAACAGAAGCAGCACGGCGCTCGACTGCGTATCGCGCGCCGCGCGCAACAGCCCAGTCAGCTTGGCGCCGTGCACCTCGCCGAACGAGCCGCCCATAAAACGGCCTTCCTGGGCGGCGACCAGCACCGCGGTGCCGTCGAGCGTGCCTCGGCCGACGATCATGCCGTCGTCGAATTGCGCGGGCAGATCGAACATCGCCAGATGCGGGCTGGTCTCGCGCTGCATCGGCCCGACAAATTCGTTGAAGCTGCCCCGGTCCAGCAATCCCGCGATACGTTGCCGCGCGGTCGATTCATACCAGGTGAGGGCTGCGCGATGGGTTGGCTCGCCGGGCACAGCAGGTTGCGGCACGGGTTTCATCGGGCATCCTCCACAATCGATGCGACGGCCTGCGCAAGGCGCAGCGATACCATGTCGGGACGCGCGCCGCCGTCGTTGACGGACAGGCGAAGGCCGCCTGCCGGGCGCCGCGCGATGAAGTCGCCGACCACCGCTTCCCATACGTCGGCAAAGCCGCGCACGGCGGTATTGACGATCACTTCGCAGTGGCTGTCGGGCAGAGCGCGTTCGACCAGCACTTCGAGATCGCCCGAGGCGACCACGCCGACCAGCGCATAGAGCCGCTTGCCGCTGGCACGCCGGTCTACGTTGAAACGGTACACGAGGTGTTCCATGGTGACGCTCCTACCAGTTCCGGAATCTTGAAGGCGGTTGATACAGGCCTTTGGACCAGTGCACGAGGTCCTTGATCGAGCGTGCCGCGAGCATGCGCCGGTCGGCGTCGAGCGCGGCGATGCCGAGGTCTTCGGGCCGCTGCACGACGCCGCGCGTGCGCAATTCGGCAACCTTTCTGTGGTCGCGCCGGCGGCCCACCTCGGTAAAGCCGGCCACAGCCCGAATCGCCTGTTCGCGTTCCTGCGCGTCGCGGCACAGCAGCAGGTTCGCAATGCCTTCCTCGGTGACGATATGCGTGACGTCGTCGCCGTAAATCATCACTGGCGCAAGCGGCAGCCGCAGCTGCTCGCCGAGCTGCAATGCATCGAGCTGTTCGACGAACAGCGGCAGATTTTTATCGCCGAAGGTCTCGCCGATCTGCACGACGAGCTTGCGTCCGCGGCGCAGCAGCGGTTGCGCGCTGTGGTCCGCCTCGTTGCCGGCCTGCAGCCACGGCGCGCTCGGATGACGCCGGCCGCGCGCGTCGGCCCCCATGTTCGGCGCGCCGCCGAAGCCGGCGATCCGCGCGCTGGTGACGGTCGACGAGTTGCCGTGCAGGTCGATCTGCAACGTCGAACCGATAAACAGGTCGCACGCGTAGTGGCCGGCAGTCTGGCAGAACGCGCGGTTCGAGCGCAGCGAACCGTCGGCGCCGGTGAAGAACACATCGGAGCGCGCGCGGATGTAATCGTCCATGCCGACTTCGGAGCCGAAGCTGTGAATCTGTTTGACCCATCCGGACTCGATCGCGGGAATCAGCGTGGGGTGCGGATTGAGTGCCCAGTGCGTGGCGATGCGATGCTTGAGGCCGAGACGTTCGCCGAAGGTCGGCAGCAGCAGCTCGATGGCCGCCGTATTGAAGCCGATACCGTGATTGAGCCGCGTAATGCCGTAACGCGCGTAGATGCCCTTGATGGCCAGCATCGCGGTCAGAATCTGCGGTTCCGTCAGCGCGGCGGGGTCGCGCGTGAACAGCGGCTCGACGTAAAACGGCCGGCCCGCATCGACGACGAAATCCACCTGATCGCCGGGAATATCGATGCGCGGCAGATGCTCGACGATGTCGCTCACCTGCGCCACCACGATGCCGTTGCTGAAGGCGGTCGCCTCGACGACGGTCGGCGTGTCTTCGGTATTCGCGCCGGTGTACAGATTGCCCTGCCGGTCGGCGCTGACGGCCGCCACCAGCGCGACTTTAGGCGTCAGGTCGACGAAGTAGCGCGCAAACAGTTCGAGGTACGTGTGCACCGCGCCCAACTCGATCTTGCCTGCGTACAGCATCTGCGCGATCCGTTGCGCCTGCGGCCCCGAATACGCGAAGTC
This sequence comes from Paraburkholderia sp., assembly GCA_035536055.1. Classification (GTDB taxonomy): domain Bacteria; phylum Pseudomonadota; class Gammaproteobacteria; order Burkholderiales; family Burkholderiaceae; genus Paraburkholderia. Next base: position 13,628 of record DATLOW010000299.1, on the reverse strand, counting down.
GAGCCGCGTGGCGATGCCGCGCTCGAACACGTCGAGGTGTTCGGGCAGCACGACGCCGGATTGCACCATATGCAGATCGTGCAGGACCCGGCTATCGGCTGCCGCCAGCGCGCGCGCCAGCAGATCGGCCTGCTTCTGGTTATCGCCTTCGAGGCACACGCGGTCGCCGGGCCGGATCACAGCCTGCAGCAGCGCAGTCGCCGCGCTCGCGGCGACCCGCTTGCCGTCGGCATGCGCGGCGGCGGCCGCGATTCTCGAGCTCTTGTCAGATCGGTTGGTGTTCCAGTTCGGCATGGTTCTTCTCGACGAAAGTGCCTGAAGAACTATAGCGACGCGGCGCACGCAAACGTAGGCTACCGAAGGGTAGCGACACTCATATCTGCGTGAGCGCCGGTATACGTTCGTGTTAGTTCAGGTGCCCGGATCAGCCGCCGCCGGCGTTCAGCACACACTCCACCGGCTTCGGGATCGAAAAGCGGAACACGGCGCCGCCCTGGGCACCGGCCTCGGCGGTCAGTTCGCCGCCATGCGCGTCGACGATCATGCTGCAGATCGCGAGGCCCATGCCGAGACCCTCCTTGCGTGTGGTGACGAACGGCGTGAACAGCCGCCCCGCGACCGATGGCGCAATGCCGGGTCCGGTGTCTTCGACCGCCACCACGATCTCGCCGGTCGCGCCTTCGGATGTATCGATTGTCAGCATGCGTTGGCGGCCGGTCATGGTCGTCATCGCGTCGACCGCGTTGGAGACGAGATTGAACACGACCTGCTGCAACTGGACGCGGTCACCGTACGCCTGCAGTTCGCGCCCCGGCGAACGCACTTCCAGCTGGATCTCCGCTTCGCCGAGGCGGCTTTGCAGCTGCGCGAGCGTGTCGCCGATCGCGTCGTTCAGATCGAACAGCTCGAAGCACGGCGTGGCGTTGCCGACCAGCGCCCGCAAGCTGCGCACGATGTTGCGGCCGCGCGAACTCTGTTCGACGATCTGCTCGACCATCGAGCGGGCGTGGCCGATGTCCGGCGGCGCCGCGCGCAGCCAGTTCAAGGCCGCGCTGGCCGCGGTGCCGACGCTGGTCAACGGCTGCGCGACCTCGTGCACGACGGAGCCGATCAGCTCGCGCATCGTGATCAGCGGTTTGACCCGTGCCAGCTCCTTTTGCGAATCGCGCAGCGCGTCGACGGCGCGATCCCGCTGGCGGGATTCCTCGGCGAGCCGCGCGTACAGTTCCGCGTTTTCCAGCGTGACGGCGGCGTGGGTGGCGAGCGCGAGCAGCACCTCGATCTTTTTTGGCGTGAAGATCCGCGCCGCCATGCGGTTTTCGAGGTACAGGATGCCGGTGGTGCGCGATTGCTGCACGATCGGCATGCAGACCACCGAACGCGGACGATGAGCCAGCAGGTAAGGATCCTGCGCAAATTCGCCATCCTGCGGCGCATCGTCGAGCACCACATGCACGTGGGTACGTGCGACCGTCTGCAGGATCGAGGCGGGCAGCTCGCGTGCAGATACGTCGGCCGGCTGCATCGACAGCGTCGCGCCGTCGCGCGTCATCTGCGCTTTCGCGGCGATCTGCAGCGCGCCGCCTTTGTACAGCGCGAGCACGCCGAGCTGCGCGCCGGCGAATTCGATCGAACTGGTCACGATGATGCCGGCCAGCTGGCTCAGCACGATTTCGCCGGAGCGTGCATGGGGATTCGCGGATTGCGCCGCATTGCGTTCGGCATCCGGCCGATCGGCGGTGTGGTGGCCGTGCGGGATCAGCGTCGCGTTGTCCGGCTTGCGGGTCGAATCGAGCGCGTGCACTTTCGCCCGTGCGCCGAGACCGGCATACGCTTCGCGCGCGAGGCGAAGGTAGGACCGCGCGACGATGCTCAGGCCGCGGCGCTCGTAGTGCCGGGCAGCGGCTTCGGCAGCCAGCGCTTCGATCTGTGCGAAGCCATGCTGGCGCGCGTCGTCGATCGCGGCTTCGAACAGACGCTCGGCGTCGGTGCAGCGTCGTTCGACACAGGCAATCTGCGCTTCGACGAGTGTCAGGCGGGCGCGAAAATTCTGCGGGCAAAAGCGCACCCACGCCGCCAGCCTATTATGCCGGTCGTACAGCGCGACCACGTGTTCGGGAACGATCGCGGGCGCGCAGGCGAGCAGCGCTTCGGCATGCGCCAACGCGCCATAGCACGCATAGTCGACGATCTCGACGAACGAGTCGGAGATCCACGCGTATTTCCGCGCGGCACGCTCGGCGCTCAGCGCGGCCGCGAAGTCGCCGAACGTCAGGCATAGCTGCATGCGGTGCGTCCAGAACGCACAGGCGGCGATCGAGCGCGGCCGATCCGGCTGCACCGCAATGCGTTCGCGCCAGTGCGGATCGTAGCCGGCCGTCAGCAGCGACGCGTCGTCGGTCGGCATGCCGCACAGTTCGCGCAGCATGCAGATCTGCACCATGAATGCGTCGGCCATCAGGTCGATTCTGAACCTTCTGGCGAGGTCGAATCCCGCATCGGCTTCCCTTAGCGCCTGGCGGACCGGCGCTGCCGAAAAGATCAGGAGGCTGCCCAGATTGCGCCGCGAATAGAGCTCGAAGTTCAGATCGCCGATCGCCGACGCGCCGCGCACCGCTTCGCGGATCAGCGCCAGCGCATCGACGGCCGGCTTCGACCATGGCAGCACGGAGGCGCCGACCGTCAGTTGCGCGCGCACCTTCGTGCTGCCGGGATCGTCGTTCTGGATCAGCTTCATCGCCAGCTCGCCGAACTCGAAACCGGTCTGGTAGTCGCCGTAGCGCGCGCCGAACGCGCGGATCGCCGCGGCGTACGCGTGGGTGGACGCGTCGCAGTGGCCATGCTGCAGGCTCAGCGACGTGATGCGCAACAGCACGAAGTCGCGCAGGTTCCGGTCGAGAAACAGCGCGACCGGATACAGGCCCACATAGACGTCCATGATGCTGCGCAACTGCGCGTTGCGCATCGGCGGCAAGTCGAGCAGATCGTGCGGCACGCGGCCGTGCATCAACCTGATCACACAGGCGAACTCGCGATCGACGTCGTCGGCGCCCGGCAGCGACGGCAGCTGCTGACCGGCCTGCCGTAGATAGGCGAGCGCGACTTCGAGCGCGTCGTCCATCTGGTCGCGTGCGCTCAGGATGGTCAGCAACAGGCGCGTGACCTGCGCACGCAGCTGCAGATCGAGAAAGCGGCGTTGCAGGCGGCGCAGCCGGACTAGCGCGGCGTCCGCGGCGCCGGTCAGAAATTCGCACTCGGCGCGGTGAAACTGCGCGGCGTAGCGCGCCGTCGCATCGCGCGCGCCTGCCAGCAGATGGGTGGCGGCAACGAAGTATTCGAGCGCCGATACATGCTCTGCGGCATCGCGTGCGCGCCGGCCTGCGGCGAGGTTCAGGCGGCCGAATGCCTCGCGTTCGGCCGGCGCATCGACAAGCGGCAGGCCGCGATTGATCTGGTTGACGACCGCGAACAGCGGATCGCCTTGCAGATCGAGCATCGGCCACGCGGCGAGCCTTCGGCCTGCTTCGAGGTGCAAGGCCTCCTTGTCGGTGTCGCAGATCGAAGCGTAGACCGCCTCGCGTACGCGATCGTGCCAGAAGCGCCATTCGTCGGCATGCTGGAACACGAGGTCGAGCTTCTGCGCTTCGTCGAGCGCGAGCTGCGTTTGCGCGGCCGACATACCGGCGGCAACGGCAAGGGTATCGGCCGAAGCGCTTTCGAGGCACGACAGGTAACACAGCGCGGCTTGCGCCGGCAACGACAGGCTGGCGATGCGCTGCCGCATGAAGTCGACGATGTTGTTGGTGTGGCCGTTTGCGCGGGCCTGATTCAGGTTCCACGACCAGCGGGATTGCCGGTAGTCGAAAGCGATCAGGCCTTCGTCGGCAAGCGACGCAAGCAGGCGGATCGCGAAGAACGGCTCGCCGCCGGTCTGACTTTCGACGAACCTGGCGAGCGGTATGGCGTCGGCCAGCGTACAGGTCAGCGTATCGGAGATGAACTCGGCGAGGTCGGTGGTGCGCAATGGCCGCGTCGGCACGATCGCCATTTGATTGCGCGTGTCGTTCAGCCATTGCAGCGTGGCGGCGGACTGCGCGCCGGTATCGCGGTACGCGGCGACGATCGACACGTAGCGCACGCGGTCATCGGTGAGCAGATGCCTGATCACGGCGAGCGTGCCGGCATCGGCCCATTGCAGATCGTCGAGAAACAGCACCAGCGGTGTTTGTGCCGAAGCAAACGCGCCGAGCAACTGCGCGGCGACGCGCAGAAAGCGTATGCGTTCGAATTGCGGCGTCAATTGCGGAACCGGCGGCACCGGGCCAAGCACGATCGACGCATTCGGCACCAGCGCGGCGAGGACACCCGCATTGACGCCGAGCGTCTCAGTGAGTTTCGCGCGCATCGCTTCGAAGGCCGCTTCGCTGGCGCCGAGCACGGGCCGCAGCAGCGCCTGGAACGCCTGCACCAGCGCGAAGTACGGCACGCTCGCTTTCAACGGATCGCATTTGCCGGCCGCATAGTGATGCGGGACGTCGCGCAGCTGCGCGGCGAGGCTGGCCACCAGCGCCGATTTGCCCGACCCGGAGTAGCCGGTCAACAGCGTGAACTCGGTTTTACCGCTCGCGGCCACCCGTTCGAACGATGCGGTGAGCGAGGCGAGTTGGCTCGCGCGCCCATACAGTTTTCCCGGGTGCTTGAAGCGCCGGCCGATGCTGCGCAGATCGAGCGGAAACGACGCAAGCGTGCCGCTTTCATGCCAGCGCGCGCGGCATTGCGCGAGGTCGCTCGCGAGGCTGGCCACCGACTGATACCGTTCGTCGGGAAGCCGCGCGAGCATCTTGATCACGATGGCCGCGAGCTGTGCCGGGATGCCGGGTGCGCATGCGGACAGCGGCGCGACGAGCGCCGCGCGCCGCGCAGGTGCGGCAGCGCAGGGCGTCGACGGCGGCAAACCGGTCAGCATTTCGTAGAACACGCATCCGAGTGCGTAGATGTCCGTTCGCGCGTCGATTGCGCTGCTGACGCAGCCGGTTTGTTCCGGCGCGCGGTATGCGGTGGAGCCCGCTGACGCGTTGGTTTCGCAAAGGTGCTCGGCGTGAGCGCAATGTGCGAAGCCCATCAGCCAGCAGTGGCCCGCCGCGCAATCGACCAGCAGGTCGCCGGGGTTCAGATTGCCGTGCACGAGCCCTGCCGCATGGCTGTTCGAGACTGCCGCGGCCAATGCTTCGGCGATCCGCAGGAACGCAGCGACGTCGAAGCCTTGCTGAAGGCAATCGGCGAGCGGTATGCCGCCCGGGTCAGACAGGATCAGCGCGCTGCGTCCGGCGTAGCGCGACAGCTCGACAGGCACCGCGGCCCACGCGCGATCGAGCCGCTGGCGCAGGTCGAACTGCGCTTGCAGACGCTCGCTGCATGCAGGGTCGTCGGTTGTGGCAACAACGATCAGACGGGCGCCGTTATGATTGTCCACACAACGTACCAACAGCTCCTGGCCGGCCTTCAGAATCGAACTCGACGAGTAGGTCGAAGTGCGCGCGTACGCGTGTGCGGCATCGCTTGAGTGGTTCATCGTTGCAGTAAATTGCCGATTCGCAAGTGCAATCGTGAAGAGGCGTGCAGCGCTGGGCCATCATAGCAAGCGCGTTACATTACGCAACGTATACGATGTGTATACTTGTGGAAAGGTAAGCGCGCGGATGATCATCTCGTCGATGCTGCCATGCTGCGAAACGCATGGTGGCATACAAGGCATCACGAATCCAGATAATGAGAAGTTGGTTCTCCCGTGACCCCACAGCCGCCAATATCTCATGCACATTCACAGCGAAAACACCGCGGTATACCGTTCCGTCGTACATGCCGGTGAGGCTTTGCCGCAACCTCACGCGACCGGCACGCAGCCCATTGTGTATATCGTCGACGATGATCCGGCGATGCGCGCAACCCTCGCTTCGCTGCTGCTGTCGGTCGGTTACCGCGTCGAGACGTTCGAGTCGTCGGCGGCCTTTCTGGCGTTCGAGCGGCCCGACGCAACCAGCTGTCTGGTGCTCGACATCCGTCTGCGCGGCGAAAGCGGCCTTGCTTTCCAGCGCGATTGTCATCGTTTGGATATGCGCATGCCGATTCTGTTCATCACCGGTCATGGCGATATCGCGATGTCGGTGCAGGCGATGAAGGCGGGCGCAGTCAATTTTCTGGCCAAGCCGTTTCGCGATCAGGAACTGCTCGATGCCATACACGACGCGCTGGCGCTCGACCACACGAGGCGCGCCGAAGAGCAGCGTCTGAAGCCGTTGCGAACCAGTTACCAGCGGCTTTCCACGCGCGAGCGGGAAGTGTTGCATCTGGTGATCACCGGGCTGCTGAACAAGCAGATCGCGGGGGCGCTAGGCGTCAGCGAAGACTGCATCAAGCTGCACCGCAGCCAGGTGATGAAAAAAATGAACTCCCGCTCGGTGCCGGACCTCGTGCGCAAGGCAAAAGATCTCGGCATCAAGCCGCGCCGTTAGGCACGCGCGGCTTATTTGGCGTCTCGCTTCACGTCGCGGCCGAAACGGTCAAACTCCGTCCTGTATCGTCAATCCGCGCGCTGGCCGGCGCGCGCAGGCGCGCGGCCGCGTGCCGCATATCGCGCAGCGCCAGCTGACAGCGCGCTAGCAAACCCGCGTCGCAGATAACAGATTCGTAACCTTCGCGACGCCCGAGGGTAATGGCCCCTCCCGCACACTTGCATCCCATCGAGAGCCCGATCAGCGCTGCCCTCCGGCAGCCACCGATACCGGGGTCAGTTGCCGAGGGAGCCTGCCATGTGGATCGTCAAACTAGCGTTGCAGCGGCCTTATACGTTTATCGTGCTGGCGGTGCTGCTGTTTATCCTCGGACCGCTCGCGATCGTGCGCACGCCGACCGACATCTTTCCGAACATCGACGTGCCGGTGGTCAGCATCGTGTGGAGCTTCAACGGCTTTTCCGCGGAGGACATGGCGCATCGGATCACGTCGAATTACGAACGGGCGCTGACCTCCGACGTCGACGACATCGAGCATATCGAGTCGCAATCGCTGAACGGCGTGGCGGTGGTGAAGGTGTTTTTCCACCCGGGCGCGGACATCAACCGCGCCATCGCCCAGGCGTCCGCGAACTCCGAATCGATTCTGCGGCTGCTGCCGCCCGGCACGCTGCCGCCGAACATCATCACGTACAACGCTTCGACGGTGCCGGTGCTGGAACTCGGCCTGTCGAGCAAGACCCTGCCCGAGCAACAGCTGTACGACCTCGGCAACAGCTTTATCCGCACGCAGCTTGCTACGGTGCAGGGCGCCGCGGTGCCGCTGCCGTTCGGCGGCAAGATTCGCCAGGTGATGGTCGAACTCGATGCCGCCAAACTGCAGGCCAAAGGTCTTGCGCCGCTCGACGTGGTCAACGCCGTCAACGCGCAGAACCTGATTCTGCCCGGTGGCACCGCAAAGATCGGCACGCGCGAATACAACGTCGAAATGAACGGCAGCACCGCGTCGATCGCGGCGCTCAACGATCTGCCGATCAAGACGGTCAACGGTACGGTGGTCTACGTGCGTGACGTGGCGCACGTGATCGACGGATACGCGCCGCAAACCAATATCGTGCGTAGCGACGGCAAGCGCGCGGCGCTGCTCGAAGTGGAAAAGACCGGCAGCGCGTCGACGCTTACGATCATCCAGCAGGTCAAGACGATGCTGCCGAATATCGCCGCCGGCTTGCCGCATGCGCTGCACATCACGCCGCTGTCGGACCAGTCGGTGTTCGTCAAATCGGCGATCGACGGTGTGGTGCGCGAGGCAGCGATCGCCGCGTGTCTGACGGCCGCCATGATCCTGCTGTTTCTCGGCAGCTGGCGCGCGACACTGATTATCGCGGTATCGATTCCGCTCGCGGTGCTGACTTCGCTGATCGCGCTGTCCGCGCTCGGCCAGACCATCAACATCATGACGCTCGGCGGCCTTGCGCTCGCGGTCGGCATTCTGGTTGACGACGCAACGGTTGCGATCGAGAACATCACGCATCATCTGGAGAACGGCGCGCCATTGCACGACGCGATCCTGAACGGCTCAGGCGAGATCGCGGTGCCCACCTTCGTATCGACGCTGTCGATCTGCATCGTATTCGTGCCGATGTTTCTGCTGTCCGGCGTCGCGCGCTACCTGTTCGTGCCGCTCGCGGAAGCCGTGGTGTTTGCGATGTGCGCGTCGTATTTCTTCTCGCGCACGTTGATTCCGACGCTGGCGATGTATCTGATGCGGGCCCGCGGCGGCGCGCAACGCGACGGCACCAAGGCGCGGCGCGCATCGAATCCGCTGGTGCGGGCGCTCACGGGCTTTCAGGCTGCGTTCGAACAGCGCTTCGAACGCGTGCGTCATACGTATCGCGGCGGCCTGGAACGGGCCATCGTGCGCCGCCGTCGTTTCGTGCCGCTGTTTCTGCTGCTGTGCATCGGCTCGCTCGTGCTGCTGCCGTTCGTCGGCCGCGATTTCTTCCCCTCGGTGGATACCGGTGAAATCCGCCTGCATCTGCGCGCGCCGACCGGCACCCGCATCGAAGAAACGGCACGCATCACCGACGAAGTGGAAGCGAAAATCCGCACCGTGATTCCGCCGGCGGAACAGGCGTCGGTACTCGACAACATCGGCGTGCCGGTGAGCGGCATCAACCTGACCTACGACTCGTCGGACCCGATCGGCTCGGCCGATGCGGACATCCTGATCACGCTGAAACCGAAGCACAAACCGACCGCCGAATACGTCGCGAAACTGCGTAACGTGCTGAACGCATCGTTTCCCGGCGTCACGTTCGCGTTCCTGCCGGCCGACATCGTCAGCCAGATTCTGAACTTCGGCCTGCCGGCGCCGATCGACGTGCAGATCGTCGGCAACAAGCTGGCCGCTAACCGCGCGGTCGCCACGCAACTGCTCGCGAGGCTGCGCGGCGTGCGCGGACTCGTCGACGCGCGCATCCAGCAGCCGGGCGACGATCCGTCGATCGATATCGACGTCGATCGCACCAAGGCGCTTGAAGCCGGGCTGACGCAGCGCGACGTGGCGCAGAACATGTTGATCGCGCTGTCCGGCAGTTCGCAGACCACGCCGAATTTCTGGCTCGATCCGAAGAACGGCGTCAGCTATCCGCTGGTCACCGAGATGCCGCAGTACGACGTTCACTCGCTGCAGACGCTCGCGAATATTCCGCTGACCACGCAAAAGCTTGCGGCTGCGCCGCAAAACCTGCTGGGCACGCTCGGCACGATGTCGCGCGGCACGCAGCAGGCGGTGGTGTCTCACTACAACGTGCAACCGGTGCTCGATATTTTCGCGTCGGCGCAGGGCCGCGATCTCGGCGGCGTGGCCGACGACGTGAACCGGCTGGTCGAAGAGGCGCGTGCGCAGCTGCCGCCCGGTTCGTCGATCGTGATGCGCGGCCAGGTGCAGTCGATGAACCAGTCGTTCAGCGGGCTCGGTCTGGGACTCGTGTTTGCGGTCGCGCTCGTCTATCTGCTGATGGTGGTCAATTTCCAGTCGTGGCTCGATCCGCTGATCATCGTCAGCGGCTTGCCGGCCTCGCTTGCGGGCATCTCCTGGATGCTGTTCGCCACCCACACCACGCTGAGCGTGCCGGCGCTGACCGGCACGATCCTGTGCATCGGCATTGCGACCGCAAACAGCATTCTGGTGATCAACACGGCGCGCGAGAAGCTCGCGGCCGGCGCACAACCGTTCGACGCGGCGCTCGAAGCAGGCTTCAGCCGCTTCCGCCCGGTGCTGATGACCGCGCTCGCGATGCTGATCGGCATGCTGCCGATGGCGCTGGGGCTCGGCGACGGCGGTGAACAGAACGCGCCGCTCGGCCGCGCGGTGATCGGCGGACTGGCGGCGGGCACGTTGTCGACGCTGATTTTCGTGCCGGTCGTGTTCGGCATCGTGCATAGCTGGCTGGCGCGGCGTCGAGCGGCGCGCGCGGCCGAGCTTGCCGAACCGGCCACCCACGCGTGAAGCGCGATAGATCCGTTTGCCATGCGTTTGCTCAAGGAACTGCGATGAAAACTTCGGAAGACAGAACCGCTAGAAACGATGCCGGCGCAGACGTGCAGGCGCCGAACCTGCAGCAGCAGCCCAGCGAACCGCACGCGCGGCGTCGCTACGCGCTGCCGGTTGCGCTTGCATGCGTGGCCGCCGCGCTGCTGACGATCGGCGTAGTGCCCCGACTGTCCGCGCAAACCGCCTTGACCGAACAGGTCGCCGCACAGCATGCGTTGCCGGTTTCGATCGTCGTGCCGACGCACGCACCGGCACAGCACGAACTGCTGCTGCCGGCATCGGTGATGCCGTTCGCGGATGCATCGGTCTATGCGCGCACCAGCGGCTATGTACAGCACTGGTACGCCGACATCGGCGCAAAAGTGAAAGCGGGGCAGACGCTTGCCGTGATCGAAACCCCCGAGCTCGATGCGGAACTGCGTCAGGCGCGTGCCGACGCGGCCACCGCGCAGGCCAACTATGCGTACGCGAAGACCACCGCGCAGCGCTGGCAGCAAATGTTGCAGACACAATCGGTTGCGCCGCAGGACGCGGATGCGAAAACCAGCGACATGCAGGCCAAGGCCGCGATTCTGTCGTCCGCGCAGGCCAATGTCGCGCGGCTGAGCGAGCTTGTGTCGTACGAAAAAGTCAGCGCGCCGTTCGACGGTGTGGTGACCGCGCGCAATGTCGACGTCGGTGCACTCGTTACCGCGGGCGGCACACCGGGCCTCGCGACGCCGCCGGGCGAGCTGTTCCATGTCGAGCAAACCGGCACCTTGCGCGTGTTCGTCGACGTGCCGCAGGACGAAGCAAGCCAGGTCAGCGCGGGTACGCCGGTGTATCTGAGCACGCAACAGTATCCGGGCCGGCGTTTCACCGCGCACGTCGCGCGCAGCGCCGATGCGATCGATCCGTCCAGCCGCACGCTGCGCGTCGAAGTCGACGTCGACAATCGCGACGGTGCGCTGCTGCCCGGCGCATACGCGCAGGTGCATCTGCAGGTGACGCAGCAGCATCCGCTGCTCGAGCTGCCGGTCAGTGCGCTGCTGTTTCGGCCGGACGGCGTGACGATCGCCACGGTCGGCGCCGACGACAAGGTGCAGTTGAAGACCGTGACGATCGGCCGCGATTTCGGCACCTATGTCGAGATTGCGACCGGGGTGTCGAACAGCGATCGCGTAATCAACAACCCGGGCGATGCGATCGTCGCGGGCGAGCCGGTGCAAATCGCGACGGGTGCGCCCAACCAGGTAGCCGCAGCGTCACACACCGCACCGCAACGGTGAGCCGATCCAGGAGCCGAAAAATGCGCAAGCAAGCTGCGTTGTTGATCCGCACGACTGTGATGTCCGCCGGCGCTGCTGCGCTGCTCGCGGCATGCACGACGCTGCCGCCGTACACGAAGCCATCGGTCGACGTGCCGGCGAGCTACGCGACCGCGCCCGCCGCCGGCGCCGCGGCCGCGCCCGGCTGGAGCGTCGCCGCACCGGCCGATCAGGCGTCGCGCGGCCCATGGTGGACGCTGTTCGGCGACGACGAACTCGATCGCCTCGAAACCCGCATCGACATATCGAATCAGACGGTCCAGAAAGCCGTCGCGCAATTGCAGAGCGCGCGGTCGATGGTCGCCTATCAGCGCGCGGGATTTTTCCCCACCGTTACCGCCGGCGTCGCGCAGGAACGCTTCCGCACGTCGCAAAACATTGTGCATCGCGGTCTTGCGGGGCACACGGTGCCGGATTATTCGGTGGGCGTCGCGGCGAGCTGGGAGCCGGATCTGTTCGGCCGCGTCGAGGATGCGACGGTCAACGCGCAGGCCAATGCGCAGGCGAGCGCGGCGGACCTCGCCGGCGTGCGGCTGGCGATGCAGTCGGATCTGGCCGCCGACTACTTCGATGTGCGCGCAATCGATATCCAGAAGAAGCTGCTCGACGATACCGTGACGGCTTATGCCGCGGCGCTGTCGATCCTGCAGCAGCAGTTCAACAGCGGCGCGATCGATTCCGCGGCCGTCGCGCAGGCGCAGACGCAACTGGAAACCGCGCGCACCCAGGATACCGACCTCGACGTGCAGCGCGCGCAACTGGTGCACGCGATCGCGACGCTGACCGGCGTGCCGGCCTCGTCGTTTGCGTTGCCGGCGCGGGCCGCCGCAGTCGCGGTGCCGTCGATTCCGGCAGGGCTGCCGTCGCAACTGCTCGAACGGCGTCCCGACATCGCGGCCGCCGAACGGCGCGTGGCGGCCGCCAATGCGCAGATCGGCGAGGCGCGGGCCGCGTACTATCCGAACCTGACCTTGTCGGCCAGCGCCGGCCTCGAGAGTTCGTATTTCGCGCCGTGGCTGACTGCGCCGAGCCTGTTCTGGTCGCTCGGTTCGCAGCTCGCCGGCACGCTGTTCGACGGCGGGCGCCGTGCCGCCGCGCTGCAGGGCGCGCGTGCGCAGTACGACGGTACCGTGGCGGACTACCGGCAGACCGTGCTGGCCGCGTTCCAGCAGGTCGAAGACCAGCTGTCCACGCTGCAGACCCTGTCGAACGAAGCGCGCAGCGCACAACTGGCGTCCGACGCCGCGCAGCACGCGCTGCAGTTGACCACGAATCAGTTTCACGCCGGCGCAGTCAGCTACCTCGACGTGGCGACTTCGCAGACCACTGCGCTCGCCAACGAGCGCACCGTCGACCAGATCGACGCGCGGCGCGTCGACGCGAGCGTGCAGCTGCTCCGGGCGCTGGGCGGCGGCTGGAGCAGCAGCGTGCTTACTTCCGCGGAAAATCCAGAATGAAGCGCGTGCTGTCGGCGTCGCTCTGCGCGTGCGCACTGCCGCCGTGCAGTTCCATGATGGAACGCACGATTGCCAGCCCGAGCCCAGTGGAAGCGGGGCCAAGCGCTACGTTGCCGCGCGCGGGATCGGCGCGGTAGAAGCGGTCGAACACCCGTTCGAGCGCGGCCGGCTCCAGATGCGAGCCCTGGTTCGCGACGGTTACGCGCAAGCCTTGCGCAGTCGGCTCGGCGCTCAGTTCGATCGCCATGCCGCGCGGCGTATGGCGAATCGCATTCGCATGCAGATTGCTGACGGCGCGCCGGAACAGCTCGGCGTCCGCACTCACTTCGCCGCCGCCGCTGACCTGCACCTGGACCCCTGCTTCTTCGGCGAGGCCCTCGAAATAGTTGGCCACGCGCGTCAGTTCCGCATGCGCATCGAGCGGCTTCATGCGGGTAACGAATTGCGGATGCTCGGCGCGCGCCAGAAACAGCACGCTTTCGATCATCCGCGACAGGCGCTCGCATTCCTCGAGATTCGATTCGAGCGTCACCTGATATTCGTCGGCGCTGCGGCTGCGGGACAACGCCACTTCGGTCGCGCCGCGCAAGTTGGCGAGCGGAGTTCGCATGTCGTGCGCGAGATCCGCCGTGTATTGCGACATCCGCTGAAACCCGCCTGCGAGACGCGCGAGCATCGAGTTCAGCGACCCGATCAGCGCGGCGAGTTCGCGCGGCGCATTATCGACGTTCATCCGCGTATGCAGCCGGTCGACCGTGACGAGCGCCGCGCTCGCCGCCAGTTGCCGCAGCGGC